>NZ_JAVREJ010000003.1:0-476715 GCF_031845345.1 Pseudonocardia charpentierae | reverse complement strand
TCACGGCCGCGACAGGCAGGCGAACTCGCTGTCCCCCGCGAGGGCGTTGACCGCCGGATCGACCGCCTTGAGAGGCCCTGCTCATCCCACCAGGCCCCACAAGACGATTGTTCAGGAGCGTCCTAGCGCGCCGCTGCGACCGGGTGATGTAGCGAAAGCGGCGTTGGGTGCATCTACCGCACTGAAAGCCGCTTTCGCTACATCCGGGCCGCGCGCTCAGCCCGCGATCAGCTCCACCACCGCACGCTCCAGCACCGCGCGGGTCCCGTCGTCCGCGGGCAGTCCCGCCTCGCAGCCCTCGAGCTTCTGCAGCACGGGCAGCACCGTGCGGCCGTCCTCGAACCGCTCCAGCACCCGCGGGTCGACGTACGACGACCGCGCGACCGTCGGGGTGTTGCCCAGGTGCTCCGACACCTGCTTCACCGCAGCCGTGACGAGGCGCTTGCGGCCGCGCTCCGACCCCGGCACGCCTGCCTCGGCGGCGCCCGCAGCCAGCGTCACCGCCGCCAGCACGGTCGCGTTCCAGGTGCGCAGGTCCTTGCAGGTGTAGCCCTCCCCCGCCAGCTCCTTCACCGCGCCGTTGAGGTCGGAGGTCTTCACGTCGCACCAGTCGCGCTTGATCTTGTAGGCGAGCAGTTCCTCGCCACCGCCCTTGCGACGCAGCAGGGAGCCGACGACGCGGTGCAGCAGCGGGTCGCGCAGCGCGAGCGTGCGGGGGATGTTGCCCTTGGCCGGGTAGGCGAACAGCACGGCGCCGCGCTTGAGGCTGACGTGCTCGCGGCGCAGGGTCGCGAGCCCGAAGGTGCCGTCATCGTCGTCGTCGCTGGGCGCGTACTGCTCGCCGCCCGCCCGGAAGACCCCGACGTCCAGCATCCGCACCGCGCCGGCCAGCACCCGGTCGCGGCCCAGGCCGGGTTCACGCAGCCGCCGGACGACCTCCTCGCGGACGTCCGCGAGCGTCGCCCCGAGCGTGAGCACACGGTCGTACTTCACGACGTCGCGGGCGCGTCGCCAGTCCTCGTGGTAGCGGTACTGGCGACGTCCGGCGGCGTCCGTGCCGACGGCCTGGATGTGGCCCCGCGGGTCGGTGCTGATCCACACGTCCTGCCACGCCGGGGGGATCACCAGCGCCTTGAGCCGGGCGATCTCGGCGGGATCGGTGATCACGGCGCCGGACTCGTCGTGGTAGCTGAAGCCCCGGCCGCGCCGACGCCGGGTGAGCCCGGGCTCGGTGGGGTCGACACGGACGAGGTCCGCGGGGCAGTCGTCGGTTTCCGCCCTCCCGGGCTGAGGGTCGGTTGCAGTCACGGGCCGGATTTACCCCCGCACCGGTCGCGATGAACCACCTCCGGCGCGGAGCGCCCCTTCGGTGACGGGCTTCAGCCCCCGACCGGGATCGCGTCGGCGTGCTCGCGGCAGGTGACGACCTCCGGACGGGCCTCGAGGCGCTCGTCGTCGATCTCGGTGCCGCAGACCGTGCACCGGCCGTACGTGCCGTCGTCCAGCCGGTCCAGCGCGTCCTGCACGCGCCGCCGCTGCAGCTCGACCGTCCGGACCAGCCCTTCGCTCTCCATCCGGTTCGTGATCTCGGTGCCGAAGTCGGCCGGGTGCTGGGTGGTGCCGGACTCGTTCGCGGCAAGGTCGCCGGACGCCGACTCGGCCGCGGACGCCGCGGCGAACTCGGCCCGGTCGTCGAGCTCCTTGAGCTCGGCGGTCAGCATCTCGCGGGCACGGTCGGGGTTCACGGGGGTCCTCTCCGGGGTCGGGGACCGGCGCAGGAGCGCCGGGCTCCTTGCGTTACCCCGGCCGTCCGGCCGTCAATCCCGACGGCTCCCGTGCCCGCGCGCTCAGCCGCCGGGGTGCCGGGCCTGGGGTGCGCGGCCGTAGGGCTGCTCGACCGGGTCGACGAAAGGCGGCTCCGGCAGCGGACGGACCACCGGGGAGTCGGCCAGCGCGAGCGGCTCGCCGTGGTGGCGCAGGCGCATCGGCGGACCGCTGACCAGGTGGTACTCCGCCTCGCTCGCCGTGATCGACACGCGCAGCTGCCTGCCCTGCCAGCCCAGCCCGAAGCTGATCTTGCTGAGTGCCGGAGGGAGCTGCGGGGCGAACGACAGCCCCGACGAGTCGAACTCCATGCCGCCGAACCCGGCTACCACGGCGTTCCAGGTGCCCGCCATCGACGCGATGTGCACGCCGTGGTCGGTGTTGCCCGCCAGGTTGTTCAGGTCGACCAGCGCGGCCTCGGCGAGGTAGTCGTAGGCGAGGTCGAGGTGCCCGGTCCGGGCGGCGACCATCGCCTGCGTGCACGCCGACAGCGACGAGTCGCGCACCGTCACGGCCTCGTAGTAGGCGAAGTTGCGGGCCATCTCCTCCGGAGTGAACGCGTCGGGCCGCAGCTGCATCGCGAGCACGAGGTCGGCCTGCTTGATGACCTGCTTGCGGTACAGGTCGAAGTACGGGTAGTTGAGCAGCAGCGGGTACTTCTCGGCCGGCGTGTGCTCGAAGTCCCACACCTCGTGGTGGGTGAAGCCCTCGCTCTGCGGGTGCACGCCGAGCACCTCGTCGAACGGGATGCGCATCGACTTCGCGGCGTCGCGCCAGCTCGCCATCTCCTCGGCGTTCACCCCGAGCCGGGCCGCGGCGCGGGAGTGCCGGGCGGCCACCTCAGCGGCGTAGCGGAGGTTCAGCTGGGCCATGAGGTTGGTGTAGACGTTGTTGTCGACGATGGCGGTGTACTCGTCCGGGCCCGTCACGCCGTCGATGCGGAACTCGCCGGACGAGTCGTGGTGGCCCAGGGTGCGCCACAGCCGGGCCGTCTCGACGAGCAGTTCGAGCCCGACCTCGCGCTCGAAGTCGGTGTCGCCGGTGATCAGCACGTGGCGCCGCACGGCGTCGGCGATGTCGGCGTTGATGTGGAACGCCGCCGTGCCTGCCGGCCAGTAGCCCGAGCACTCCTGCCCGCGGATCGTCCGCCACGGGAACGCGGCGCCGGAGAAGCCCAGCTGCTGGGCCCGCTCCTGGGCCAGCGGCAGGATCGACTGGCGCCAGCGCAGCGCGTCCGCCGCCGCGTCGGGCTGGAGGTGGCTGAGCACCGGGAGGCAGAAGGTCTCGGTGTCCCAGAACGTGTGGCCGTCGTAGCCGTGGCCGGTCAGCCCCTTGGCGCCGATCGCGCGCCGCTCCGCCCGCGCCCCGGCCTGGAGCACGTGGAACACCGCGACCCGCACGGCCTGCTGCAGCTCCGCGTCGCCGTCGATCTCGACGTCCGCGGTGGTCCAGAAGTCGTCGAGGAAGGTGCGCTGCTCGTCGAGCAGCCCGTCCCAGCCGGTGTAGCGCGCGGCCGCGAGCCCGGCGCGGACCTGGTCGTGCACCGCGGGCAGCGAACGCCGCGACGACCAGCCGTAGGCCAGGTACTTGACCACGCGCAGGACCGTGCCCGGCTGGAGGCGGCAGATGACGGTGGTGCGCCCGATGTCCTCGCTGGACTCAGAAGTGATCTTGGTGCCCTCGGGCCCGCGGACCTCGTGGTCCATCGCCGCGGCCACCCGCAGCCCCGAGTGGCGGGTGTGGTGGATCAGCGTGGCGCCGGAGGGATCGCTGCGGTGCTGCTCGGCGACCAGCGGATTGTGCAGGGCCGCCTCGACGCGGGGGTCGCCGCCGTGCGCCGTGGGCAGCTGCTCGTTGGCCACGAGCTCGGACTGCACCACGATCAGCGCGGGCTGCTCGACCTCGACCTCGTAGCAGATCGCCGCGACGGCCCGCTGCGTGAGCGAGACCAGTCGCTCGCTGCGCACCTTGACGGTCTTGCCCGCCGGGCTGCTCCACCGGACCTCGCGGGTGAGCGTGCCGGCCTGCAGGTCGAGCACCCGCTGGTGGCGGTGGAGCTGGCCGTATCGCAGGTCGAACGGCTCGTCGTCCACCAGCAGGCGGATGATCTTGCCGTTGGTGACGTTGATGATGGTCTGGCCGGACTCCGGGTAGCCGTAGCCGCCCTCGGCGTACGGCAGGGGGCGCCGCTCGTAGAACGAGTTGAGGTAGGTGCCCGGGGTGGCGTGCGGCTCCCCCTCGTCGAGGTTGCCGCGCAGGCCGATGTGGCCGTTGGACAGGGCGAAGACCGTCTCGGTGACGCCCATCGACGCCATGTCGAGCGACGGCTCACGCACGACCCACGGCTCGACGGTGAACGGCCGGCCGGGATCGGGACTCATTCGCTCTCCCCCAGCAGGTCCGCGAGATCCGTGACGACCACGTCGGCGCCGTGCCGGCGCAGCGCCTCGGCCTGACCGAGCCGGTCCACGCCCACCACGAAGCCGAACCCGCCCGCGCGGCCGGACTCGACCCCGGCGAGGGCGTCCTCGAACACCACCGCCTGCTCCTTGGGCACGCCCAGGTCGGCCGCCGCAGCGAGGAACGTGTCGGGTGCGGGCTTGCCGGGCAGGTTCCGCTGCTTGGCGACGACCCCGTCGACGCGGTGGTCGATCAGGTCGGCGAGGCCCGCGACCTGCAGCACCAGCTCGGCGTTGGCCGACGACGACACGACGGCGGTGGTGAGGCCGGCGGCGCGCACGGCGTGCAGGTAGCGCACGGATCCCGGGTAGACGTCGACGCCGACCGTGCGGATCTTCTCGTGGACGAGCTCGTTCTTGCGGGTCGCGAGCCCGTTGACGGTCTCGGCGTCCGGCCCGTCGGTGGACTCGCCGTCGGGCAGCGTGATCCCGCGGGAGGCCAGGAAGCCGCGGGTGCCGTCCAGCCGCGGCTTGCCGTCCACGTAGGGCCCGTAGTCGGCCTTGACGTCGAACGGCTCGAACGGCGTGCCCGTGCGCTCGGCGCGAGCACGCAGGAAGTCGTCGAACATCTGCTTCCACGCCGCGGCGTGGACGCTGGCGGTGTCGGTGAGGACGCCGTCGAGGTCGAACAGGCAGGCGCGAGTCCCGTCGGGAAGGCCGAGCATGGCGCGCAACATACCGAGCCCATGTTTCCGCCGCGTGTTGCCCTAGTGGATCAATGCTGAACAGGGACTCCGCGGGCCGCGCGCGGCAGGCGACGCCGAGCGGTTCCGCGCCGGTCAGCCTGTCGGGACGACGGTGGGCTCGCTGTCGCGGCCGTCGCCGTCGCGCTCCCCCACCCGGACCACGCAGCCCGCGCCGGCCCGCTCCACCGTCACCGTCACCGTGCCGCCGCCGCGCCGCGGCTCGATCCGCTGCTGCACCATCGCCCGCACCGCGTCCAGCACCCGCCGCGGTGCCATCGGCAGGGCGTGCAAGCCCTCGTCGACCACGATCTCCACCTGGAGCCGGGGGCCGAAGCGGGCCTGTTCGAGCTGCAGGTAGGCCCGCACCGCCGTGAGCTCGTCGCCGAGCGTGCCGGGTGTGCCCTCGGGGCGGTCGGCGACCCGGTTCAGGTCGGCGAACCCGAGCAGCAGTTCACGAGCCCGGCCGGGGTCGGTGCGCATCAGGGCGGCGATGGTGTTCAGCGCGTTGTAGACGAAATGCTGCTCGAGCCGGCGCGCCTCGACCGGCGCCGCGGCGCGCGTCGACTCCTCCGGGGCGGCGGCCGCTGCACTCTCGGCCGGCTCCGCCGGAGCGGCCGCCGGCGGTGACGCGGGCGGCGCCGCGGCCGGCGCCGCGACGTCGCGCCGCTCCTGGCGGGGAATGGCCGGGACGGCAGCGACGGCGTCGGGCGAGGAAGGCTGCCGCAGCAGCGGCGGATCGGCCGGGTCGCGGTCGACCAGGCCTCGCCACGCGGGAAGCCGGAGCCGGCCGTCCGCCGTCCAGTCGGTGAACTCCACCCGCCCGACGAGGCGGGGGGCCGCCCACTGCGCATCGCGGGCGACGGCCGCGGGCAGCGGCGCGACGAACGGCGACCCCGGCCGACGGATCCGGGTCAGCTCGGCGGTGATCTCCCGGAGCTCCTCCCCCGCGCCGAGACCGACGCGGCCCACGTAGCGGAGCCCCTCGCCGGGGTCGAGGTCGGGCACGCCGAGCAGCAGGGCGCCGACCCGGTCCGGCCGCTGCGGGTCAGCCGGCGTCCACCCGCCGACGACCACCAGCCCGGACCGGCGCAGCGGGACCCGCAGCCACGACCGGGGCCGCCGGCCGGGCCGGTACGGGGCGTCGAGGTGGCGGGCATGCAGCGCCTCGGCGCCGTACTCCTCCGCGGTGCGCATCACGGCCGACGCCTCCGCGACGGGGAACGTCGGCGAGACGACGACGGGCGGCCGGGCGAGGCCGAGCTCCTCGAGCAGCTCCCGGCGCTGCCGGTAGGGCAGGTCGACCAGGTCGCGCCCGGCGGTCCACAGCATGTCGCCGACGACGAACCCCACCGGCGTCCGGCGCAGCACGGCGGCCGACGGGTGGGTGGACGCCGTCCGCCGCTGGAGCTGGCGGCGCCGCGGCAGGCCGCTCTCACCGACCGCGACGACCGTCCCGTCGAGCACCATGCCGGCGCGCGGCGCCCGCCGGGTCAGCGGCTCGACCAGTTCGGGGAATGACGACGTCACGTCGCGACCGTTCACGGTGCGCAGCCGCACCCGGTCCGGATGGACGTGCGCGAGGCAGCGCAGCCCCTCCCAGGCGAACTCGACGACCCAGTCGCCGTCGTCCGGCAGCGAGCCGGGCGCGGCGAGCATGGGCGGCACCAGCTGGGGCATGGACGTGCCGGACGGACGGGCGGAGCCCGCGACCCCGGCTCCCGCGGCGCGCGGCGCCCCCGTACCTGGCACGGGGCCCACCGTAGCCGCAGGGTGACGGGCCGACGCCGGATGGCGGCAGTCGCCTCCTCGAACGGCCGCCCCCTCGCGCCCGGCAGCGCGGCGGAGAGGACGATCGGTCCCATCATGCTGCTGACCGACCGCCTCCCACCCGCGCCCGATCCCGACATCTTGGTGGAGGTGTTCGCCGAGTGGGCCTTCGAGGAGCAGGGGATCTCGCTCTACCCCGCCCAGGAGGAGGCGCTGCTGGAACTGGTCACGGGCGCGAACGTGATCCTCTCGACGCCGACCGGCTCGGGGAAGTCGCTGGTCGCGATCGGGGCGCACGCCGCCGCGCTGGCCCGCGGGCAGCGCACGTTCTACACCGCGCCGATCAAGGCGCTGGTCAGCGAGAAGTTCTTCGCCCTCATCGACGTGTTCGGCGCGGACAAGGTCGGGATGCTCACCGGTGACGCCGCCGTGAACGAGACCGCGCCGATCATCTGCTGCACCGCCGAGATTCTGGCGAACATCGCCCTGCGCAGCGGCGCGCGCGCCGACGTCGGGTCGGTCGTCATGGACGAGTTCCACTTCTACGCCGACCCGGACCGCGGCTGGGCGTGGCAGGTGCCGCTGATCGAGCTGCCGCAGGCGCAGTTCCTCCTCATGTCGGCCACGCTGGGCGACGTCACCTTCTTCCGCGACGACCTGACCCGTCGCACGGACCGGCCGACTGCGCTGGTCACGTCGGTCGAGCGGCCCGTCCCCCTGCACTACCGCTACGTGCTGAGCCCGCTGCACGAGACGATCACCGAGCTGCTCTCGACGCACGAGGCCCCCGTCTACGCGGTGCACTTCACCCAGGCGTCGGCGGTGGAGCGGGCGCAGGCCCTGATGAGCGTCAACGTCACGGGCCGCGAGGAGAAGCAGGCCATCGCGGACCTGATCGGCAAGTTCCGGTTCACCGCGGGGTTCGGGAAGACGCTGTCCCGGCTGGTCCGGCACGGGATCGGCGTCCACCACGCCGGCATGCTCCCCCGCTACCGGCGCCTGGTGGAGACCCTCGCGCAGGCCGGCCTGCTCAAGGTCATCTGCGGTACCGACACCCTCGGCGTCGGCATCAACGTGCCGATCCGCACGGTGCTGTTCACCGCGCTGACCAAGTACGACGGGGTGCGCAGCCGCGGGCTCAAGGCCCGCGAGTTCCACCAGATCGCCGGGCGCGCCGGCCGGGCGGGCTACGACGTCGTCGGCACGGTCGTCGCGCAGGCGCCCGAGCACGAGGTGGAGAACGCCCGGCTGCTCGCGCGGGCGGGCGACGACGTCAAGAAGCGCCGTCGGATCGTGCGCAAGAAGGCGCCCGAGGGGTTCGTCAACTGGTCGGACAAGACCTTCGAGCGCCTGCAGAACGCCCAGCCGGAGCCGTTGACCAGCCACTTCGTCGTGTCGCACGCGATGGTGCTCAACGTGATCTCGCGGCCCGGCGACGCCTTCGCCGCCATGCGGCACCTGCTGGAGGACAACCACGAGCCGCGCGACCGGCAGCGCCGCCACATCCTGCGGGCCATCTCGATCTACCGCGGGCTGCGGCAGGCGGGGGTCGTCGAGGAGCTGGCGGAGCCCGACCCGGAGGGCAGGCGGGTGCGCATCGTCGGCGATCTGCAGCTCGACTTCGCGCTGAACCAGCCGCTGTCCCCGTTCGCCCTCGCGGCGCTGGAGCTGCTCGACCGCGACTCCCCCGACTACCCCATGGACGTGCTGTCCGTCGTCGAGGCGACGCTGGACGACCCGCGGCCGGTGCTGTACGCGCAGCAGAGCAAGGCCAAGGGCGAGGCCGTGGCGGCGATGAAGGCCGAGGGCATCGAGTACGAGGAGCGGATGACGCTGCTCGAGGACGTCAGCTGGCCCAAACCGCTCGACGAGCTGCTCACCGGCGCCCTGGAGTCCTACCGGCGCGCCCATCCGTGGGTGGCCGACGCGCGGCTGTCGCCGAAGTCGGTGGTGCGCGACATGAGCGAGCGGGCGATGACGTTCGTCGAGTACGTCGGGCATTACCAGCTCGCCCGCTCCGAGGGTCTGGTGCTGCGCTACCTCGCCGACGCCTACCGGGCGCTGCGCCAGACCGTGCCCGACGAGGCCAAGACCGAAGAGCTGACCGATGTCGTCGAGTGGCTCGGCGAGCTGGTGCGCCAGGTCGACTCCAGCCTGCTCGACGAGTGGGAGAAGCTCGCCCAGGGATTGGACACAGCCGGTGAGGACGCCATCGAGGAGGGCCGCCCGCCGCTGGACCCTGCAGGATTTCTGCGAAGCCCCGCGGGCGTCACCCGCAACACCCGCGCCTTCCGCGTGCTGGTGCGCAACGCGCTCTTCCGCCGGGTCGAGCTGGCCGCGCTGCGACGCTGGGACCTGCTGGGCGAGCTGGACCGCGAGGCCGGCTGGGACGGCGAGCGCTGGCGGGAGGCGCTGGAGCCGTACTTCGCGGAGCACGGCGACAGCACGGCAGCCATCGGCACGGGGCCCGACGCCCGCGGCCCGCAGTTCCTCACGATCACCGAGGAGCCGCAGCGCTGGCTCGTGCGGCAGGTCCTCGACGACCCGGCCGGCGACCGCGACTGGGCGATCAGCGCCGAGGTCGACCTGGCCGCGTCGGACGAAGAGGGCGCCGCGGTCGTCTGGGTGACCGCGGTGGAGCCGCTCGGGGGCCTGTAGGCCGCGGTCGGAGCACGGGATCGCGACACGCCGTCGTGCGGTCGTTGACTATCCGTGAGCGTCAACGTATCGATGCCAGCATGAAGTTCGACGAGGCCCAGCGCTGGCTCGACCAGGCCGACCCGCAGATCACCCGCGACCCGTCGATCACCAAGCAGATCGACCAGCTCAAGGCGAAGGCCAAGGAGGGGACGCTCACCCGCAACGGCGCTGCGGCCTGGTACGCGATGGTCCAGGAGCTGCGGCGGCTCGCCGACTACTACGAGCGCGACCTGATCCGGCAGCTGCGTTCCGACGGCATGACCTGGGCCCAGGTCGCCGACGCCGTGCAGGCGCAGCTCAACAGCCGGCAGGCCGCGCAGGCGAAGTGGAAGCGGCTCATCGACCCCGGCCGGCGCACGACGAGCGGCGACATGCAGCGCGGCGGACGGAAGAAGGGCACGCCGTCACAGCCCACCGTCGCGGACGCTCAGTGACCCGGCGGGCACGGGTTGCGGCCTGTACTGTCCGCTCCTGACGCGACCTGCACCGCGACCGGCCTGCGCCTGACCCCCGCCGACCGAGGGAGAACGATGTCCGTCGAGCGTCCCTCGTGGGCCTCCTCCGAGGTCGACATCACCCGCCCCAGCGTCGCCCGCGTCTACGACTTCTATCTCGGTGGGTCGCACAACTTCGAGTCCGACCGCACCTTCGGCCAGACGGTCGTCGAGGCATATCCGGCCCTGCCCACCGTTCTGCGGCAGAACCGTGCGTTCCTGCGACGGGCCGTGCGTCACCTCGCCGAGGTCGGGGTGGACCAGTTCCTGGACCTCGGCTCCGGCATCCCGACGGTCGGCAACGTCCACGAGGTCGCGCAGGCGGCCCGGCCGGACGCGTTGGTGGTGTACGTCGACCACGACCCGGTCGCCGTCACGCACAGCCGCGAACTCGTCGACGACAGGCCGCGGACGTGTGTGCTGGACGCCGACTTCCTCGACGTGGAGCAGGTCCTGGACCTGGCCGTGCGGGAAGGGGGCATGGACCTGGACCGGCCGGTCGCCCTGCTCGCGGTCGCGGTTCTGCACTTCGTCCCGGACGACCGCGGGCCTGCCGAGACGATGGCCCGCTACATGAGCGCGCTGGCCCCGGGCAGCCACCTGGCGATCAGCCACTCGCGCTCCGACGGCGAGCCCGAGGCCGTGGCGGGCCAGCAGCTGTACCGGCAGGAGCGCTCCCTGCCGTCCATGCATCCGCGCAGCACCGCCGCGATCGCCGGGCTGTTCGGCGACCTCACCGTGGTTCCCCCCGGCCTCGTCCCGGTCCCCTGCTGGCGCCCGGGCCCTGCCGACACCGTCGATGCCGACGAGGCGACCGACGACCATCCGCTGCTCGCCGGCATGGGTCGGCGGGACTGAGAACGGACGTGGCCGAGGCACCGGACACGGGGGCGAGCGGGCCGCTCCCGACAGCGGAGCAGCTCGCCCGCGTGTGGGCGCGGGCCGTCGCCGACACCAGCTTCGTGCCGATGGACCACAAGACGATCGTGGTCTTCCTGCGCGGCCTGGCCGACGACCTGCTCGCGGCACTCCGTGCGGACGAGCTGGACCACGCGGTGCCACTGCGGGTCGGCGCGGCTCTCGTCCATGCCCACTTCACCGAGGCCGGCTCGATCGAGCACACGCTGGCGGTGCTGGGTCGCGAGCTCCGCCCGCTCGGCGGGGCCGAGGGGGCGGGGCGGCTGGCCGCGGTCCAGGGAGCGGTCGCCGCCGGATACGCCCGGGCGCTGCAGGAACGCACGCGCCAGGAACAGCAGGAGGTCACCGCGTCGGCGTTCGCCGCGCGCACCGCAGCCGAGCAGGCGCGATGGGCCAGTGAGGCACGCTTCCAGGCGGTGTTCGCCGACGCGCTGATCGGGATCGGGCTCGCCGACACGGAGGGGCGCATCGTCGACATCAACCGGGCGATGTGCGAGATCCTCGGCCGCCCGCCCGAGGAGCTGTCGAACGGCATGATCTGGACGTTCGTCCACCCCGAGGACGTGCCGGGCCTGTGGGACCGGACCAAGGAGCTGCTCGCCGGCGAACGCAACCACCTGCGGCTGGAGAAGGCCTACTTCCGGCCGGACGGCTCGGAGGTGTGGACCGACCTCGTGCTCTCCCTCATCCGCGACCCGGACGGCAGCCCCCTGTACATGGTCGCGATGATGGAGAACATCACCGAGCGCCACCGGCTGCAGACCCGCCTGCAGCACCAGGCGCAGCACGATCCCCTCACGGACCTGCCGAACCGCACCCTGTTCTTCGAGCGGCTCGAGGCCGCGCTGCAGGCCGAGACCCATCCGGGCGTCTGCTACCTGGATCTCGACGGGTTCAAGGCCGTCAACGACACGCTCGGCCACGACCTCGGCGACCGGTTGCTGCACGCAGTCGCCCGACAGCTCGTCGACGCCGTGGGCAGCGCCGGGCACCTGGTGGCCCGCATGGGGGGCGACGAGTTCGTCGTCCTGGTCGACGGGATCGAGGAGGGCGAAGCGGGGAACGAACGCCTGCGCGCCGTGGCGCGGACGGCGCTCGAGGCCGTACGGCGCCCGATCCGGCTCGACGAGAACGAGATCGTCGTGTCCGCGAGCATCGGCGTGGTCCGCGCCGACGGCGGCCACGACGCCGCCGAGCTCATGAAGGCGGCCGACACCACGCTCTACTGGGCCAAGGCGGACGGCCGCAACCGGTACGCGCTGTTCGACGAGGATCGCCACCGCAGCGACGTCGACCGCTTCGAGCTCTCGGCCCGGATGCCCGACGCGCTCACCCGTGGCGAGTTCAGCCTGGAGTACCAGCCCCTGGTCCGGCTGGCCGACCGCTCCGTACTCGGCGTGGAGGCGCTCCTGCGGTGGACGCTGCCTGACGGCAGGCGGCTCGACCCGGGCCGGTTCGTGCCGCTAGCCGAAGACAGCGGGTTCATCGTGCCCCTGGGCCGCTGGGTGCTCCGACAGGCCTGCCGCAACGCCGCGGCCTGGGCGGCCACGAACCCGGACACGCAGCCGCTCATGAGCGTGAACGTAGCGGCGCGGCAGCTGCGCGAGCCGTCGTTCGTCGGCGACGTCGCTGCGGTCCTGGCCGCGACGGGCTGGCCGGCGGAGCTGCTGCAGCTCGAGCTGACCGAGAGCGCGCTGATGGGCACGCCCGACGGCTCGCTCGCCGCCCTGCACGCGCTCTCGGGCATGGGGGTGCGCATCGCGATCGACGACTTCGGCACCGGGTACTCGAACTTCGCCTACCTGCGCCAACTGCCGGTGCACGCGCTCAAGCTGGCGGGGTCGTTCGTCACGGGTGCCGCGGGCCGCGGAGGTGGGGCTGACGACCGGTCCGGGCAGACAGGGGGCGAGCAGGTCGACCACGAGGTCGTCGGGCTGGTGATCCGGCTCGCGCACACGCTGGGCCTGACGGTGACGGCCGAGTCGGTGGAGACCGCATCGCAGTTCGCACACCTGCGGCAGCTCGGCTGCGACACCGGGCAGGGCTGGTACTTCGCCCCGGCGGTGCCCGCCGAGCAGATCCCGCGGCTGCTGGCGGCCCGCATGGGGGACCAGCGCTAGCCCGTAGCCTGCGCGCCGTGGTGGTCTACAGCGCGGGCATCCTGCTGCACCGGCCGGCTGCGGCCGGTCCGGAAGTGCTGCTCGGGCACATGGGCGGCCCGTTCTGGGCCCGCAAGGACGCTGGTGCGTGGTCGGTGCCGAAGGGCGAACACGACCCGGACGAGGAGCCGCTCGCGGCGGCGGTGCGCGAGTTCACCGAGGAGCTGGGCACGCCCCCGCCGTCCGGCGCGCCGTCGCCGCTGGGCACCGTGCGGCAGCCGAGCGGCAAGCGGCTCACAGTCTTCGCCCTCGAAGGCGACCTCGACGCCGACGCCGTGGTCAGCAACACCTTCGCTCTCGAGTGGCCCCGCGGGTCGGGGCGCATGCAGGAGTTCCCCGAGATCGACCGCGCGGCCTGGTTCGGGCTGCCCGACGCCCGGCGCGCCGTCGTCCGCGGCCAGCTGCCGTTCCTCGACCGGCTCGAGGCACTGCTCGCCGGCGGGGGTGGCCGCCCGCCGGATTGACCGGCACGGGGCCGGGGTAAGCGAGACCGTGACGCCCCGCGATCCACACATCGCCACTCCGGTCTCCCCCGCCCGGGTCTCCGCCCTCCCGCTCTCGACGCCGGCCTCGCCGTCGGTGTGGCGAGGGCTGCTGCGCGGTGCCGCCGCCGGTGCGGCCGGCACCACGGCGCTCAACGCCGTCACCTACCTCGACATGGCGCTGCGGGGACGCCCGGCGAGCGGCGCGCCCGAGCAGGTCGTCCAGCGGCTCGCCGGCAAGGCGGGCGTCGACCTGCCCGGCGGCCGCAAGGAACGGGCGAACCGCGTCGCGGGACTGGGTCCGCTGGCCGGGATCGCGGCGGGCGTCGGGGTGGGCGCGCTGGCCGGCGTGCTCCGCAGTGCCGGCGTCCGGGTGCCGACCCCCGTCGGCGGCCCGCTGCTGGGTGTCGCCGCGATGGCCGCCTCGGACGTCCCCCTGGGCGCGCTCGGCGTCAGCGACCCGCGCACCTGGTCGGCCACCGACTGGGTGAGCGACGCCCTGCCCCACCTCGTGTACGGGCTGACCACGCACGCCACCCTGACTGCGGCGTCGGCGGCCGAGGAGGAGCGCAGGACCCCGGTCCGTGCGCCGGCCTCGACGCTGCTGCGGGCGGCCGCGCTCGGTGCCGCGTCCGGCTCGCGGAGCACAGCCGGGGTGACCGCGGTCGCGCTGACCTCGGCGCGCGGCGACCGGGGCCGGGTCGCGTCGGGCCTGGGCAGCACCACGGGCACCACCGTCAGCGGGGTGCTCGCACTGGGCGAGCTGGTCGCCGACAAACTGCCGTTCGTCCCGAGCCGGCTCGGCGCCCCGGCGCTCGGCGGCCGGGTGCTGCTCGGCGGCACGTCGGCGGCCGCGGAGGCCCGTCGCGACGGCCACGACCCCGTGCTGCCGGCCCTCGTCGGCGCCGCCGTCGCGGTCGGTGCCGCCGTGCTCGGCTCACGGCTCCGCGGGGTCGCGGCGGAGCGGTTCGGATCCGACAAGCCCGGCGCCTTTCTCGAAGACGGGGCCGCCGCCGTCCTAGGCTGGCTCGGAGCGCGGCGTCCGGCTGCGTGATCCGCCCTACCCGAGGAGCAGCGTGCCCGGTACCACCAGGGGTTTCTTCGGCCGCAGCCGTGCCGCGCGCGATCCGCGCCTGCCACCCGGCCAGTACGACGCCCGCGACGACTGGCCCGTTCTGCACGCCGAGGCCACACCCCGCCTCGACACCGACCGCTGGACCTTCACCGTCGAAGGGCTCGTCGAAGAGCCTTCGACGTGGACGTGGGCCGAGATGCACGCCCTGCCGCCGTCGCGCTACTCCGGGGACATCCACTGTGTGACGACCTGGTCGAAGCTGGGCATGACGTTCGACGGGGTGTCGGTCGACACCCTGCTCGCGGCGGCCCGGCCGCTGCCGTCGGCCACGCACGTCGTCGCGTTCTCCCACACCGGGTACACCACCAACCTGCCGCTGGCCGACGTCACCGACGGCAAGGCGTGGGTCGCGTGGGACGCCGACGGCAAGGCGCTGACGGCCGAGCACGGCGGGCCGGCCCGGCTGCTGGTGCCGCATCTCTACTTCTGGAAGAGCGCCAAGTGGGTGGCGGGGCTGCGCCTGCTCGACCACGACGAGCCGGGCTTCTGGGAGCGCAACGGCTATCACGACAGGGGCGATCCCTGGCAGGAGCAGCGGTACCAGGGAGACTGACCATGGCCGCCCCCGTTCCGGACACCGCCCTGGGTACCGCCCTGGGCACAGCCCTGGGCACAGCCCTGGGCACAGCCGCCGACCCGGTGCCGGGGCCCGGTCCCGGCGCGCCGATCCACTGGCAGACGGCCCGCGTCCTCGCCGTCCACGACGAGACCCCGCGGGCGAAGACCTTCCGCCTCGAGCTGCCCCACCGCACGCGGCACATGGCCGGGCAGTACTTCGTGCTGCGACTGGTCGCGCCCGACGGCTACACGGCGTCGCGCGCGTACTCGCTGTCGTCGCCGCCGGAGGGGCCCGACGGGTCGACAGTGATCGACCTGACCGTCGAGCTGCTCGACGACGGCGAGGTCTCCAGCTACCTGCACGAGGTCGTCCAGCCCGGCGACGAGCTGGAGGTGCGCGGGCCGGTCGGGGCGTTCTTCGCCTGGAACGGCCACGACCCCGCACTGCTCGTCGCGGGCGGGTCCGGGATCGTCCCGCTGATGGCGATGCTGCGGCTGGCCCGCCGCACCGGCCGCTCGGACCTCGTCCGTCTGCTCGTGTCCGTGCGCACGCCGGCAGACCTCTACTTCGCTGACGAGCTCCCCGGGCCCGAGGCGACCGTCGCCTACACGCGGGCGGCCCCGCCGGGCTGCGCGCGGGGCGTCGGCCGGCTCGCGCTCGCCGACGTCGCTCCGCTGGTGCGCGGCGGGGAGACGGTGTTCGTCTGCGGCTCGGCGCGGTTCGCCGAGGCCGCGACGACCCTGCTCCTCGAGGCGGGCGTGCCGGTCGGCGCGATCCGGGTGGAGCGCTTCGGGCCGTCGGGCTAGCAGGCGGGATATCCGGCGATCACTAACGGGAGCGGCGCGAACACGTTCGGGTGAGATCAAGTGCGGTTGCGCGACGTCGCGGTCGCACAGCGCCAAGCTGGAGGCACCAGACCTGCCGACCAGGGAGTATCGCATGGAGTGCACCGGGGCCGCCCACAGCACCGTCCGTACCGCTGTCCGCTCCGTGGCCCTGGTCGTGGGTATGGCGGCGATCGGCGTCCTCGCCGCCGGTGGCGTCGCCGCGGGCCGCGCGTCGTCGGCACCGGGGCCGGGTTCCGTCGGCTCCCCGACACTCGTCGTGGCACTGCCGGAACGTGTCAGGGCGTCGAACCGCGCCTGGTAGCCCGGTCTAGGGCTCCAGGCGACCGTCCGCCAGGCGCCGGTAGATCTCCGCCGCCGCGCGGCTGAACCCGTCCGGCAGGCCCGCGGCCGCCACGGCGTCCGCCGCCTCATCCATCTCCCCCGCCCAGCGCCACGCCTTGGTGGCCCCGCCGCCGGCACCCGCGAGGGCCGCGGCGAAGTCGACGCCGTTGCGCTCCAGCTCGCCGCGCAGCTCCTTCTCGACGCCGAACCC
This sequence comes from Pseudonocardia charpentierae, assembly GCF_031845345.1. Lineage (NCBI taxonomy): Bacteria > Bacillati > Actinomycetota > Actinomycetes > Pseudonocardiales > Pseudonocardiaceae > Pseudonocardia > Pseudonocardia charpentierae. Next base: position 460,152 of record NZ_JAVREJ010000003.1, on the reverse strand, counting down.
GCGGGCGGCGGCGGCCATCTCCAGCCAGATCGCCGGCAGCGCCTTGCTCTGCAGCGCGAAGCAGGCCTTGAGCGCGCTCGCGGTGCCGAGGTCGGGGCCCAGGACCCGCGCGTCGAAGGGCGAGCCGGCGAACAGGGCGGCGACGTCGGCGGCCGCGGCGCCCGCCAGCCACAGCACCGTGTGCCCGCGCTCCCACGCCGGCGGCCCGATGATCGCCCCGTCGACGACCCGGTCCGGGCCGAGCCGGTCCGCGATCGCGTGCACCGTCGACGGCGACACGGCGTTCGCGTCGACGTAGATCGGGCTGCGGCCCGTCCCGTCGAGGGCCGCCGCGACCTCCTCCGCCGTCGCGCGGGCCGCGTGCGGCGGGCACACCGAGAGGATCGCGTCGGAGCGCCGGGCCAGGGCCGCGACGTCCGGGACCGCCACGAGGTCGGCCAGCTCGGCCCGCTTGGAGGTGGCCTGGCTGCGGCCGGCGGCGGCCCAGACCACGGCGCCCGCGCGGGGGCGCAGGGCCGAGCCGACGGCCGCGCCCATCGCGCCCGGGTGCAGCACGCCGACCACAGGACGAGACGGGATCGCAGTCACGGCGCCATCGTGCCCCATGCAGGCCGGCGCCCGACCCGGATGGTCACGCCGCGGCGAACAGCCGCTCCACCTGGTCGCGCACGGCCGTGAAGACCGGCAGTACGCCCGGGACCACCAGCACGAACAGCACCAGCGTGCTCACCGTCAACGCCGGAGCCACGAGCCACGACTCGACCGCCCCGCCGGTGCGGAACCGCGCCGCCTTGGGGCTGCCCACCGGGTACCAGGTGCGCCCGCGGATGGGCAGCGGCCACAGCAGCGGGGCACCGCTCTCGGTGATCGCGTCGCCCACGGCGTGCACCAGCATGCCGAGGGCCACGGCCGTGCCGAGCCACCCCGCCGTGCCGGCCGTGCCGCCGGGCACCCACTCCTGGACGCCCCAGGTCAGGCCGGCAGCGATCACCAGCGACGGCGGCCCGGGGACCAGCGCGTCCAGGCCCTTGATCGCCAGCGCGATGCAGACGAACAGGGTGCCGAGCAGCACGGGCGTGCCCCAGGCCGCGGAGGCGAGGTTCACCGCGAGGCCGAGCAACACCGCGCCCGCGGCCGTGTGGGTCAGGCCCCGGTGCGTGCCCTTGCCGTGGTCGCGACGGCCCCGGGTGAGGTCGAAGACGAACCCGGACAGCGGCCGGACGGCGTTGCAGGCCAGCCAGGAGAACACCGAGAAGCGGCGGGTCGCGGTCGACGACGGGTGGTCGAGGTCGGGCAGCAACGCGGCCCCGGCACACACGGCCGCGAAGGTCAGCACGCTGCCGGGGCTGGGCGCGACGTCGGCGATCCGTGGCGCGAACCCCGCGACCGCGAGACCGAGCGCGGCACCGGACGTGGCGTGACTGACGGCGAGCACGTGATCGACATTAGTGACCGCCGGTAGGCGGGCCGGTCCGGCGCGCCGCAGCGCCCCCCGCCGTCACCCGTTCCGGACGAACGGCCCGCTCGTACGGACCTATCGGACGACTGGGCCGTTCGTCCGGATGTCAGTCGCCTCGCGTCGTGCCCGGCTCCGCCGCGAGCTTACTCAGCACCGTGTCCGCGGCGAGGCTCGCGGTGAGCTCACCCGCGCGGACCTCCGCCTCGAGCCGCGGGATCTCCGCGCGGACCGCCGGGTCGTCGCGGAGCCGGTCCATCAACCGGTCGCGCACCGTCGCCCACATCCACTGGACCTGCTGGTCGGCGCGCTTGTTCGCGAGCTCGCCGCCCGCGTCGAGGGTGGTCCGGTGCCGGGTCACCGCGGCCCACACCTCGTCGAGCCCGGCCCCGGTCTGCGCGCTGCACGCGAGCACCGGCGGCCGCCACGACGCCCCGGACGGCGTGACCATCCGCAGCGCCCCCGCCAGCTCGCGGGCGGCCGCGCGGGCGTCGCGCTCGTGCGCGCCGTCGGCCTTGTTCACCGCGATGACGTCGGCGAGCTCGAGGATGCCCTTCTTGATCCCCTGCAGCTGGTCGCCGGTCCGGGCGATCGTGAGCAGGAGGAACGAGTCGACCATGCCCGCGACGGCCACCTCGGACTGGCCGACGCCGACGGTCTCGACCAGCACGACGTCGTAGCCGGCGGCCTCCATCAGCACGATCGTCTCGCGGGTGGCGCGGGCGACCCCGCCGAGCGTGCCGGCGCTCGGGGACGGCCGGACGAACGCGTGGTCGTCGACGGCCAGGCAGGCCATCCGGGTCTTGTCGCCGAGGATCGAGCCACCGGTCCGGGTGGACGACGGGTCGACCGCCAGGACGGCCACTCGGTGCCCGGCGCCGGTGAGCCGCGTCCCGAGCGCCTCGACGAAGGTCGACTTGCCGACGCCGGGCACCCCGCTGATCCCCACGCGGTGCGCGTCACCCGAGCGCGGCAGCAGCTCCTGCAGCAGTTCCTGGGCCGCGGCGCGGTGGTCGACGCGGTGCGACTCGACCAGGGTGATCGCCCGGGCCAGCGCGGCGCGCGACCCGTCGAGCACCCCTTTGACCAGCGCCGGGACGTCGGGAGTGCGGGCCATCAGGCCCCCGGATCGTCGTGCACAGCGGGCCCGTGGAGCGCGGCGGACAGCTTCGCGAGCAGGTCGACCGCGGCCTCGGCGATCACCGTTCCCGGACCGAACACCGCGGCCGCGCCCATCTCGTGCAGGGTCGGGACGTCGGCGGGCGGGATGACCCCGCCGACGACGACCATGATGTCCGGGCGCTCCAACCGGGCCAGCTCGGCGCGCAGCTCGGGGACCAGGGTCAGGTGCCCGGCGGCGAGCGAGGAGACCCCGACGACGTGCACGTCGGCCTCGACGGCCTGGCGGGCGACCTCTCCCGGGGTGGAGAACAGCGGGCCGACGTCGACGTCGAAGCCGAGGTCGGCGAACGCGGTCGCGATCACCTTCTGGCCGCGGTCGTGGCCGTCCTGCCCCATCTTGGCCACGAGGATGCGCGGCTGGCGTCCCTCCTCCGCGGCGAACTCGGTGACGGCCTCGCGGGCCCGGGTCACCGCGGGGCCGGCCCCCGCCTCCTGTGCGTACACACCGGAGATGATCCGGATCCGCCCGGCATGGCGCCCGAACACCTTCTCCAGCGAGTCGGAGATCTCCCCCACCGTCGCCTTGGCCTGGGCCGCGGCGATCGCCAGGGCCAGCAGGTTGTCGTCGTGCGACCGGGACGCCCCCTCGGCGGTGGCCGCGGCCGCGTTCGTCAGCGCGGTCAGCGCGGAGTCGACCGCGCGCTGGTCGCGCTCCTCGCGCAGCCGGCGCAGTTTGTCGAGCTGCTGCGCGCGCACGCCGGCGTTGTCCACCCGCAGGACGTCGATCTCGCTGTCGGAACTGTCGGACCCGGTGACGAACTTGTTGACCCCGATGACCGGTTGGCGGCCGGAGTCGATGCGGGCCTGGGTGCGCGCCGCGGCCTCCTCGACCCGCAGCTTGGGGATGCCGGCCTCGATCGCCTGGGCCATCCCGCCGGCCTTCTCCACCTCGGTGATGTGCGCCCACGCGCGGCGCGCGAGGTCGTAGGTCAGGCGCTCGACGTAGTGGCTGCCGCCCCACGGGTCGACCACCTTCGTGGTGCCCGACTCCTGCTGCAGCAGCAGCTGGGTGTTGCGCGCAATCCGGGCGGAGAAGTCCGTCGGCAACGCCAGCGCCTCGTCGAGAGCGTTGGTGTGCAGCGACTGCGTGTGCCCTTGGGTCGCGGCCATCGCCTCCACGCAGGTGCGCACCACGTTGTTGAACACGTCCTGGGCGGTCAGCGACCAGCCCGAGGTCTGGGAGTGCGTGCGCAGCGACAGCGACTTGGCGTTCTTCGGGTCAAACTGGCGCAGCAGCTTCGCCCACAGCAGCCGCGCGGCACGGAGCTTGGCGACCTCCATGAAGAAGTTCATGCCGATCGCCCAGAAGAAGCTCAGCCGCGGCGCGAAGGCGTCGACGTCGAGGCCGGCGTCGATCCCGGCCCGCAGGTACTCCACACCGTCGGCGAGGGTGTAGGCCAGCTCCAGGTCGGCGGTCGCTCCCGCCTCCTGGATGTGGTAGCCGGAGATGGAGATCGAGTTGAACTTCGGCATCTCGCGTGAGGTGTAGGCGAAGATGTCGGAGATGATCTGCATCGACGGAGCCGGCGGGTAGATGTAGGTGTTGCGGACCATGAACTCCTTGAGGATGTCGTTCTGGATGGTCCCCGTGAGCTTGTCGTGCGGCACGCCCTGCTCCTCGGCGGCGACGACGTAGAGCGCGAGCACGGGCAGCACGGCGCCGTTCATCGTCATCGACACCGACATCGTGTCGAGCGGGATGCCGTCGAAGAGCTGCCGCATGTCGTAGATCGAGTCGATGGCTACCCCGGCCATGCCCACGTCCCCGGCCACTCGCGGGTGGTCGGAGTCGTAGCCGCGATGGGTCGCCAGGTCGAAGGCGATCGACAGGCCCTTCTGCCCGGCCGCCAGGTTGCGCCGGTAGAACGCGTTCGACTCCTCGGCGGTGGAGAACCCGGCGTACTGGCGCACCGTCCACGGCTGGGTCGTGTACATCGTCGGGTACGGCCCGCGCAGGAACGGCGCGAGCCCCGGATACGTCCCGAGAAAATCGAGCCCCGCGGTGTCGTCGGCGGTGTAGAGCGGCCGGATCCCGATGCCCTCCGGGGAGTCCCAGGTCGGCGGCGCGTCAGCACCGCCGAGGGCGGCCTTCCACGCGTCCGGACCGGACGCAGCGCTCTCGCCGCCGAGGGGGACGGCGGTGAAGTCGGGGATCGTCATCGCATGTCCTCCTGCGGGTCGAGTACCGCGTAGATCCCGTGCAGCACGGCGAGGGCGTCGACGCCGGTGTAGAGGCGCCCGTCGAGCCCGTCGACCCGGGCTTTCCCGGCGAGGAGCACGTGCCGCGCCCCGGCGGCGCGCAGGGCGGCGACGACGGGCGCCGCGCGCTCGGCGTAGAGCCCATCCGGCGCGCACAGCACCGCGACGGGAGTGCCGGCCTCCCGGAACGCCGCCGCGACCTCGTCGACGGTCTGCGTGGGCCCGGCCTCGACGGCGTCGATCCCGCCGGCGTGCAGCAGGTTGCGGGCGAACCCGGCGCGGGCGGCGTACGCGGCGAGCGGACCGAGGGTGGCGAGGAAGGCCGTCGGGCGCGTCCCCGTGGCGGCCAGGACGGCGTCGGAGCGGTCGCGGAGAGCCTCGAACGCCGCGGCCGGCCGGTGGACGGGCAGGCCGCCGGCCCGCACGCCCAGCCCCGCGAGCAGGTCCGTGCCGCTGCGCAGGACGGGCTTCTCGTGCAGGTCGGGGAACTCGCTCACGCCGGTCAGCGGCGTCCGGCGGGTCGCGACGTCGGCCTCGCCCGCCGCACGGACGGCCGCGACCCGCTCCGCCACGAGCCCGGAGTCGAGCGCGGCCACGGCTCCGCCCGCCGCCTCGAGCTCCTGGAAGAAGGCCCATGCGCCGCGGGCGAGCCCGTCGGTCAGCGTCTCGGCGTACCAGGAACCGCCCGCAGGGTCGATCACCCGCGCCAGGTGCGCCTCCATGATCAGCAGCGACTGGGTGTTGCGGGCGATCCGGCGGGAGAACGGCGTCGACGCCCCCAGCGCGGCGTCGAACGGCGCCACCGTCACCGCGTCCGCACCCCCGACCCCGGCGGCGAACCCGGCGACCGTGCCGCGCAGGAGGTTCACGTACGGATCCCGGCGCGTGTACATCGTCGGGGAGGCGACGGCGTGCACGGTCGGCGCCGTGCCGGGCGCCGCACCGCTCGCCTCCAGCACTCGTGACCAGAGGCGGCGTGCTGCGCGGATCTTCGCGATGGTCGGGAACTGGTCGGCGGTGGCGGCGACCCGCAGCTCCACGAGGCGGGCCGCGGCGTCGACGTCGAGACCGGCGCCGGTGAGCGCACGGAGGTAGGCGACACCGGCGGCGAGCAGGTAGCCGAGCTCCTGGCCGGCCGAGCCGCCCGCGACGTGCACCGGCAGCCCGTCCGCGACGACGGCGTGCACGTGCGGGAACTCCCGGGACGCCCGGAGCGCGAGCGGGACGACGGACCCGACGTCCGGCCCCGATCCGGTCCGCGCCCGGACCCCGACGGGGTCGAGACCCAGCGTCCCGCGCAGGAGGCTCGGATCGACGCGCGCGGCCCCGAGCTCCAGGTACGCCTCGGCGGCGGCCGCCGCGTCGTCGGGCCCGGAGCCGGACGCGTCGAGCACGACCGGGGCGAGGTCGAGGAGCACGCCGTCGAGGACGGCCGGCAGGTCGGCCACCGCGGTGCCGGCTGTGCCTCCTGGGCCGACCGCGAGCCAGATGGACGCGGCGCCGTTCGCGAGGTCGGTCAGGATCGCCTCGCGGGCCGCCGTCGGATTCGGGTCGGCGTGCCACTGGCGGACGTCCCAGCCGTCGGGCACCGCGCCGCCCGGCCGGTCGCCCCGGACGAAGGGGCGCAGGCCGGGCACCCCGACGTCCGGGAGATCGACGACGTCGGCGGCCGTGTAGAGCGGCTGCACCGTGATGCCGTCGGGCGTGGACCAGGTCAGCGCCTCGACGCCCGCGCCGGGCGCCGCCGCCTCGTCGAGCCGCCGGGCCCGGCGCAGCACCTGGTCGACCGCCGCCACCCACGCGTCCCGGTCGGGGGCCGGCCCGTCGACGAGCGACAGTTCCTCCGGCTCGTCGGGTGCGTTGCGGTCGAGTGCCGTGCTGTCGACCTGCGTGGTGTTCATGCGCCTCCACCCTGCCGCCCGGCCGGCCTGCCGGAACCGGACCCGCCGGTGGTCGGCGGCCACGGCTTGCGGAGGCGCGGTGGGCGGAGTCTATGCAGGGGGCAGGGGCGTCGCTGCCGGTCGAGATGCGTGCCACACCCGACCGAGCGACCGCTCACACCGAGGAAGCCGGGCCGGTACAGAGGCCGTGACCTGGGTGTGAGCCCGGCTTCCTGTGTGCCGCGCGTCAGGCGAGGACGATCGAGTCGCCCTCCACGCTCACCGACTTCTCCGGCAGCGGCGACTTCGCGGGGCCTGCGGTCACCGCGCCGTCCGCGATCGCGAACTTGCTGCCGTGACACGGGCAGACGATCACGCCGTCGGCCACCGATTTGACCTTGCAGCCCTGGTGGGTGCACGTCGCGGAGAAGGCCTTGAAGTCGCCCGCGGTGGGCTGGGTGACCACGACGTCCTTGTCGGCGAACACGGTGCCGCCGCCGACCGGAATGCTGGAGGTCGTGGCCAGCGCGTCCGCGCCGGCGGAGGCGCCGGCCGACGAGGCGGCCGTGGGCTCGGCGGGGGCCGGGGCGACCGTCGCGGGCGGCGCGGGTGCCGTCGCGGTCGACCCGCCGCCACAGGCGGTCAGCAGCCCGACGGCGGCGACCCCGCCGACGCCGGTGACGACCGCGCGCCTGCTCAGGCCGGGCGCGACCGGCTGCGGGTCGGGTTCGGTCGCGGACGGGTGGTGGGACGTCTGCGTCATGGAGTTCCTCGCGTGGTGGGAGCGATTCACCGTGGGACACGGCTCACTCGCCGGCATGGTTCACCGGCGAGCTTGGGTGAATCTTGTGGTCCGCTACTGTGCGCACGCACCTCGGGGTTACGTGGGGGGGTCCACGGATGGGGTTTGCATGGCGAGAACCGGACGCACCGAACGGAAGCGCGACGGCGACGAAGCGCTGATCCAGGCGGTGTACCGCGAGCACGGCCGGGCGATGCTGGCGTACGCGACGCGCCTCCTGGGCGACCGCGCAGCAGCGGAGGACGTCGTCCAGGAGGCCCTGATCCGGGCCTGGCGGCACCCGGAGGTGTTGACGAACGGCAAGGGGTCGATCCGCGGCTGGCTGCTCACGGTGATCCGCAACCTGGTCACCGACCGCCACCGGGCCCGCGCGGCCCGGCCGGCCGAGGTGGCGGAGACCGACGCCAATCCGGCCGTCGAACGCGACCACGCCGACCGCGTCGTCGCCTCCGTCACGGTGCTCGAGGCGCTGGAAGGCCTGTCTGAAGATCATCGCGGCGTGCTCGACCAGCTGTACTTCCAGGGGCGCAGCCTGGGCGAGACGGCGTCGGTGCTCGGCATCCCCACCGGCACGGTGAAGTCGCGGACGTACTACGCGCTGAAGGCGTTGCGCCGGTCGTTGAACCGGGACGGGGTGCTGAACGTGGTGAATGAGGGAGGTGCGACGGCATGAACGGCCCGACGTTTCCTCCTGAGGGCAATCCGCTCGACCCTCGCTCCCCGAATCACGGACAGCACGACCCCGGAGAGCTCGGCGCACTCGCGCTCGGGCTCCTCGACCCGGCGCGTACCCGCGCGGTCGAGGAGTACCTGGCGACGTGCCCGGCCTGCCGGCGCGACCTGGAGGACCTGACCGCCGTGACCCATCTGCTCGGCGACGTGCCGCCGGAGGCCCTGCTCGAGGGGCCGCCGGACAGTGACATGGTGCTGGCCCGCACCCTGCGGCAGATCCGGGCCGAGGCCGCCGCCGAGCGCAGGCGCCGGCTCGTCCCCCGCCTCGCCGCGTCCGTGGCCGCCGTCGCGGTCCTGCTCGGCGGCGGGATCGCCGTGGGCCGGGCCACGGCACCGGACCCGGTGGTCGTCGCGACCGCCGCGCCCGCCACCGGGGTGACGATGCGCGGCGACGGCGTGCCCGGCGTGACCCTGGCGGCCGTCGTCTCCCCCGCCGCCGGCTGGGTGCGGGTGTCGGCGAACGTCAAGGGCATCCCGGCGGGCCAGCGGTGCCGGGTGGTCATCCTGACCCGCGAGGGCCGCCGCGAGGTGGCCGCGAGCTGGCTCACCTCGGCCCGGGGCGAGAGCGACGGCACGCAGGTCGACGGGGCCGCGATCGTCGCGCCGGACGACGTCGCGGGCATGGCCGTGGAGAACGAGGCGGGCGAGGAGTTCGTCGTCCTGCGAACCTGACACGGTGGCGCAGCCCGGATTCCTCCGCGCGGGATTTCTACGTACGGTAGAAGCGTGAAGCCGCTCGACCCTCGCCTGGTCCGCACGACGCGGGCCGTGCGGGTGCACCTCGCCGTCACCGTCGCCTGCGGGACGGTGCTGACCGGGCTGATCCTGCTGCAGGCCGCGCTGGTCGCGCACGCGATCGCGAACGCGCCCCTGCTCGACGGCGGGGGCACCTGGGCCGACGTCGGCGGCGTCGTGGCGCTGGTCGGTGTGGTCGCGCTCGCCCGCGCCGCGCTGGCCTACGGCGCGGAGACCGCGGCACTGCGCAGCGCCGCCGCCGTCAAGTCGCAGCTGCGCCGCCGGCTGGTCGCCCACGTCACCGGGGCAGGGGCCGATCCGGCGACGCTGAACCCCGGCGAGCTGGCCACGTTGACCACGCGCGGCCTCGACGCCCTCGACGACTACGTCGCGCGGTACCTGCCGCAGCTGGTGCTGTCCGTGCTCGTGCCGGTCGCCGTGCTGGTCGTCGTCCTCGACGCCGACTGGCTCACGGCGCTGATCATCGCGCTGACCCTGCCGCTGATCCCGGTCTTCATGGCGCTGGTCGGCTGGCAGGCGCAGGACTACACCCGCAAGCAGTGGCACCTGCTGAACCGGCTCGGCGGCCACTTCCTCGACGCCGTCGAGGGCCTGCCGACGCTGGCGATCTTCCGGCGCGCCAAGGCCGAGGTCGCGCTGATCCGGCGGACGTCCGAGGCGCACCGCGAGGCGACCGTCCGCTCGCTCCGGATCGCCTTCCTCTCCGCGCTGGTGCTCGAGCTCATCGCCACGCTGTCGGTGGCGCTGGTCGCCGTCCAGATCGGGGTCCGGCTGCTCTACGGGCAGCTCGACCTGGAGACCGCACTGCTCGTGCTGATCCTCGCGCCGGAGGCGTACCTGCCGCTGCGCGAGGTCGGGGCCCGGTTCCACGCGAGCATGGAGGGGGTCGCGGCCGCCGAGCAGGTCTTCACCGTGCTGGAGCGGCCCGGGCGCGTCCCGCAGGACCGGCCGGATCCCGCCGCCGTTCCCGAGGGGCCGATCGAGCTGCGGTTCGACGACGTGCGCCTCACCCACCCCGAGCGGACCGTCGCGGCACTGGACGGCGTCGACCTGGTGGTGCCCGCGGGCCGGACACTGCTCCTCACCGGCACCAGCGGCGCCGGCAAGACCACGCTGCTGTCGGTGCTGCTGCGGTTCGCCGACGCCGACGCCGGGCGGATCACGGTGAACGGGACGGACCTGCGCGACCTGCCGGTCGAGCAGTGGCGCCGTCGGATCGCGTGGCTGCCGCAGCGGCCGTACCTGTTCGACGCCAGCGTGGCCGACAACGTCCGCCTCGGTGTGCCGGACGCCGACGACGAGGCGGTCGCCCGGGCGGTCGCGCTCGCGGAGGCCACGGACGTCGTCGCCGCCCTGCCCGAGGGGTACGCCACCCTGCTCGGCGAGCGCGGCACCCGGCTGTCGGCGGGCCAGCGTCAGCGCATCGCCCTGGCGCGCGCATTCCTGCGGCGGATGGACGGCGCCTCGCTGGTGCTGCTCGACGAGCCCACCGCGCACCTGGACCCGGACAACGCGGCGGCCGTCCGCGCGGGCGTCGCCCGGCTGCTGGAGGGGGCGACGGGGATCGTCGTGGCCCACGACGCCGGGTGGGCGGATCTCGCGGACGAGGTGGTCCGCCTGGAGGCGGGGCGGCCGGTCGCGTCGCCGGTGCCGCCGGTGCCGACGGGGGCGGCCCGGTGAGCGCCGCCGCGGCCGTACAGGGCCCGGACGAGCGGCCCGGTCGTCCGACAGGTTCCGACGAGCGGGCCGGTCGTCCGGGAAAGAACCGGCGGGATCCGCTGCTGCGGATGCTCGGGCTCGGGCGCCCCCGCGCCGGCCGCTTCGCCCTCGGCGTGCTCGCCGGTGCGACCGCCACCGCGTCGGGCGTCGGCCTGCTGTCCGTGTCGGCGTGGCTGATCGCCATGGCCGCGACGCAGCCGCCGCTCACCCTGCTCAGTGTCGCGATCGTCGCCACCCGCGCACTCGGCATCCTGCGCGGCGTCGCCCGCTACCTGGAGCGGCTCGTCACCCACGACGCGGCGCTGCGCACGCTGTCCGACGCCCGCGCCCGCGTGTACGCCCGCCTCGCCCGCACCGAACCGGTGCGGCGGTTCCGGTCGGGCGACCTCGTCACCCGGCTCGTCAGCGACACCGACGCCACCCAGGACCTCCTGGTGCGCGGCCTCGCCCCGCCCGCGGCGGCGGTGGTGACCGGGGTGGGCGTGGTCGCGCTGAGCACCGCACTGCTCGCGCCGGGGGGCGCGCTGCTCGCCGCGGGGTTGCTGCTGGCCGGCGTCGGCGTCCCGTTCGCGGCCGCGCTCGCGGGCCGCGGGCCGGGCCGGCGGGCAACGGCAGCGCGCGCCGAGCTCTCGACCGCGATGGTCGACACCGTGCACGGCGCCCCGGACCTCCTCGCCTACGGAGCGGTCGACCGGGCCGTGGCCCGGGTCGCCGCCACGGACGCCGAGCTCACCCGCGTCGCCCGACGCGACGCCGCGCTGCTCGGGACGGCTGCAGGGGCCTCGGCGCTGATCGCCGGACTGACGCTGTGGGGCACGCTGCTGCTCGGTGTCGCCGCCGTTCACGACGGCGCGCTCGGCGGCATCCCGCTGGCGGTGCTGGTGCTCACGGCGCTGGCGGCGTTCGAGATCGTCGCGCCGCTGCCGGCGGCCGCGGCCCGGCTCGGGGCGGTGCGGGCCGCGGGCGAGCGGCTGTTCGGGGTGCTGGACGTGCCGCCGGCGGTCCGGGCCCGCCGCGACGAGCCCGGCCCCGATGTAGCGAAAGCGGCGTTGGCTGCACTGAACGCACCGAAAGCCGCTTTCGCTACATCCGGCAGCGCCGCGGGCGGCGTGCGGATCCGCGACCTGCGGGTCCGGTACGGCCCGGACGAGCCGTGGGCGCTCGACGGCCTCGACCTCGACCTCGCCCCCGGGCGGCGCGTCGCCGTCGTCGGGCCCAGCGGGGCGGGCAAGAGCACGCTGGCCGAGGTGCTGTTCCGGTTCCGCGACCCGGACGGCGGAACCGTCCATCTCGACGGGGTCGACGTGGCCACCCGCGACCCCGACGACACCCGCCGCGTCCTGTCCGGGATGCCGCAGGACCCGCACGTCTTCGCCACGAGCCTGCGCGGCAACCTCCTGCTGGCCCGGCCGGCGGCCACCGACGACGAGCTGCGCGACGTGCTGCGCCGCGTCCGCCTCGCCGAAGACGTCGCGGCGCTGCCCGAGGGGCTCGACACCGAGGTCGGCCCCCAGGGCGCCCGGCTCAGCGGGGGGATGCGCGGCCGGCTCGCGCTGGCCCGCGCCCTGCTCGCCGATCCCGAGGTGCTCGTGCTCGACGAGCCGACCACGCACCTCGACCCCGACACCCGCGACGCCGTGCTCGACGACATCCTCGCCGCCACGCGTGGGCGGACCGTTCTGCTGGTCACCCACGACCTGTCGCACCTCGACCGCTTCGACGAGGTGGCAGTGGTGGTCGGCGGCCGGGTCGTCCAACGCGGGACGCACACCGAGCTGCTGGCGACGGACGGCTGGTACCGCAGGGCGCACGCGCGGACGCCGTAATCAGTGCTGGGCGGCCACGACCTTCAGGTCGGCCACCAGCGCGTCGAAGCCGGCGTCGCGCTCCGCCGGGTCCAGGCGCAGGATCGCTGAGGGATGGATCGTCGGCACCAGGGCGAACCCCTCCCACTCCAGCACCGTGCCGCGGCTCTCGGTGATCCTGAACTTCGGGCCGAGCAGCGCCTTGGCCGCCGTCGCACCCAGGGTCGCGACGACCGTCGGCCGGACCACCCGCAGCTCCGCGTCCAGCCACGGGCGGCACGCCCGCACGTGCCCGACCGCAGGCGTCTTGTGGATGCGCCTGCTGCCGCGCCGTTCGAACCGGAAGTGCTTGACCGCGTTGGTCACATACGTCTCGTCGCGGGTGATCCCGGCCTGCTCCAGCGCCCGGTCGAGCAGCTTGCCCGCGGGGCCGACGAACGGCTCGCCGGCGAGGTCCTCGCGGTCACCGGGCTGCTCCCCCACGAACATCAGCCAGGCCGACGACGGCCCGGCGCCGAACACCGTCTGGGTGGCCGGCTCCCAGAGCTCGCAGCCCGTGCAGTCGTGCGCGGCGGCGCGCAACGCCTCGAGGTCGTCCAGCTGCGGCGCGGCGGTCGCCGGGTCGACCGGATCGCCGACCGGCTCGGGTGCGGTGCGGGTGTCGCGACCGGTGGTCATGCCGGGCGGCTACCCAGGGTGCGATGTCGGAAACAGGTCGACGGTCTGACCGCGGCCGACGGTCTTGAGCAGCGCCGCATGGCCACGCCGCCCCATCTCCGCGACGAAGTTGGAGAGCGGGCTCGCGAAGACGCCGTAGTCGTCGTGGTGGACCGGGACGACGGTGCCCGGCCGGACGCGCTCGACCAGGTCCGTGCCCTGCCGGTCGTCCATCGTGACGAGCACGCCGAGAACCTTCGTGCCGCCGAGGTGGGCCACCATGACGTCGACGTCCGGAAACCGTTCGGTGACCTCGCTCAACCGCGGCACGTTGAGCGTGTCGCCGGTGACGTAGACGCGCAGGTCGCGGCGCCATCCGTCGCCCGACCGGGTCTCCAGATCCAGCACGGTGCCGATGACCGGCGGCAGCAGCCGGTGCACGACCGCCGGTCCGTGCTGCCCGGGTACGGCCGTGATCGTCAGGCGCTCGTCCTCCCGGACGGATTGCCACTCGGCCCAGTGGTCGAGCCCGGTGGCCCCGCCGAATCCCCACTTCCTCAGGGTCTCCGCCGCCTTCGCGGTGGTGACCACCGGCGGCTGCCGGGGCAGCTCGCGGCGCGCGACGCGGTCGAAGTGGTCGCCGTGGAGGTGCGACAGCACCAGTGCGTCGTAGGCCGGGAGCTCGGCGGGCGTCAGCGCAGGATCCGTGCGGCGCTTCGACGTGAGCCCGTAGCCCAGGTGCACGCGCTGGCCACGGCGGATGAAGTTCGGGTCGGTGAGGAGGGTGAACCCGCCGAGCCGCAGCACGGTGGTCGCGGTGCCGACGAAGGTGAGGCTGGCGGTCACCAGAGGTGCATACCCTCGGTCGCAGACCCCATGCCGGCTCGCGGCGAGTGATCGCCGGATCGTCGACGGAAGGGGACGCCAGGGTCGCGGATGTCGCCCGTCCGGCGATCACGAGCGGACAGGCTGCGGGTGCGGGGCGTGCGGCACGGGTACGGGTGCCCCGTGACCGACGACGATCCGCGGCCCGCCGTGCTCGCCCTGCGGGCGCTGAACATCGGTGACCTGCTCGTCGCCGTCCCGGCCCTACGCACGCTGCGCCGCGCCTACCCCGGTCACCGCCTCGTCCTCGCGACGACGGCCGCGCTGGCCCCGCTCGTCGACCGCATCGAGGTCGTCGACCAGCTGCTGCCGACCCCCGACCCGACCGCGGTGCCCTGGACCGGCCCCGCGCCGGACGTCGTCGTCAACCTGCACGGCACCGGCCCGCAGAGCCACCGCGCGCTCGAGGCTCTGGATCCGCGGCGCCGGATCGGGTTCCGCTGTCCCGAGGCCGGACCAGGCTGGGAGGGCCCCGACTGGGACGCGGTCGCCGGCGCGCACCCGCACGAAAGGGCCCGCTGGTGCGCACTGCTGCAGGCGGTCGACATCCCGGCGGACCCGGCCGACCTGCGCCTTCCCCTGCCGTCGGAGCGCACGGGGAGAGTCCTCGTCCACCCCGGCGCGGCCTTCGGCGCGAAGCGCTGGCCGGTGGACCGGTTCGCTGCCGTCGCGGCGGCGCTGGACGGTCCCGACTCCCCCGTCCTGGTCACCGGCTCCCCCGGCGAGCGCAGCCTCGCCGAGGCCGTCGCCCAGGAGGCCGGGCTCCCGGCGGACCGGGTTCTCGCCGGCCGGACCGACCTCGGCGAGCTGTGCGACCTCGTCGCCGGCGCCGGACTGGTAGTGAGCGGCGACACGGGTATCGCGCACCTGGCGTCGGCCTACGGCACGCCGTCGGTGGTGCTGTTCGGTCCGGTCGACCCGGCCCAGTGGGGGCCGCCCGCCGACGGGCCGCACGTCGCGCTCGCCCACCCGACCACCCGGCGCGGGGAACGCTTCGCCGACGAGCCCGACCCGGCGCTGCTGGCGATCGGCGTCGAGGAGGTCCTGGCCGCGGCGGACGCGGTCCGGCGGTGATCACCCCCGCGGCAGCACCGCCGGGACCGGCGTGCCCGCGGTCGCCCGGTACGGCACCGCGACCACCTCTCCGCCCCACGAGCGCACCAGCGGGGTCTCGGGGAGGTCCGCCGGGTCGTGGTCGCCGCCCTTGACCCACAGGTCGGGACGCAGCGCGTCGAGGACCGCACGCGGGTCGTCGGCGTCGAACGGGACCACCCCGTCGACGCCGTCCAGCGCGGCCAGCGCGGCGACCCGCTCCGCGAGCGGCGCCGCGGCGGCCCCGCCGCGCCGCCGGACGGATGCATCGGAGTTCACCAGCACGAGCAGGCAGTCGCCCAGGGCGCGGGCGGCGGTGAGGCTGTCGGTCTGGCCGCGGCGCAGGGGGTCGAACACCCCGCCGGTCGCGACCACCGTCCCGCCCGCGGACCGGACCCGCGCGACCAGGGCCCGGGCGCCGTCGAGGTCGGTGACCGGAACGGTCCGGCCGGAAACGGCGTCCGGCTGGCACCAGGCGTCGCCCACCCGGCGCACCGCGGCTCCCCCGCCCCGGGCCACGAACCCCGCGGCGCCGGCGACCGCGTCGGCCACGGCCTCGTCGACGGTCGCGCCGGCCGCGAGCCGGGCGGCGACCCCGCCGGCGAAGTGGTCGCCCGCGCCGCACGGGTCGGTCTCGGCAACGGCAGGTGCCGGGGCGGCCGCGCAGGCACCGTGCCGGTGCCGCACCACGGCACCGCGGCCGCCGAGGGTGACCGCGACCGACCGGACGTCCCACCGCGCGACGAGATCCGCGCCGAGGGCCAGCGCCGCCCCCACACCCGAGCCAGCGGCGTCGGTACCGGCGGCGCCGCGGGCCTCGGCGAGGTTGGGGGTGACGACCGCGACGCCCGGCACCGGCTTGGCTCCGCGCGGATGCGGGTCCCAGACCACCGGCACGCGGCGGGCCACGGCCCGGGCGAGCGCGGCGCGCACCGCGAGATCCGCCGCGACCCCGCGCCCGTAGTCGGACACCAGGACGGCGCCGGCATCGGCGAGGGCGGCGTCCAGGGCGTCAGCGATCGCCACGCCGAAGTCGCCGGCCGGGCGGCCCGCGCCGCGGTCGGTCCGCAGCAGGGAGCGCCCGCCCGTCCGCCAGCGGCACTTGACGACCGTGCCCCCGGTCGCGGGCCCGGTGACCAGCGTCAGCGCGCCGTCGAGCAACCCCCGCAGCCGGTCTCCCGCATCGTCGGACTCCAGCGCGGTGAACAGGCGCACCGGGACGCCGCGCCCGGCCACCAGTGCGGCGGCGAGCCCGGCCCCGCCCGGGCGGGCGTGTTCCTCGGTGACGGCGAGCACCGGAGCGGGGGCGTCGGGGGTCAGCCGGTCCACGGTGCCCTCGACGTCGACGTCCAGCAGCGCGTCGCCGATCACGACGACGTGGCGGGCGGTCACGCCGGTGCCCCGACCGGGGTGCCGGCGGGCTCAGCATGGTGGCTTTGCTGCGGTCGGAGTGCAGCAAAGCCACCATGCTGCAATCCCGGCGCCCCGGCCTCGGGCGCCTCGTCGACCAGCAGGTTGCTCGCGTTGTGCTCGCGGTCCGGCACCGTCGTCGCCGACTCCAGGTGGTACGCCCCCGACGGGAGGATCCCCGCCCCGCCGAACCGCGCCATCACCCGGCGCTCGGCCACCACGTCCTCGCCGCAGTGCTCCGGCGGCAGGTCGCGCCAGAAGTCGAAGCCGCCGACGGCGTCGAGCTTCGCCCGGTCGTAGAGCACGCAGCCGGCCACCCATGCGATCTTGTAGGGCACCCACCGCTCCCACGGCCGCACGTGGTCCTCGGCCAGGTGCAGCGGGTTGGCGGCGTTGTGCAGCATCCAGCGGTCCCAGGCCGGGGTGTCGGGCGCGATCCGCTCGGGCTCGGGGCGTCCCTCCCAGCGCTCGAACGGGGCGAGCTGGGCCGGGCGCCGGTCGTCGAGGTACGACACCCCCTGCATCGCCGCCCCGACGAGCCCGCAGCCGAGCGCGGCGATCGCCTCGTGCAGGCGCGCGATCGTGCCGGGCTCGAGCCAGATGTCGTCGTCGAGGAAGAGCGCGTAGCGGGCCGTCGACTGGCTCAGCAGGGCCGCTCGGTGTTCGGCGACGCCGTGCCGCGGCGTGTGCACCACCGTCCGGACGCGGTGTCCCGCCGCGCGCAGGACCCGCAGCATCGTCTGCGCCGGAGCTGTGTCGAAGGACGGCGCCCCGTCGGACTGGTCGCTGATCACCAGGTCGAACGGGTGCTCCTGCGCGGCGAGCCCGGCGAGCGTCGTCGCCAGCTCGACCGGGCGATTGCGGGTCGGGACGAGGACCTCGACCTCGGCGGGCATCACCGGGCGCCCTCCGTGGCCGGCGTGGCCCGGATCCGGCTGACGATCGCCGTGGTCGAGTGGTCCGACAGGTAGTCCAGCACGCGCACCTGCCCGCCCAGCCGCTCGACGATCGGCGTCTCCGGCAGCATCTCCGGGGTGTAGTCGCCGCCCTTGGCGTAGACCTCCGGGCGCACCATCTCGATCAGGGAGGCGGGGGTGTCGTCGCTGAAGGCCGTGACGAGGTCGACGCACTCGATGGCGCCGACGACCCCGGCCCGGTCCGGCAGCGGGTTCACCGGCCGCTCGGGGCCCTTGAGGCGGGAGACGCTGTCGTCGCTGTTGAGCGCCACCACCAGCAGGTCGCCCAACGCCCGCGCCTGCCGCAGGTAGGTGACGTGGCCGCGATGCAGCACGTCGAAGCAGCCGTTGGTGAACACGAGGCGGTGGCCCCGGCGGCGGTGCTCCTCGACGACGGCGAGCAGGTCGCGGTGGCTCAGGAGCCCGCCGCGGTCCGCGGCCGCGAGCTGCGCGGTCAGGGCGCCGGTGGTGCAGACGGCCGTCTCCTCGTGCCCGACCACGACGTCCGCGGCGGCCTGCGCCACCGCGAGCGCGGCCTCCGGGGTCAGGTCGGCGCACAGCGCGAGGGTGTACGCGGCGGTGAAGGTGTCCCCGGCACCGCACGCGCGCGACTGCGCCGTCGGGTGTGCCGCGGTGCGGAGCACCGGCTCGGCCGGGTCGGCCGGCAGCCGGACCACCCCGTCGACGTCGAGCGTCAGCAGCACGTCGGCACCGCCGCAGGCCGCGACCATCGCGCCGCGCTGTGCGGCGGCCCAGGCCGGGCGGCCGTGCAGCGGTTCGGCGATGCCGAGCATGGCCGCCGCCTCCCCGGCGTTCGGGGTGACGACGTCGGGACGCGCCTCGCACCAACCCAGCGGGTCGCGCCCGTCGACGACCAGGAGCGGGATCTCGTCGCGCAGCGCCACCAGCCGCTCGCGGACCTCGGCCGTCAACACCCCGAGGCCGTAGTCCGCGACCAGCACGGCGTCCGGGCGCGTCGGCCCGGCGAGCACCTCGCTGAGCGCGTCGGCCAGCGCGGAACGGGTGGAGCGGCGGGGCGGCGCCTCGGGGGCGACGTCGTAGCGCGCCACCTGCTGCCCCGCGGCGACCAGCCGGCGCTTCACCGGGGTGGTGCGGCCCAGCTCGATGACGCACGTGTCCGTGCCGACCCCGGCGTCGGCGAGGAGCGCGCGCAGCGTGCGGGACTCCCCGTCGTCGCCGAAGACGGCCAGCAGGTCGACCGTCGCGCCGAGGGCGGCGAGGTTCGCCGCCGTGTTCGCGGCGCCGCCGCACGTGCTGTGGCTGTGGACCAGCTCGACGACGGGGACCGGACCGTCGCGGCCGAGCCGCCGGACCGGCCCGGACAGCCAGCCGTCGAGCAGCGCGTCGCCGACCACGAGGACGCGCGGTGCGCGGTCCGCGATGCGGCTCGCCAACCCGGCCGGGACGGGAGGGACGACGGGCGGGGTCGGGGTGCTCACGCGATCCACGGGGTCGGGATGTGCAGCCATCGGTCCTCCTCGGGGATGCCGGACACCGGGATGTCCGACGGGGGGTCGTCGGGCGCGGGGACGCCGGACGGGGAGAGTGCGGGGCCGGCTGTCCCGGGCGCCGCCAGCCGGAGCGCCGCGTCGGCCAGCCGCTGCGGGGCGACGTCGAGGCACTCCAGGTGGAACGGGCAGCTCAGTTGCCGGCAGGGCGAGCACGGGACGGGCACCTGCAGGAGCGCGCACGGCACCGCGCGCGGGGCGACGTCGCCGAGCCGCTCGGTCCCGGCGTAGGTGACGACGACCGGGGTGCCGGTCGCCTCGGCGAGGTGCAGGCCGCCCGAGTTGTTGGTGAGCGCGACCGCCGCCCGGGCGATCAGCGCGGTGAACACCGGGAGGCCGACGGCGGGCAGTGCCCGGACGTCCGGCGACCCGGCGCTGCGCACGACCTCGTCGACGAGGCCGGCCTCGGCCGCGGTGCCGGCCACCAGGACCGGCAGACCCGAGGCCGCGATCGCGGCGGCCGCCGCACCGAACCGCGTGGCCGGGTACCGCCGCGACGGGCACGACGCACCCGGCACGAGGAGGGCGAACCGCCGCGTGGGGCGGGCGGGGGCGCTGCCCGGCGTCGACCGGTGCAGGCGCGTCGTGGCGGTGGTGGCACCGGCCATCGCGCGCATGCGCACCGTGTCGCCGGCGGTCCGGTGGTCCGCAGGGCGGCCGGCCAGGGCGTCGGCGAGCAGGTCGTCGGCGTCGGCGTACGCGGACGCCGGGATCCGCAGGGACGGGGTCCGCCCCTGCAGCGGGACGCCGATGGCCTCGATCAGGTGCAGCGACCGGTCGACGTGGTGTGTGGCGTCCGGCGGCGGGGTCACCCAGTGCGTGGCGACGGCACCGGCGAACTCCCGCGAGTGCACGACGCGCGTCCCGATCCCGGCGAGCAGCCCGAGGTGCGCGACCGGCCACGGCGACTGGGAGAACGAGGTGAACACCAGCATCACGTCGTAGCGGCCCGCGGTGATCCGGTCGAGGACCTCGCGCTCGGCCCGCACGGCGGCCTCGGCGCCGGCTGCGTCGGCCGGCGCCGTGAGCTGCTGCCAGTTCGGCGACACCGTCAGCACGCCGTCCAGCTCGGGGATCATTGCGGCGACTGCCGTGCCGGCGGGCGACGCCAGCAGCTCGATCCGTGCGTGCGGAGCGGCCGCCCGCAGGGCACGCAGGGCCGGGGTGAGCAGGACGACGTCGCCGATGTTGTCCGGGCGGACGACGAGGATGCGCCGGGCGGCGGCCAGGTCCACCCGGCCGCCGCGGTCCGCACCGGGATGCCGGAACGCGCTCATGATCCGGTGCGGGGCGGCCGCCCCGCACGGAGTGCGGGGCGGACGCGTCGTGGCCGGATCGGTCACGGCCACGACGGCTCGGTGGACTGGCAGACCACCATCTCCCGCACCTCGCAACCGTTGGCCCGGGTCAGCGCGAACAGCACGGCGTCGGCGACGTCCGCGGGGTCGTTGAGCTGCGCGTCGGGACCCGGCTTGTACTGGTCGGGCCGGCCGTCGAAGAAGGCCGTGGCCATCCCGCCCGGGACGAGCAGGGTCACGCCCACCTGGCCGGCGAGCTCGGTGGCCAGCGCCCGCGTCATCCCGACGACCCCGAACTTCGACGCGCAGTACGCGGTGGCGTCGGGCAGGGCCTTCAGCCCCAGCGTCGACGCGATGGTGACGATCTTGCCCTTGCTCTCCTTGAGCGCGGGCAGCGCGGCCCGGATGACCGCGGCGGTGCCGAACAGGTTGACCGCGACGACGCGCTCCCACTCGGCGGCCGGCACGTCACCCAGGGCGCCGCAGCGGTCGGTGCCCGCAGCGGTCACCACCGCGTCCACGCCGCCCGCCTGGTCGATCAGGGCGCGGATGGCGTCTTCGGCGGCCGCGGTGTCGGACAGGTCGGCGACGGTGGCGAGCGCGCCCTCGGGGCCGTCTTCGACCGCGACGCGGTCGACGAGGAGCGCGCGGCCACCCGCGGCGGTCACCGCGGCGGCGACGGCCCGGCCGAGGCCGGACGCGGCACCGGTGACGAGCACGGTGCCGACGCCCGGGGTCGCGCGGGCGACCTGAGCCGCGGCGGGGTCGACGGGGCCGATGCCGTCGGGGTTGGTGATCTCTGAACCGGCCGTCTCGGAGGTGAGGGTCACGGGTGTCCTTCCGTCGGGGTGAGCGAGACCGGGCGCGCCGCGCGGGGCCGGCCACGGGCCGGGGGTGCGGCGCGCAGCCGTCGCACGGCGTCGAGCACGTCGTCGGGCTCGACCTGGGTGAGGCAGGGGTGTCCGGGCACCGGACAGTCGCGGGCGCGGGTGTCGCGGCACGGGGCGTCCTGGTCGCCGAGCAGCACCTGCCGGACGCGGTAGGGCCGCCAGCGCACGGCCCGGACGACCGGGGCGAACAGCGACACCACCGGCGTGCCGACCGCGGCGGCCAGGTGCGCCGCGCCCGTGTTGCCGACGACGACGGCGTCCGCGCCGGCCAGCACCGCGGAGAGCCCGGGAAGCCCGGTGCGCCCCCCGAGGTCGAGCCCGCCCGGTGCCCCGGCGGCGACCCCCGCGGTGAGCGCGCGCTCGTCGGGACCGCCGGTGACGACGACGTCGAGGCCGTCGCGGGCGATCAGCCCGGCCACGCGGCGATAGTGCTCCGCGGGCCAGCGCCGCGCGGTGACGGCGGCGCCGGGGTGCAGCACGACGTAGGGACGGCCGTCCAGCGGGGCGAGCAGGTCACCGAGCGGCGGCGGAGGCAGCACCGCGAGGCCGCCGGGGTCGCCTGCGGGCAGCCGGTGGCCCGCCGCGGCGGCGATGGCCAGGGCCCGCTCAGGCTCGGGCAGGTCTTCGGGCAGGTCGTCGCCGGGCCCGTCGCCCGGGCGGAGCCGCACGTCCAGGAGGGTGCCCGGGTAGTCGATCGACGCGCCGGTGATCCGCCCGACCCCGGCCAGACGCAGCAGCAGTGCGGTAGGCAGGGGCGACTGGTGGAACGACGTGAGGATCACGGCCTCGTCGAACGCCCGGGCCGCGAGGGTGTCGACGAACCGGTCGAGCGCGGCACGGTCGATCGGCGGAGCGGGGTTCACGACCCACGGGCTCGCCCACACCAGCACGTCGGCGACCCCCGGCAGCAGCCGCCCGGCAGCGGCCCCGGCAGGCCCGCACAGCAGCGTCACCTCGGTGTCGCGTCCCGCGGCGACGGCCCGCACGGCCGGACCGGCGAGCAGCACGTCGCCGGCCCCGTCGAGCCGGGTGACGAGCACGCGGTGGGTCACAGCGGTGTCACCGGGCCTCCGCGTCGAGCAGGTGACGGACGGCCGAGAGCAGGTCGGGGCACACCACCGGCGCCGCGTCGACCTCCTCCGGCAACGTCACGGGCGTGGGCACCAGCACCGACCGGGCGCCCGCCGCACGGGCCGCGCTGACGTCCGCGCCGATGTCGCCGACCACGGCGACGTCCTCGGGTGCCACCCCGAGTGCGTCGGCCGCGGCGAGCACCATGCCCGGTTGCGGCTTGCGGCAGGCGCAGCCGTCGTCCGGGCCGTGCGGGCAGACCTGCCAGACGTCGAACGGACCCAGCAGGTCGTCGACCCGCCGGTTGACCGCGTCGACCTGTTCCCGGTCGAGCAGCCCGCGGGCGATGCCCGACTGGTTGGAGACGACGCCGACCGGGATCCCCGCCGCGCGCAGGAGGGCGAGGGCGGCGGGAGCCGTGGACACCGGGGTGACCAGTGCCGGGTCGGCGCAGTACGGCACGTCCACGACCAGCGTGCCGTCGCGGTCGAACAGCACGGCGCGCGGTGGACGGGAAGGGGACACGCCTGGATGTGTCCGGGGTGCAGGGAGGGCAAACGCGCTTCACCCAACTGCTACTCACCGTCACCAGAACTACATCGAGTAACAATCTGCAGGTGACAGGGGTCACAACTGCTCGGCCGGGCGACCACTTCGGACTGCCGCCCGGCCGATCACCGGGTTAGAGGCCGAGCTTCTCCGCGGCCAGCCGCGTGCCCTCCACCCGGTTGCGGATCTTCTGGAACGCCACCTCGCGGGCGTAGTCGGGCGAGCCGTGGTTCGGCTTCTCGTCGATCGAGAACGGCGAGAAGCCGCAGTCGTCGGTCGACCCGAGTTGCTCCTTCGGGATGTGGTTCGCCGCCCGGATCAGCGACTCCGCGACCTCCTGCGGGCTCTCCACCCGCGGGTTCTGCGGGTTGATCACGCCGATGTAGGCCGTCTGCGGGATGCCGTCGGCGTCGTCGCGCAGGTTCTGGCCGATGACGGCGAGCACGGGGTCCTTCTCCCGCTCGCTGGCCATCTGGATGAGGAAGTAGCCGGCATTGATCGTGAACATCTGCGGCAGCAGGTTGGCGTAGGGCACGTCCGCGGAGTGCACCGAGTCGCGGTCGCCGCCCGGGCACGTGTGGACGCCGATCGAGCGGCGCTCGTCCGCGGTGAAGCGGGCCATCACGCGGTTGATCAGCTCGATGAAGTGCGGCAGCAACCCCGCGCCCGTCCACGGGTTCCGCGGGTCCTCCCGGGTCGCGAGGCGACCCTCGGTGAAGTCGACCGACACGCGCGCGGCACCCGCGGCGAAGGCCTGCCGGATGTCCTTCTCGCACTCGTCGATCAGCGCGGCCTCGAAGTCGTCGCGCGAGTAGCCCTCCACCGGGTCGCGCAGCGGGTAGAGCAGCGCCAGCATCGACGGGGAGATCACGGCCTGCTTCATCGGCCGGTGCGCATAGGGCAGCGACTTCGTCAGCGAGTCGGCCGCGTAGTTGATGTAGGTGAACGGGCCGCGCTCCAGCTTTGGAAGCTGGCGGCCGTGGCCGTCGGCGAAGATCGCGAAGAACTGCCCGCCCGGGCCGAGCGTCGGCGCCAGCCCGGTGCCCGCGAGGGTGTCCGTGATCGGGTACGTCGCGAAGCTGGACCAGCGCTGCTCGCCGTCGGAGATGATCGGCGAACCGGTCGCCTCGTACTTCTCGATCGAGTCGCGGATCGCCGCCTCCTGCTGCTCCGCGAGCTCATCCTTGCCGATCTCACCGGCGTCGTAGCGGGCGTAGGCCTCCTGCAGCACCGCGGGACGCGGCAGCGACCCCACGGGTTCGGTCGGGATTCCGGTGCTGGTCCGCGGGTCGTAGGTCACGACTCCAGAAACGTACGCAGGGATGGTGAGGGCGTCAATGACGCTGCGTCGCCGCCCTCTCGCACAACGTGATCAACACCTGGAACGGGTACCCCGTGACATGGCAGACACGGAGAGCCCGGACCTCGGTGCGGCGGAGGAGTCGGACCTGCAGCGGGCCGAGTCGGACCTGCACCCCGCCGATCCGCCCGACGCCCTGCGCACCGCCGAGTACGGCCGCGAGTCGGCGGCGGCGCGGGCGGACACCTCGGACGACACCCCGACGCCGAGGGAGACACCGGCCGACTGAGGGCGACCCCAGACGGGTACAAACCGGACCTGCCGGACGCACCCGACACCGTCGTCATCTTCGCCCCGCTGCCCATCCTGACCGTCACCATCGAGGACCGCGCCGGCGAGCCGGACATCCACGTCCACGCCGGCGGGCAGGGCGTGTGGCAGTCGCGCATGGTCTCCTCGCTCGGCGTTCCCGTGGTGCTGTGCGCGGCACTGGGCGGGGAGACCGGCGATGTGCTCGGGCACCTGCTGCCCGCCGACGGCGTCACGGTGCGGTCGATGCGGGTCGGGTCGCGCAACGGGGCCTACGTCCACGACCGCCGCGACGGGGAGCGCGAGCAGGTCGCCGACGCGGCCGGGAGCCGCTGGATCGGCACGAGCGCGACTCGCTCTACGAGCTCACCCTGACTGAGGGGCTCACCCACGGCCGGGTGCTGCTGTCGGGGCCGCAGGACGACCGGGTCCTGCCGGCCGACCTGTACCGCAGGCTCGCGGGCGACCTGGGCGCCAACGGCTGCCGCGTCGCGGCCGACCTCGCGGGCGACCGGCTCGTCGCCGTGCTCGAGGGCAACCCCGACCTGATCATGGTGAGCCACGAGGAGCTGCTCGCCGACAAGCGGGCGGCGTCGGAGGACGCCACCGACCTCGTCACGGCGATGCACACCCTGCGCGACGACGGCGCGGGCACGGTGATCGTCTCCCGCTCCGGTGCCGCGCCCGCCCTCGCCCTGCTCGACGAGCCGTCGTCGGGCGAGCGCGGCGGCGACGTCGTCGAGATCGTCATGCCCGCGCTGGAGCCGGCCGACCCGCGGGGTGCGGGCGACTCCATGACCGGCGGGGTCGTCGCCGCCCTCGCGGGCGGGCGGCCGATCCGTGAGGCGCTGCAGGTGGGGGCGGCGTGCGGTGCGCTCAACGTCGTCCGCCACGGGTTGGGCACCGGCGGTGCCCGTGCGGTGGAGACCCTCGCCGAGCGCGTCGAGATCCGGTCCTGGACGGGCTGAGGTGACGCGCCGCGAACGCGGGGTACCTCCCGCGAGCAACCGCTCCTGACCGGAAGGACACGACGCGTGCCACGCGCCCTGGTGACCAACGACGACGGCATCGACTCCCCCGGCCTGCACGCCCTGGCCGCGGCGGCGGTGCAGGCGGGACTCGAGGTGGTCGTCGCCGCCCCCGCCGAGCAGTCCAGCGGCGCGAGCGCCGCGCTGACGGCGGTGCGCCGCGAGGGCCGCACCGTCCTGACCCGCCGGGAGATCCCCGGGCTGGACGGCGTCGAGGCGTGGGCGGTGGACGCCCAACCGGGCCACATCGTGGTCGCCGCACTGAACGGTTGGCTCGATCCGGTTCCGGAGATCGTGCTGTCGGGCATCAACCACGGCGCCAACGTCGGGCGGGCCGTGCTGCACTCGGGCACGGTCGGCGCCGCGCTGACCGCCGGGATCAGCGACAGCCGCGGGCTGGCCGTCTCGCTCGACGTCGCGCTGCACCCGACCGGCGAGCGGTACTGGGAGAGCGCGACGCGCGTGCTGCCCCCGGTGCTGGACCTGCTGCTCGACTCGCCCGTGGGCACCGTGCTCTCGCTCAACGTCCCCGACCGCCCGGCAGGCGATCTCGGCCCCATCCGGCACGCGCGCCTGGCCCGCGGGGGATCGGTGCAGGCCCGGGTCGACGAGATCCGCGACGGCGACCTGCACCTCGGCGAGATCGACGT
This sequence comes from Pseudonocardia charpentierae, assembly GCF_031845345.1. Lineage (NCBI taxonomy): Bacteria > Bacillati > Actinomycetota > Actinomycetes > Pseudonocardiales > Pseudonocardiaceae > Pseudonocardia > Pseudonocardia charpentierae. The sequence continues at coordinate 433,997 of NZ_JAVREJ010000003.1, read as the reverse complement.
GTCCGACGAGCCGGAGGAGGGCACCGACACGGCCCTGCTGCTCGCCGGCCACCCGACGTTGACGGCGCTGCGGTCGGTGGCGGAGACGGACGACGAGCTCGTCGAGAAGTGGCTGGCCGATCGCGACGACTGAGCGCCGCGGCGTCCACGGGAGTGCAGCAAAGCCACTTTGCCGCGGTCGGACTGCAGGAAAGTGGCTTTGCTGCACTCACCGGACCGTCAGGAGACGACCCGCGGTCGGTCCACCGGCATCCGCTCGCCCGGGTCCGGCGGGGCGTCCGCCACCACCCGCTCCACCGCCCGGCACAGCATGTGCAGCACGGCGAGGTGCATCTCCTGCACGGTGGCGGTGTCGCCCGGCAGGCACACCGCGTCCGTGCAGGCCTCCGCCAGCGGGTTGGGCCCGGGGCCCGTGACCGCCCAGCTCGTCATGCCCATCTCCGTCGCGGCGACGGCGGCCTCGACCAGGTTCTCGCTGCGCCCGCTCGTGGAGAACGTGATCAGGATGTCGCCGGGCCGCCCGTGGGCGCGGACCTGCCGCGCGTAGACCTGCGCGAACCCGTAGTCGTTGCCGATGGCGCTCAGGCTCGACGTGTCGGCGTGCAGCGCGATCGCCGACAGCGGGCGCCGGTCGCCGTCGAACCGGCCGACCAGCTCCGCGGTGAGGTGCTGCGCCTCCGCGGCGCTGCCCCCGTTGCCCGCCGCGAGCAGCCGGTTGCCGGCCACCAGCCGGCGGCCGAGATCCTCGCCCCACCGGGCGAAGGTCGGCGACGCGGCGCGCAGCGCCGGGAGCGCCCGGTCGAGCCGGTCGACGTGCGCCGAGAGCACCTCGGTGATCTCGTCGACCCGTCCGGCCGGGTGCGGTCCGCCGGACCTGCGCCGGCCCGGGCGTGCCACGGGGGTCACCGGGCCACCCCGACCACTGCGGAGTCGTCGTCCAGGAAGTCGTCGCGGTCGTCCGACGCCTCGTCCAGCTTGCCCGGCACCGGCAGGCCCGCCCGTTCGGCGACGACCTCCTCGTACACCGCGAGCGTGCAGTCGGCGACGCGGTCCCAGCCGTAGCGGGCCAGCACCCGGTCGCGGCCGGCGATGCCGTACGCCAGCGCGCGGGTGGGCGTGGCGAGCATTGTCCGCAGCGCCGCGGCCAGCGCGTCGGGCCGGCGTGGCGGCACGAGCAGGCCGGTGACCTGGTCGACGACGGTGTCCTGGATGCCGCCGACCGCGCTGGCTACCACGGGGCGCCCACAGGCCATGGCCTCGAGCGGCACGATCCCGAACGGCTCGTACCAGGGGACGCACACCACGGCGTCGGCGGAGCGCAGCAGGGCCGGGACGTCCTGTCGGCCGACGGCCCCGAGGAGCCGGACCCGGTCGGCGACCCCGGCCGCGGCCGCGGCCTGCCGCAGCCGCCGCGCGTCCGGGTCGGCCTCGAGCGCCGCACTGTGCTCGGTGGCGCCGGCGGGACCGCCCGCGACGAGCAGCTCGACGCCCGGCAACCGGCGCAGGGCCGTGATCACCTCGTCGACGCCCTTGCGGCGCACGAGGCGGCCCAGCACGACCAGCCGCGGCGTCTCGGTGCGCGGCGCGACCGGACCCTCGGGCGAGAACGCCGCCGTGTCCACCCCGCAGGGCACCACGGTCGCGCGCCGCCGGGGTGCACCGAGCCGGGCGAGTTCGAAGACCTCGTCGGTGCAGGTCGCGATGACGCGGTCGACGCGGGTGGCCACGGCGCGCTCCGCCGCGACCCGTCCGGGCGGGCTCGTGTCGTCGGTGCCCTGGTGGCGGCGCTTGACGCTGCCCAGGGCGTGGAAGGTCTGCACCACCGGGACGTCCAGCGGGGCGGCGGCGGACACCGCGACCATGCCGGACATCCAGAAGTGGGCGTGCACGACGTCCGGACGGTGCGTGCGCCAGTCCGCACCGAGCACGTCGGCGAACGCGGGCAGGTACGGCACGAGCTCGTCCTTCGGGACCGGCGAGCGCGGACCGGCGGTCACGGTGCGCACGGTCATGCCCGGACGCACCGTGACGGTGTCCGGGGTGTGTTCGTCCGCACGGCGGGTCCAGACCGTCACGTCGTGCCCGGCGGCGGCGAGCGCCGTGCCCAGCTCGAGGACGTGGACGTTCTGCCCGCCGGCGTCGACCCCGCCGACTGCCGCCAGCGGGCTCGCGTGTTCGGACACCATGGCGATCCGCACAGGCGTCACCTCCTACTCGCGTGGTCCGGCCGCGACGGGCTGACGCGCGCCGCGGCGGTGATGCTTCTCGAGGGCCCGGTCCAGGACGGCGTCCCAACCGATGAGGAACCGGTCGAGGCCGTACCGGCCCAGGACGTACACGCGGCCGGCCTCCCCCAGCGCCCGCGCCCGCTCCGGCTCGGCGACCAGCGCGCGCAGCTCGCGCACGAGCCGGTCGACGTCCGTGGAGCAGAGGCCGGTGCCCGGCGGCACGGCCTCGTGTGCCTCGGTGGTCGCCAGTGCGACCACCGGCATGCCCAGGTGCATGGCCTCGAGGAGGGACAACCCGAGCGAGGTCCACCGCAGCGGGTGCAGGTACACCCGCCTGCGGGCCATCTCGTCGTGCATGCGGTCCTGCGGCAGGTCACCGACGGTGCGGACGTCCGGGCAGTGCAGGTGCGCGCCGAGCCCGTCGGTGCCCATCCCGAACACGTCGAGCGGCACGGCGGCGCCGAAGCGCGGCAGCAGGTCCGTGCCGGTCACCCGGCCCCGCCGGACCGGTTCGTTCACGCACACCGCGGCGGCCGCGAGCTCGCCGGTGTAGCGCAGCCCGGGATCGACGATGCCGTGTTCGACGACGGTCGTGGGCGTGGAGCCCGTGTCCCACATCAGGTCGTTGAAGTGCGTGACGTGCACGAACAGCAGGTCGTCACGGTCGGCCACCGGGTGCCGGCTGCTCGCGGCCGGTCCGCCCCGCGGAGCGTTGTGCTCGAGGAACACCGCGGGCAGGTCGCGCCCGGGTCGCCGGCCCAGCCAGCGTTCGGCGAGCTCGATCTCCTCGGGCCGCTGCAGGACGACCACGTCGACGTCGACGTCGGCCAGTTCCTCGGGCGACACCTCGACCGCGGATGCCGGCCAGTCCCAGGCCGCAGGACGACCGCCGCCCCACGGGCCGCGCTCGGGCAGCGTGGGGAGCAGGTAACGGTGAGAGCCCTGGACGAATGCCGTGGTCCAGGAGCCGTGGACGTGCCAGACGAGGACGTTCACGAGGGGGCGGCACCGGTGTGGGGAGCTCTGGGCATGGCGAAGTAGTCGCCACGGCATGGTTCAGCCAAACCACACTGCGACGACTGCTACTCTCCGTTGCTTTTTCCCCGCCGGTCGTGTACTCCTCGTCACCGCTCGCCGACTCGGTGACGCAGCGGGTACCCCCATCAGGTCCGGGTATACGCCGAGAATGGCGACAGGAAAGCTCGACGACGACGCGAAGCGCGACGTGCGGACGGAGTTCGGCGAGGCCGTGAACATGACCGCGAACCAGCTGGAGAAGTGGCTCGACACCGACGAGTCGCGCTCCGTCGGCGACACCGGGGGCTCCGGCTCGGAGTCCACCGGGCACGAGATGGGCCGGCACATCGTCGAGCTGCGCGACAAGAAGGCCGGCGACCTCGACGACTACGACTACGCGCGGATGCGCAAGGTCGTCGGCTACGTCCACCGCCACCTGGCCCAGCGGCCGACGGGCGACGTCACCGAGACGAAGTGGCGGTACTCGTTGATGAACTGGGGCCACGATCCGCTGAAGTGAGCCGGGATTGGTGCGCCACGGGTCGGGGTAGCTCGCGCCCCGTGACGAGACGATCGCGCGCCGAGCTCTGCCGCATCGCAGAGGAGACCTTCGGCTGGACGCAGCTGCGTCCCGAACAGCTCGAGGCGATGGAGCCCGTGACGGACGGCCGCGACGTGCTGGCCGTGCTGCCCACCGGAGCGGGCAAGTCCGCGATCTACCAGGTCCCCGCCCTGCTCCTGGACGGCCCGACGGTGGTCGTCTCCCCGCTGATCGCCCTGCAGCGCGACCAGCGCGAGGGGCTCGCCGGCACCGATGCGCCCGACGCCGTCGTGATCAACTCGGCCCAGCGCGCCGCGCAGACCCGCCGCGCGTGGGACAAGCTGCGCGACGGCACGGCCGAGTACGTGTTCCTCTCCCCCGAGCAGCTGGCCAACGACGAGATCGTCGACACGCTCCGCGCCGCCGGTGTCTCGCTGTTCGTGGTCGACGAGGCGCACTGCGTCTCCGAGTGGGGGCACGACTTCCGGCCGGAGTACCTGCGGCTGGGCACCGTAATCGAGCGGCTGGGGCACCCGCCGGTGGTGACGCTGACGGCGACGGCCGCTCCCCCGACCCGCGACGACATCGTGGCCCGGCTCGGCCTGCGCGAGCCCGCCCAGGTGGTGGCCTCCTTCGACCGCCCGAACCTGCACCTGACCGCGCACCTGTTCCACGACGACGACATGCGCCGGGCCGAGGTGGTCGAGCGGGCCGTGGAGCTGTCGCCGAGCGGAACCGGCCTGGTCTACTGCGCGACACGCAAGGACACCGTCGCCTACGCCGACGCGCTGCGCGCCCGGGACATCCGCGCCGCGGCCTACCACGCGGGGATGAAGGGCGCCGACCGCGACGCCGTCCACGCCCGGTTCCTCGACGGTGACCTGGACGTGGTCGTCGCGACGTCCGCCTTCGGGATGGGCATCGACAAACCGGACGTCCGCTTCGTGCTGCACGCCGCCTCCCCGGCCTCACTGGACTCCTACTACCAGGAGATCGGCCGGGCCGGCCGTGACGGCGAGCCGGCCGAGGTGGCACTGCTGCACCACGCGTCGGACCTGAACCTGCAGCGGTTCCTGACCTCCCGGCGGCCGAAGCCCGACGCGCTGCGGGCCGTCCTGGGCGCGTTGTCGCCCGGCGAGCCGCTCACCCCGAAGGAGCTCCGTTCCGGGGCGGGGCTGGGCCCGGCACGGGTGACCTCGGCCCTGAACCTCCTGGAGCAGGCCGGGGCGGTGCGGACGGACGCGAAAGGACGGGTGCACCGCGGCGAGCTCCCGGCCGGCGACGCGGTCGAGCGCGCGGGCGAGATCGCCGAGCGACAGCGCCAGGTGGTGCGGTCGCGGATCGAGATGATGCGCGGCTACGCCGAGACCACCGACTGCCGCCGTCGCCTGCTCCTGGGCTACTTCGGCGAGCAGGTGGCCGACCCGTGCGGGCACTGCGACAGCTGTGAGGCCGGCACCGCCCGTGCCCCCGATCCCGCGGACGACGGCGCCGCCGCGCAGGACGGCCTCGACTCGCGGACCACGGTGCGCCATCCCGAGTGGGGCGAGGGCGTGGTCATGTCGACCGAGCCCGACCGCGTCACAGTGCTGTTCGCCGAGTACGGCTACAAGACCCTCTCGCTCGACGCCGTCCGGCAGAACGACCTCCTCGAGCCCGTCGGGCAGGGCTAGCGCCCGTGGCCGGCTACCGGCGCGGGCTGCGCCTGTGGGGCAGCGTCGTCGTCGTGGCGGGGGCCTCGGGGACGGTGGGCCGGGCCACGGTCCGGGCGCTGGCGGCGCACGGTGCGCGTCCGGTGCTGGTGGACGCGCACGCCGAGAACGTCGGCCAGGCCCTGACCGTGCCGGCGGACCTCACCGACCCGGACGCCGTGCAGGGCGCCGCCCGGGAGGTCGTCGACCGCTGCGGCCGGATCGACGGCTGGGTCCAGTGCCCCGGTCCGCCGACGTCGGGCGCGCTCCTCGACCTGCCGCTCGACGAGGTGCGACGCGTCGTCGACCGCGACCTGCTGGGGGCGGTGCACGGTGCCCGCGCCGCACTCCCCCACATGATCTCCGCGGGGAACGGCGTGCTGGTGGTCGTCGCCTCGGTGCACGGCCAGGTCGCGCGGCCGTTCGGGGCTCCGGGGAGCATGGCGTCCGCGGCGGTCCGGGTGATGGCCGGTGCGCTGCGCGAGGAGTTGCGGCTCGACGGGGTGCGCGGCGTGGCGGTGACGGCGGTGCTGGCGCCCGCCTCGGCCACGTCGCGCGACGTCGCCATCGCCCGCACCGTGCTGCGCCAGCTCCGGCATCCCCGGCTGGAGAAGGTCGCGGGCGGCCCGGTGACCAAGGCGGTCGTGCACGGGCATGCGCTCGTACCAGGGCTGACCGAGTGGCTCGTGGCACGCCGTACCGGCGGTTGAGACAGGGCCGCAATGGCTACCCGCGGGGCAGACCGTCACGTGCTCATGTCGTCCCGACCGCCGGAGGACTCCTGTGTCCCGCCCCCCGACGTCCTCACCGTCGTCCGCCTCCTCTTCAGGCCCCGGTGAGCAGCCGGCCCACTCCGGCGTGCCCGGCTCCAAGGCCCTCGCGTGGGCGGTGGTCGGCCTGGCTGCGCTCCGCAAGCGCAAGGACCAGTCGGCGGTGCACAAGGCCAGCGTCGACCCGTTCCGGCCCCGGCCGCCACGGGCACACGGTCCCGGCACCAATGGGCAGGTGGCGACGTCCGAACCGGGCGTGCACGCCGCTCCGGCCTCGAACTCCGCCGGGTCGGACTCGGCGTCGGACACCCCGGCCTCGAACGGCGCCCCCTCCGACGCCGTGCAGCGACCCGGGGAGCAGGCCGAGCTGCCCACCCAGATCCCGGCGAAGGGCTGGTGGCAGGTCACCCGCCGGGCGTTCAAGGAGTCGTCGGCGGACAACGTCGGCATCCTCGCGGGCGGCATCGCCTACGCGGCCTTCCTCGCGATCTTCCCGGCCCTGATCGCCGGGATCAGCCTGTTCGGGCTGGTGGCCGACCCCGCGACGATCGGCCAGCAGGCCGAGGGCGTGCTGGCAGCGCTACCCGAGACGGCCCAACCCCTGCTCCGCGACCAGATCGTCTCGCTGACACAGACGAGCGGCGGCGCGCTGAGCTTCAGCCTGGCCATCTCGATCCTGCTCGCGCTGTGGAGCGCGTCGAGCGGCACGAGCAGCCTGATGACGGCCATCAACATCGCCTACGACGAGCAGGAGAGCCGCAACTTCCTCAAGCTCCGGGGCACCGCGCTCCTGCTCACCCTCGGCGCGATCGTTTTCGTACTGCTCACGCTGGCGCTGGTCGCCGTCGTCCCGGCGGTGCTGAACGCGCTGCAGCTCGGCACGTTCATCAATCTCATCGTGCAGATCGTGCGCTGGGTCCTGCTGATCGTCCTGATCATCGCGGCGCTCGCCGTGGTCTACCGCATGGCTCCCGACCGCGACGCCCCGCAGTTCAAGTGGACCAGCGTCGGCGCCCTCGTGGCCGGCGTGCTCTGGGTACTGGCGAGCCTCGGCTTCAGCCTCTACGTCAACAACTTCGGCAGCTACAACAAGACCTACGGCGCGCTCGCCGGCGTCGTCGTCCTGCTGCTGTGGCTGTACCTGACCAGCTACATCATCCTGCTCGGCGCCGAGATCAACGCCGAGTCGGAGAAGCAGACGAAGCAGGACACCACGACGGGGCCGCCGCTGCCGATGGGTGAGCGCCGGGCTGAGGCCGCGGACACGGTGGCCGACCCGCCGGAGCCGGCGAAGAAGAAGTAATCGAAGAAGGCACGGTCACGGTCCCGGCCCCCAGTGCGCGTCGAGGGTCAGAGTGAGCCGGTAGCCGACCAGCACGAGCACGTGGATGAGGTACAGCCACAGGGCGAGTGCGGCGACGGCACCGAACACGGGCAGGCCCCCGAACGGGAGCGACCAGTCGACCGGGATCGCGAGGAACAGCAGGAACCCCTGCAGGAAACCGGCGATCACGGAGCCGGCCGCGAAGCTCCCGAGCACCAGCGCGCGGGTGCCGACCCGGCCGGCACCGACCAGCCGGTAGAGCAGCAGCAGCGCGATCCACAGCAGCACGAAGGTGACGTGGAAGGCGATCACCACGCCGAGCACCAGCTTGCTGCCTCCGGCGATGTAGAGCGGCGAGACGACCGGCCCGGCGGCGAGCAGCGCGAGCACGAGCACCGGGGCGACCGCGACGATCGGCAGCAGCGCCAGGCGACCGCTCCAGCCGGTGAACTTGTTCGGGCTCGCCGGGGAGAGCTGCAGGAACGCCCGGCGCAGGCCCTCGCCGTACAGGCTCGCGGGGAAGAGCACGATCGCGGTCTGCAGCGGGGACATCTGCAGCGCGGTCGCCGTGAGCGTCCGCAGCGCCACCGGTGTGCCGTGGCCCTGTGGGATCCCGGCGACGGCCGCGGCGACGCCCTCGGTCAGCACGTCGGCCCCGACGAGCGCCGCCGCCAGGCGGAGCGACACGAGGACGATCGGGACGACCCCGATGATGCCGAAGAACGTCGCTCCGGCGGCCCACAGCGCGAGGTCGCTGTCCGGGTAGGAGCGGCCGATGCCCCGGACGAGCTCGCGGCCGACCCGCCGGGCACCGGCAGCGCGCGTCGCCGGCCCCGGGGCGGCGTCCTGCTCAAGCGGCCCGTCCGCCTCGCGCCGGTCTCCCGCACCGGTCGCCGTCACCGGGGGCCTGTCAGCTCGTCCACGCCTCCACAATGCCCCGAGGCGCCGACCGACAACCCGCGGGCCGGTCGGAGTGCGGTGACACACGTCCCGCCTGCGCGTGTCACGCTGGGACCGTGACCGGCCACCTGCCGACCGACGGGCCCCAGACCGGCGAGACACGGACCGGCGAGACACGGACCGGCGAGACACGGACCGGCGAGCAGGGCTGGGCCGCGCTGCACGGCGGCATCCGGCCGTCGGCCGTCGTCCGGATCTGGCTGGGCGGGGTGCAACGGCTCGCCGCCACGGGTCCGGTCGCCCGCATCTCCCCCGATGCGCTGTCCGTGGCCGGGGTCGTTGTCGCCGGAGCCGCCGTGCTCGTCGCCGTCGCAGGTGGACGGTGGCCGCTGCTCGCGGCGGTGCTCGTGGTCCTGGTGGGGGTGCTCGACGGGCTCGACGGGGCCGTCGCGCTGCACACCGGCCGGGCCCGCCCGCTCGGTGCCGTGGTGGACGCGATGGCGGACCGGGTCGGCGACCTGCTCCTGCTCGCGACGCTCGCCGTGCTGGGTGCGCCGCCGGTGTGGTGCGTCGCGGCGGGAGCGCTGACGTTCCTGCACGAGTACCTGCGGGCCCGCGCCGGCGCCGCCGGGATGCCCGGGGTCGGTGCGGTGACCGTGGCCGAGCGCCCGACCCGCCTGGTGCTGGTGGCGGTGGCCTGCCTGGGCGCCGGCACCCTGCCCGCGGGCACTCCGCTGACGGGCTGGGGCTGGGCGACGGTGTGCGTGATCGGCTGGGTGGTCGTCGGCGCGGTCGGGTTCGTCCACCTGGCGATCGGCGTGGCGCGGACGACCCCGGGCTAGCCCGGCACTCAGGCCGGGCCCACGAGGTCGGCGACGATCTTCGCCGACAAGGCGACGATCGGCAGCCCGCCGCCGGGGTGGGCGGAGCCCCCGACGAGGAACAGCCCGGGCACCGGCGACCGGTTCGCCGGACGCAGCAGCGCCGCCCAGGACCCGTGCGACGCGGTGCCGTAGATCGCCCCACCGGGCGCCGCGGCGTCGCGCTCGAGATCGGCCGGGGTGCGGACCTCCCGCCAGCGGATCCGGCCGCGCACGTCCTCGCCGCGGCGCGCCAGCACCTCCAGCACGCGGTCGGCGTAGCGGTCCCGCAGTCCCGGCGCATCCCAGTCGACGCCGCCGTCCGGGTCGTGCACAGGGGCGTTGACGAGCACGAACCACGCCTCACCGCCGGGCGGCGCCATCGCCGGATCGGCGGGGGCGTGCACGTAGACCGTCGGGTCGGCCACGGGTGCGGGCCGCCGGAACAGCGCGTCGAACTCGGCGTCGTAGTCGGCCGGGAACCAGACGCGGTGGGCCGGCCGGGCGACCCCAGTTCCAGTCCCGGGCCCGCCGTCGAGGGCGAGCAGGAGGACGAAGCCCGCCACGGACGCCGGTGCGCGCCGCAGCAGGGTCCGCGTGGCCGCGGCCCGAAGTGTCGGGCGGCGCAGCAACTGCTCGTAGACGATCCGGGCGTCGGCGTCGCAGACGACGACGTCCGCGGGCACCCGACGGCCGTCGGCGAGACGGACGCCCGACACCCGCCGTCCGGCCGTCGTGACCTCGGCGACCGGCGAGTCCAGATGCACCTCGACGCCGAGGTCGTGGCAGCGCCCGAGCAGGGCGTCGCCCAACCGGCGCAGGCCCCCGCGGACCCACCACGACCCGAAGCGCTGCTCGACGTACGGCGTCACCGACAGCACCGACGGGGCACGGCGCGGGTCCGACCCGGAGTAGGTGGCGTAGCGGTCGAGCCACATGCGCAGCCGCGGGTCGGGCAGGAGCTGCTCGCCGAGGCGGCGCAGGGTCAGCCACGGCGCGACCATCCGCAGGTCGCGCAGCCGGGCGCTGAACCGCGCGAGGTCGCGGGCGCGCAGGGGGCGGTGCAGCACCGGCTCGCCGACGAGGTCCCAGAGCCGGGCGGACCGGTCGTGGAACGCCTGCCAGGCCGCACCCGAGCCGGGGCCGAGCGCGCCGTCGAGCGCCGCCGGCACGGCCGCCGGATCGAACGGCAGGTCGAGGCGGGTGCCGTCGGCGAACCGGTACCCGCACACGGGGTCGACCGGTTCGAGCTCCAGCTCGGCAGGCCCGCCGGTCGCCGCGAACAGATCCGTGAACACCTGCGGCATCGTGAGCAGCGACGGACCGGTGTCGAAGGTGAACCCGTCGCGCCGGTACTCCCCCAGCTTGCCGCCGTGGGTGGCGGCGCGTTCGTGCAGCACCACCCCGTGGCCCTGTGCCGCGAGCCGGGCGGCCGCGGCCAGTCCTCCGACGCCCGCGCCGACGACGACGATCCGCGCCACGTCAGCGCCCCGGGGCAGGGCCGCCGGCGAGCCGCCGCCCCTTCCAGGTCAGCTCACCCCGCCGGTGCCCGCGCCACGACGCCCCCAGCAACCCCAGTAGCGCGGCGACCGACACGGGGTGAGCCAGCGCGTCGGGCCAGGCGCGCCCGCCGCTGTGCCCGGCGGCCAGCACCCGGCTCGCCACAGCGGCGCCGTACCCGACGAGCCCGGCCCGGGATCCGCACAGGGCCGCGAGGGGCGGCACCACGTAGGCGAGCGCCAGCGCCGCCGCGACCGCCGCGGACGCCGGCGCCGGTCCGAACGCCGCCCAGAGCGACTTCCGGTACCCGGCGCTCAGATCCGTCCAGCCCTCGTACATCCGGCAGGCCGCGAGGTCGGCGCCGTCGGCCACACCGACCCGCCCGCCGGCCCGCTTGACCGCGCGGGCCACCGCGAGGTCGTCGAGCACGTCACGGGCGACCCCCGCGAACCCCCCGGCCCGCGACAGCGCGGCGGCGTCCGCGACGAGGAACTGCCCGTTCGCAGCGCACAGCGCGGGGCTCGTCGACCGCTCGGCCCTTCTCAGCGGCAGCGACACCATCCACGACCACTGCAGCAGCGGCTGCACCAGCCGGGCCGCGGCACCGTCGGCGAGCTGGCGCGGCCACGGCGACAGAAGGTCGAGCCCGGCGCCCCGCAGGACCGCGACCGCCGCGGCGACGGCGTGCGGGGCCAGCACCACGTCGGCGTCGACGAAGACCAGCACCCTCCCCCGCGCGGCGTCCGCGAGCTGCGCGCCGGCGTGCGGCTTGCCCGGCAGCCCCGGTGGCGGCGGGGTGCCGGGCAGCACCCGGAGCCGCGGGTCGCCGTCGGCGACGGCGCGGACGACGTCCGCGGTGCCGTCGGTCGAGCCGTCGTCGAGCACGAGCAGCTCGAGGTCGGGGACGCCGCGCTGGGCCAGCAGCGCTGCGAGCGCGGGAGCCACCCGGTGGGCCTCGTCACGCACCGGCAGGGCGAGGGTCACCGGCTCGGCGACGGGCGGGGGGTCGGCGGGTGGACGGCGCAGCCCGCGGAGGTTGGCCACCTGGTGCAGCGTGCCCAGGACGGCCAGCGCCGAACCCGCGAGGACGAGCGCACGGGCCGGTGGCACCACGGGTACGGTGGCGGGCCGACGAGCGGGACGACGGCGGGCCCGGCAGGATCGAGACATCACGGCGAGCCTAGATCGGTCCCGCGCCTCGGCCCGGTCGAGCCCGCCCGACCGGCTCCCCACCGGCTCGTGCCGACCCCGTCCACCGGAGGACCCCGATGTCCCGTCCCACCGCAGGCGCGGAGCGCCTCGTGGTGCACGGCGGCTTCCCGGCCGTCGCGCCGCGGCTCGGCCGAGCCGTGCCGTGGGTGCTGGTCGGCGCGACGGTGCTCGTGCAGATCGTCTACCCGCTGATGCCCGACGCGCTCCGCACCGAGATCACGGTGGCCTCGGTGCTCGTGTTCTGCGCGGCGGCGCTGGCCGACGCCGGGCGGGTGCACGGGCTGCGCGGCGCGGCAGTGCTGCTCGCGGTGGCGGGCGGGGGCGGCCTGCTGGTCGAGGCCGTCGGCGTGCACACCGGGCTGCCGTTCGGCGCCTACGCCTACACGGGCGATCTCGGCGCGGAGGTGCTCGGCGTGCCCGCGGTGGTGCCGCTGGCCTGGACGATGATGGCCTGGCCCGCGCTGGTCGTCGGCCGGACGCTGGCGCGCCGGGTGCCGGTCGCGCTGGTCGGCGGCGCCGCGCTGGCGGCGTGGGACCTGTTCCTCGACCCGCAGATGGTCGACGCGGGGCACTGGACGTGGGCGCACCCCGACCCGGGGCTGCCGCTGGTGCCCGGGGTTCCGCTGACGAACTACGGCGGCTGGCTGCTGGTGTCCGTCGTCATGATCGGGGCGCTGGACCGGCTGCTGCCCCGGCACACGGCGCCGTCGGGCCCCGCGGCCGCGCTGTACCTGTGGACCTACGGCTCGTCCGTGCTGGCACACGTGGTGTTCTTCGACCGCCCGGGCTCCGCGCTGATCGGCGGGCTCGTGATGGGGACGCTGGCCGTGCCCTTCGCCTGGGTGTTGTGGACGACCGCGCCGAGGACGGCGCGGACGGCGCGGACGGCGCGGACGCGCCGGGATCAGTCGGCGTAGCGCGCTTTCACGGCTCCGTCGGAGGCCTCGACGAGCACGCCCGTGCCGACGCCGTAGGCCACGACGGCGTCGAGCCTGCCGGAGCCCCAGTCCGCCGCGCCGACCCGGGCACCGAGCTCGGCGCGGCTCAGCGACCCTCCGTCCAGCGCCTGCAGCACGGCGCCGAGGTGGGCCTCGCGCTGCGGGTCGTCTTCGCGCGGAGGGGCCGTGTAGTGCCGACGGCCCGGGGTGGGGGCCGGCGCACCCTCGATCGTGCCCGTACCGCCCCGGCCCGGAGCGGACTCCGGCGCAGGCGCCGGGACCGCAGCCGACCGGCCGCCGCCCCACAGGCGGCGCCACCACCGCAGCAGTGCTCCGTCGCTCATCGTCGCGCTCCGACTCGACGACGGCTCGACCCGGTCAGGAGTCGCCTTCCGCGGCGGGCTTGTCCGCGTACTCGTCCGACGCGTCGGGGTGCGTCGCGGCGTCCGGTCGCGGCCCCGACGGCGCGGTCATCGTCGGCTCCGCGTCCTGGTCTCCCTGCGCGTAGGCGGGGTCGGTGTCGGGTGAGGTGACGGGATCGGTGTCGGCCATGCCGGAGGCGTACCCACTCGCCAGCGTTCCGGCACAACCGGTACCGCCACCCGGAAATGTGACAACTCCGCCACTGTCGGCCACGAAGAGCGATCCAAAGAGGATTGCGGCTTCTGACAGGGGGTAGTGCCTCTTTGTTAGATCCCTTTGCCCCCGAGACCAGGAGTCACCACGCGATGAGCCAGCAGATCGGCGGATACCCGCCGGCCAGCACGGCCGGCTCCCCCGCCGGCCAACCCACCACCCAGGTGGCCCGTGACGAGGCCACGGACGTCGGTCGCACCGCGGCGGACGCCGGACGGCAGGTCGCCGGCACGGCGGCCGAGCAGGCCGCGAACGTGGCGCAGGAGGTGAAGACGCAGGCGCGCGACCTCCTCGGCGAGGCCCGTGGCCAGGCCCAGGGCCAGGCCCGGGCCGGTCAGCAGAAGGCGGCCGACGGCATCCGGTCGCTGAGCCAGGAACTGCGGGAGATGGCCGACGGCGGGCAGCAGTCCGGAATGGTGTCGGAGGTCGCGCGGCAGGCCGCGGACCGGGCCGACAACCTGGCGGAGTGGCTCGGTCGGCGAGAGCCCGCCGACCTCGTCGACGAGATCCGGTCGTTCGCCCGCCGCCGACCCGGCGCGTTCCTGCTGGGCGCGGCCGTGGCCGGCGTGGTCGTCGGACGGCTCACCCGTGGAGCCGTCGACTCCGCCCGGGCCGAGTCGGGGCCTGCACCGCAGCATCTGGCTGGATCGCCCACCTACCGGGTACCGGCGACCCCGCCGTCGCCGTACCCGACCGGGCTCGACACCCCGACGCCGCCGCAGGGTCACGCCGTTCCGCCCCACCTGCCCCCGTCGCCCGCAGCCCCGCTGCCTCCGGCGCCCCCGCACGTTCCCCCGATCGACCCGCTCGACCGGCCTGCCGGGGAGCGCCTCGGCACGGCGGACCCGCTCGTCGACCCGCTCGACGACCCGTACCGCTCCGGACGTGGGGACTTCCGGTGACCGTTCCGCAGCATCCGCACCGCGCGGGAGCAGCTGATCCGTACCCGCCGCCGGGCCAGTACCCGCCGAACCCGTACCCGGGCGGTGCCGTGCCGGGTCCCGTCGGCGGACCGGGTGGCTCGCACGCCGCGGTGCCGCCCGCGTCCGGGTCACCGGCCCACACGCCGCACCCCGCCGGCTCCTACGACGACGTCGGCGGTGTGCCGGTCGGCGAGCTCGTCGGCAACGTCACCCGCGACCTGTCGACGCTCATGCGCCAGGAGCTCGCTCTGGCCCAGGCCGAGCTCAAGGCCGAGGCGAGCAAGACGGGCAAGGCCGCCGGTGCGCTCGGCGCCGCCGGCTTCGCCGGCTACATGGCCGTGCTGTTCCTGTCGATCTGCCTGTGGTGGGCGCTCGGCCACCTGATCGGCAACAGCTGGTCCGCGCTGGTCGTGGCGGTGATCTGGGGCATCGTCGGCGCGGTTCTCTACTCGACCGGACGCAAGAAGCTCCGCGAGGTCAACCCCACTCCCGAGCGCACCGTCGACACCCTGAAGAACGTTCCCGACGCCCTCAAGGGCGAGGCAGGAGGACACCGGTGACCACCTCGAGTGATCCCGAGCAGATCCGCCGGGAGATCGAGCGGACCCAGGCCGCGCTGAGCCAGGACGTCGACGCCCTGGCCGAGAAGGTCACCCCGGGCAAGATCGTCGAGCGCCGGGTGGACCGCGCGCGCGACGCCGCGACACGGTTGAAGGAGAAGGTCATGGGCAGCGATCCGTACGGCCGCCACGGATCCGGTGAGTCCGTGGGTGGCAGCGTCTTGTCGGCCGCGTCGACCGCGACGGACCGGGTGTCCGGCACGGCCTCGTCGGCCGCCTCGTCGGTCCAGGGCGCGGCGTCGAGTGCCGCAGGGACGGTACAGGACGCCGCGTCGACGGCCGCTGGCGCTGTGCAGGAGGCCCCGGCCGCGATCCGGCGGCAGACGCGGGGCAACCCGCTGGCCGCCGGGATCATCGCGTTCGGCGCCGGCTGGCTCGTGTCGTCGCTGCTGCCGGCCAGCCGCCGTGAGCAGGAGCTCGCCGACCAGGCGAAGCAGGTGGCGCAGGAGAAGGTCCAGCCGGTGGCCCAGCAGGTGGCGGCCGAGGTGAAGGAGAACCTCCGCGAGCCGGCGCAGCAGGCCGTCGAATCGGTGAAGTCGACGGCGCAGGACGCCAAGGACACCGTGACCGACGAGGGCCGCTCGGCGGCCCAGGACGTCCAGGGCCGCGCCCAGGACGCCGCGGGCAACGTCCGGAGCAGCACGAACGGCAGCTGATCCGGTAGGCGGACGGCCCGGCTCCGGAGGGGGAGCCGGGCCGTCCGTCGTCTCACGGACCCTGGTGGGTCACGAGCGGGTAGCGCAGCAGCGCCGCCACCCCGTCTTCGACCGGCTTCCCGACCAGCCCGGTGCGCCCGCCACCGAGCGGCTCGAACGCGGCACCGGATGCGGCCGCGGCGGCGAGCAACGCCACGTCGACGGGCACCTGCCCGACGGGCTCACTGCCCAGGCCACGGAGCCGCTCGGCGTCGGTCGCCACCTGGCTCGCGACCTCGCCCACCCACAGCTCGCCGTCGCGGTCGACCCCGCCGTCGAGGAACAGCGTGTCGACCTGCTGGGCGCGCAGCGCCTCCAGCACGGGCTCCAGCCCGCCGACGGCCAGGCCGTCCGGGCGGCCCAGCGCCTGGTCGAGCCGGTCGAGCACGGCCTGGCGCTCGGCGTCGACGACGTTGCGCGCCGCCGCCTCCACGGCACCCGCCAGCGCGTCGTCGTCTGCGCCGGACCGGCCGCCGCTGTGCTCGACGTCGACCGCGATCGACGCCGAGCGCTCAGCCAGCGCACCGCGCAGCAGCGTCCGCGACTGCCCGTCGCCCGCGAGCACCAGCAGGCGCGCACCGGTGCGCCGGACCTCGGTGTCGACCCGCTCGGCGAGCGCGGCGACGTTCGCCCGCCAGGTGTTCTCGACGGTGTGCTGCATCTTCAGGTGCTTCCACCCGCCGCCGCGCGTCTTGTGCAGGGGGTACCGGTCACCGCGGATCTCGTCGACCTGCTGCGCCCCGGCTCCGTCCTCACCGGCCAGCAGGATCTCCCCGCCGCTCTTGTCGACGCGGACGACGACCGCGGTCGTCGGCTCGGGTACGTCGAGGAGCAGCGGCAGCACGTCGGGCGCCGGGCCCCAGGTTGCGGACGGTCGAGCCGGCGGCTCGGCCAGGATGCGGTCGAGCAGCACGCGGCCGTCCGCGGCGACGAGGGCGCGTCCCGCTCGTCCCACCGCCGGATCGGCGTCGGCGACGGCGCGGTCGAGCGCCGCGAGCGTCGGCTCGTCGGCACCCTGCGCGGCCAGCTCGGTACGGTGCCCCGCCCAGCGCAGCTCCAGCTCACGGTCGGCGGACTCGCTGTCGTGCGAGGCGTCGAGGTAGACGGTGGCGTAGGGCCCGGGGGTCTCGGTCAACTCGGAGAGGAAGTGCAGGTCCACCCCGTTCGCGTACCCTCCGCGGCACTCGTGAATCCCGCAGGTGCCGGTTCGGTGCACCCGCGGGACCTCCGCCCCGATCAGCTGCTCCGACCTGAGCTGCCGGCGAGGCGGTGAGTCGGGTCACTGCGCTGTTCTGTCGGTGCCCGTCGCTACCGTCCGCACCATGACCACTTCCACCGGGGTCGCCCGCCTGCAGGTCGTCGCGCTCGACTGCCCCGATCCCACCGCACTCGCCGCCTTCTACGCGGCCGTTCTCGGCACGTCCGTCGAGGAGACCGACACCGACTGGGTGCAGCTCGCGCCCGCGGGCGGCACGCCGCTCGCCTTCCAGCGCGTCGCGGACCACCGGCCCCCGCGCTGGCCAGGGGCCGAGCACCCGCAGCAGATCCACCTCGACCTCGAGGTCGACGACCTCGACGCCGGGGAGGCCTCCGTGGTCGCACTCGGCGCCCGCAAGCACGAGGTGCAGCCGGGCGAGGCCTTCCGGGTCTTCCTGGACCCCGCGGGGCACCCCTTCTGCCTCGTGCTGCCCTGAGCGGTCCCCCACGCGGCGGTACGGCACCACACGCACAGTGCGTCACCCGGCAAGGTGTCATCCGTCCGGGTGACTCCTCCTGTCCCTGAGCTGTAACGCGACGAATCTTCAGAGCGAGATCGGCGACGACGACCAATCGGGAGACGGTGGAGCATGACTACGACAGTGGGCGAGACGATCGCTGCGCCGTTGCGGGTGCTCGTCGTCGACGACCACCAGACGTTCGCGGACCTGCTGTCGCTGGCGCTGTCGTCCGAGCCGGACCTGCAGTGCATCGGTACGGCCAGCAGCGCCGCCGAAGCGGTCGCGATGGCGCTGGACCTGAAGCCGGACCTCGTCGTGATGGACATCGAGATGCCCCGTCAGGACGGGCTGGCCGCCACCCGGCGGCTACGCGAGGTCCTGCCGGAGCTGGTCATCATCGTCGTCACCGCGCACCGCGACCCGCAGTGGGTGCTGCGCGCGACCCAGGCCGGGGCGTCGGCGTTCGTCCCGAAGAACGGCTCGCTGCCCGAGATGCTCGACGTGCTGCGGCGGGCCCGCAACGGCGGCATGCTCGTGGCCGCGTCGGCGTTCGGCTCCACCAGCGCGGCACCCGATCGGACGGTCTCCGCGCCGCGGGTGGAGCTCACCCAGCGCGAGCGCGACGTGCTGCACTGCCTGAACCGCGGGATGGCACCCAAGGCCATCGCCCGCGTCCTCGGGATCAGCCTGCACACCTGCCGGGGGTACGTGAAGTCGCTGCTGTCGAAGCTCGGCGTGAGCTCACAGCTGGAGGCCGTGGTGACGGCGCAGCGGCTCGGGCTCATCGACCGGGCCGACGGTGGCTGACCGACACCAGGTGCGGACCAATCCGCGGATCCGCCGCTCGCTCATCACCTACCTCGGCGCTGCGGCGCTCGTCCTCGTCGTGGTCTCGGTCGGCGCCGTGCTCGTCGGCCGGCAGGTCGCCCAGGACGAGGCGCTGCGTGACGCCGAGCGGCTCGCACAGCGCACCGCGAACCTCGTGGTCGCACCGCTGCTCTCCGACGTGCTCACCGGTGACGCCTCGCGCCGGCCCGAGCTGGACCGTGCCGTCGCGAACCGCGTCCGCGACGGCTCCATCGCCGAGCTCAACGTCTGGGACCGCACCGGCACGGTGATCTACGCCGACGACGTCACCGAGATCGGCGAGCGCATCCCGATCCCGGACGAGGCGGCGGCCGCGATCGACCAGGGCAGCGTCACGTCGAACGTCACCGACAAGCCGGAGACCGGCCCCATCCCGGGCAGCACCAAGCTCGTCGAGGTGTACGCCCCGCTGCGACTGCCCGGTCAGCAGCCGCTCGCGTTCGAGATCTACCTCGACTACGACCGGGTCGAGACCACGGCGAACAACCTGGTCCTGCGCATCGTGCCCCTGGCCGTCGGCGCGCTCCTGCTGCTGCAGCTCATCCAGACTCCCATCACGGTCTCGCTCGCCCGCCGGGTCGCCGGGCACGAGGCCGAGCGCGCCGCCCTGCTGGAGCGGGCGCTGTCGGCCTCCGAGCGGGAGCGCAGGCAGATCGCGGCCGACCTGCACGACGGCGTGGTCCAGGAACTCGCCGGTGCCGGCTACGCGCTCGCCGCGGTGACGCGGCGGGTCGAGGGCCCGCCTGCGGCCGGTCTGGACCACGTCGGCCGCGTGGTGCGGGGCGCGGTCGAGTCGCTGCGCCGCCTGATGGTCGACATCTACCCGCCGGACCTGAGCGGCGCCGGCCTTCCCGGGGCGATCGACGACCTGGCCGAGCCGCTGCGGCAGGCCGGGGTCACGGTGCACGTGCGGGCCGAGCAGTTGCCCGGCGCGTCGTCGGAGGTCGCGGCCGTCTTCTACCGCGTCGCGCGCGAGAGCCTGGCGAACGTCGCCAAGCACGCCCAGGCGTCGACGGTCGAGGTCGACCTCGGGCCGGATCACGCGGCCTCGACGCCGACGGTCGTGCTGCGGGTGGCCGACGACGGGATCGGCATCCGCCCGGAACAGCTCGACAAGCGCGCCGAGGGCCACCTGGGGTTGCGCCTGCTCATCGACCGGATCGAGGACCAGGGCGGCGAGCTGCGGATCGAGGCCCGGCCCGACGGCGGCACGGCGGCGGTCGCCCGCATGCCGGTCGACTGGGTGTCCGACCCGGCCCCACCCGTGGTGCCGCAGCCCCGGGCGGCGGACGACGTCGCCGACGGCATCGGGTCGACACCCCCCAACTCGGGGGGCACCCCACCCTCACCTGCGGCTGCCCCGCACAGCACCGCGCGCACAGACTGACTCCCGCGGGGCCGGTCGGCACCGCCCCGCCACGAGCACAGGAGTCGCGCGATGACCACCGACGTCAGTCCGACCCCGGTGGCCGACACGACCTCTCTCACGCTCACCTCGCCGGCGCTGCTCGCCGCCGTCGGGCTGTACGCCGCCGCCGCCGGTCATGTGATCGCGGCGCTCGTGCACCTGAGCCACGGCTGGAGCATCACCGCGTTCTTCCTCGTGGCCGCCGCCGCGCAGGTCGCCGTGGCCGGTCGCGTCGGTCGGGGAACCGCCGGCGCCGGGATTGTCACGGCGGTCCTGCTGGGCACGCTCGGGCTCGTGCTGCTGTACGTCGCGAGCCGGACGATGAACCTGCCCTTCGGCGGCGTGCACACCGTGCACAACGACCGGCCCCAGGATCCCGACCTGCTCGGCACCGCCGTCGTGCTCGCGGAGCTGGTCACCCTGGCCACCGCGCCCGCCCTGCTGCCGGACCGGCTGCGCCGGTCGTCGACGACGGTCATGTTGCTGGTCGGGGCCGGGATGTGGGCGGCGTGGGCCACGGGCCTGGTGTGAGCGCGGAATCCGCAAGCACAGGGTCGGCGGGCACAGGGGCGCGCGCCCGCTGGGCCGGCCGGCTGCTGCGCGGCGCGGGATGCCTGCTGGTGGCGGTGGCCGTGCTCCTGGTCTCCGGGCTGCTGCCGATCCAGGCCATCCGCATCCCGTCGGACAGCATGACCCCCACCGTCTCGCCGGGCGACCACCTGCTGCTCGACAAGCGCGACGCCGGACACCCCGCGGTCGGTGACGTCGTCGTCGTGCGCGACTCGTCCGGCGACGGCCTGCTCGTCAAGCGCGTGGTCGCCGTCGGCGGCGACTCCATCGGGTTCGAGGACGGCATCCTCGTCCGCAACGGACGGCCCGTGACCGAGCCGTACACCGGCGACTTCCTCGACGGCGTCTACTACGGCCCGGACGTCGTGCCGCCGGGGCAGCTGTACCTGCTGGGCGACAACCGGTTCGACTCGATCGACTCCCGCCACTTCGGTCCGGTGCCGTCGGCCTCGGTCGTCGGCCGCGTCGTCGGGCGGCTGTTCCCGGCACCGGGCCGGCTGTGACCACGCCCTTCCGGAACGCATAACGGACACGCCGTGTAGGCGCCGCGCACCGCGGGTAGCCCCGGGGCAGCCGAGCGAAGGAGAGCACCATGGCTGCCGACGACAAGATCGATGCCAAGTCCGACCAGCTCAAGGGCAAGGTCAAGGAGGGCGTGGGCCGGGCGACCGACGACCGCGACCTCGAGGCCGAGGGCCACGGCGACCAGGCCAAGGGCAACCTCAAGCAGGCCGGCGAGAAGATCAAGGACGTTTTCAAGAGCTGACGCCGGATCTCCGCCGACGGGGCCCCGACCACACGGTCGGGGCCCCGTCCGTCATTCCCGTCCCTACACGCGCGCCGTTCGCCCGCTGCGGACGAGCACCTCCTGGTAGAGGTCCAGATAGCGCTCCGCCATCGCGCCCGGCGTGAACCGGTCCGCGGCGACACGGGTGCAGTCGGCGGGGTCCAGCCGGCCGGCGTCGGCGACGGCGGCGTCCAGCGCGGCCTCGTCACCGGGGTCGACCAGCAGCCCCGTGCGCCCGTCGTCGATCAGCTCCGGAAGGCACCCGCGGCGGAAGCCGACGACCGGCGTGCCGAGCGCGAGGGACTCGACGACCGCGGTGCCGCCCGGTTCCTCCCAGTCGATGGGCGTGAGCGATACCCGCGCCGTGGCGACCAGGTCGTCGCGCTCCGCGCCCTGCACCGTGCCGATCCAGCGCACCAGCCGCCCGTCGACGAGCGGCTCCACCTCCTCGCGCCAGTACCGGACGTCCGGGTTGTCCTCGTCGGCGCTTCCCGTGCGCAGGGAGTCGGCGTCGTGGTGCGGCCCGACCGGGCCGGCCAGGACCAGCGGGATCCCGGTGCGGTGCGCGAGCCGGGCCGCGACGGCCTGCCCCTTGACCCGGGTGATCCGGCCCATCACCACCAGGTGGTCGCCCTTCAGGACGGCGGCCCGCCGGTCGGCATCGACGGCCAGCGGGGTCGCCAGGTGGACGTGCCCGACGCTGAGCGCCTGCAGCGCCGCCGGGGCGGTGGCCAGCTGCGCGGCCGAGACGCCGTTGACCCACAGCGAGTCGCCGCCGTCGACGTTCCCGTACAGCTCGGGGTGCTTGCGCAGGTCCCAGTGCAGGGTGTGCAGCACAGGCGGGGCCGCCGGGCCGAGCGCGGCGAGCACGGTCAGGCCGAACGCCTCCTGGTGGTCGTGCACCAGGACGACGTCGTCGCGGCGGTGCAGCTCGCGCACCACGCGGTGCAGGTGGGCCGCCGCGATCCCGCAGACGCGGTTGTAGGGCCGCTGCAGGTCCGCGAACCGGCCATCGGGGAACACGTCGATCTGCTCGTCGACGGGCAGTGTGCTCGAGCCGACCGTGGCCAGCACCACCCGTACGCCGCGCTTGCGCAGCTCCGGTACCAGCGCGGCCAGGACGTTCTCGATCCCGCCATACCCGGGGGGCGGCACGGAGAGCCACGGCCCGGCGTTCACGAGGACGGTCATCGTCATGCCCGAGCCTGCCCGTTTCCTGGCCCAATAATCAAGGTACTGACCGCGCATGGTTCCGAAAGATCCGATTCTGCGCCTCGGCTTCGTCGGGACGGGGGGCGTCGCCACGCGGCACGCCACGATCCTGTCGGGCTTCGACGACGTCGCCCTGGTGGCCGCGACGGACGTCGACCCCACCCGGGCCGCGGCCTTCTCCGAGCAGTTCGGGGCGGAGGCGGTGGACGACGTCGCCGCCCTGCTCGCCCGCGAGCTGGACGCCGTCTACGTGTGCGTGCCGCCGTTCGCCCACCGCCCCGCCGAGAGCTCGGCCGAGGCGCAGGTGGCCGCCGCAGGTCTGCCGCTCTTCGTGGAGAAGCCGCTGGCGCCGGACCTGGCCACCGCCGAGGCGATCGGCGACCGGGTCGGCGGGGTGCTGACCCGGGTCGGCCACCACTGGCGCTGCGCCGAGCCCGTGGCGCAGGCCCGCGCCCTGCTCGCGGACCGGACGGTGCGGCTCGTGTCCGCGACGTGGTGGGACAAGGTGCCGCCGGTGTCGTGGTGGGCGCACCGGGACCTGTCGGGCGGTCCGGTGGTCGAGCAGGCGATCCACGTCCTCGACCTCGCCCGGGTGCTCGTCGGCGAGGTGACCGAGGTGTCGGCACGCGCCCACGGCACGGTGCCCGGAGGCGACGTCGACGCCGTCACCACCGCGCTGCTGTCGTTCGCGAACGGCGCGGTCGGCACGCTCAGCGCCGCGTCGGTGCTCGGGGCGAAGCACCGCGCGGGGCTGGAGATCGTCGCGGACGGGCTCGTGGTCGGCGTCGGGGAGGACTGGATCGAGGTGCGCGACGGCGCCGCCGAGCCCGTGCGCTCGGAGTTCGACCGGTGGACGGCGTGCGAGGCCGCGGACCGGGCGTTCGTCGACGGCGTGGCGGGCCGGCCGGTCGACCCCGTGACGTCTCCCCCGGACTACGCCGAGGCCCTGCGCAGCCACCGGCTGGCCACGGCGGTCGCGCGCTCCGCCGCGTCGGGTGCACCGGAGAAGCTCTCGTGAGCGGCCCCGATCTCGCGCTGGTGGTCGAGGAACCAGGCCGCGCCGCCGTGCGCCCCGTGCCGGCCACGGACGGGCCCGTCGCCGTACGCACCCGCTACACCGGGCTGTCCGCCGGCACCGAGCTCAGCTTCCTCACCGGCACGAACCCGGCGCTGACGTCGTCGTTCGACCCGGAACTCGGCCTGTTCCGCAGCGACCGGCCCGGTGCGGGCTATCCGGTGGAGCGGCTGGGGTACATGGAGGTCGCCGCGGTCACCGAGGCACCGGACGATCTCGGCTTCGCCGTCGGCGACACGGTCGCGATGACCTACGGGCACCGCACCGGCTACCGCGCCGACCCGCTGCGCGACCGGATCGTGCCGGTGCCGCCCGACCTCGACCCGCTGCTCGGGATCTACGTGGCCCACATGGGCCCGATCTGCGCGAACGGCCTGCTGCACGCCGCCGTCGAGGAGATCGGCCGCGACGTGCGCGCGCTCGGTGACGGCGTCCGCGGGCGCCGCGTCGCGGTGGTCGGCGGCGGCGTCGTCGGGCTGCTGACCGGGCTGTTCGCGCGGCACCACGGTGCCGAGGAGGTGGTGCTGCTCGACCCGACCCCGCTGCGGCGCGCGGCCGCCGAGGGCCTGGGGCTGGTTGCGCTCGACCCGGACCGCGGCGACGTCGCCGTCGCGCTCAAGTCCCGCTGGCGCCGCGGCGCCGGCGACCGGGGCGCGGACGTCGTGTTCCAGTGCCGCGGCCGCACCGCCGCGCTGGCCCTGGCGCTGCGCCTGCTCCGCCCCCAGGGCACGGTGATCGACCTGGCGTTCTACTCCGACGACGGAGCCGCGCTGCAGCTCGGCGCGGAGTTCCACCACAACGGGCTCGGCGTGCGCACCGCACAGATCGGCCGGGTGCCCCGCGGCACCGCGCACGCCTGGGACCGCGAGCGGCTCTCGGCCGAGACCGTCGCGATGCTGCGCGCCCACGGCGCCGCGGTGCGGGAGCACGTCGTCACCGACGTCGTCCCGCTGGCGGAGGGTCCGGCGCTGCTCGCCGACCTCGCGGCCCGCCGCCGTCACGTCATCCAGGCGGTGCTGAGCTGCGAGGAGTGACGCCGGTGGCGGGGTGCAGGATCCGGTCGTCGACGGGCGGGGCGGCGAGGGCGCGGACGCCCCGGGCGGCGACCAGCCGGGCGACCGCGGGAAGGACACTGAGCAGGCGCAGGACGAGCGGGGACCGCGGGTCGCCGCTCCGCAGCCGCTTGGCCGCGGAGCGTTCGGTCCGCTTCTGGCGCAGCTGATCGCGGTCCACCTGCGGGCGCCGGGCGGCCTCGACCACCGCCGTCGCCGCGTCGACGGCGGCGGGGTCGACGGGGTCGGCCGACAGGGCCCCGACGAGGCGGTTCGCCGCCTCCACCGCGTCGAGCACGGCGTAGTTGACCCCGTTGCCCCCCACCGGCGAGATCACGTGGGCGGCGTCGCCGATCAGCAGCAGCCCGGGCTCGCTCCACCGATCTGTGCGGGTGATTCGCACGGGGAGCAGCGAGAGCTGGTTGACCTCGGTCAGCCCGTCGAGCCGGTCGCAGAGCCAGGGCAGCCGACGGCGGAACGCCGACGTCACCGGGCCGATCCCGGCGGTGCGCAGCGCCGGGAAGTCACCGGCCGGGATCGTGTAGCCGAGCTGCCAGCTCGCGGCCTGGCCGAGCACCGCAAGCGTGGTGCCGGGGTCGGCGATCAGCCCGAGGCCCGAGAGCGGCGGGTCGCCGTCGCGGCGCGGCACCTCGAACCAGCAGATGTCCAGGTGCGCGCCCAGCTCGGTCGCCGTGATCGACGACAGGGTGCGGACCTTCGAGTTGCGCCCGTCCGCCCCGACGACCAGATCAGCCCGCAACCGGCACCGCTCGCCCTCGCGGACGTACTCGACACCCGTCACCCGGCCGCTGTCGTCGCGCAGCAGCGTGGACACACGTGCGCCCATCTCGACGCGAAAGCCGGCGAACCGGGCGGCCTCCTGCACCATGAACGGCAGGAACCGACCCTGCGGCACCAGCGCGTAGTACGGGTACTTCGCGCTCGTCCGCCGGTAGTCCGCGAGCCGGTACGACCGGGTCGGGGTGCTCCACATGAACGCGTCGGCGGTGCCGTGCGGAACCGACGCGAGCAGCGGATCGGACAACCCGAGGGTGTCGAGCAACTCCAACACCGGCGGGGCGAGCGTGTCGCCGCGGAACTGCCGGTCGAAGTCCGGCCGCGACTCCAGCAGCGTCACGGCCACTCCACCCCGCGCCAGGAGGTAGGCGAGCATCAACCCGCCCGGACCACCCCCGACGACGACGCAGCGCGTGGCGGAATCGGTGGTCACGGCTCCAACGTAGGCCTGACGTGGCGACGGCGCGCCGATCAGCAGCAACGGTGCGTTAGCGTCGCGCCCGTGCGTGTCGCGCTGCTCGTCGTGGCCGCCCTGCTCACGGCAGGGTGCACGACGGCGGTGGAGGGGCCGCCCCCGTCGCCGACGGGCGTGGTGCTGCCCCCACGCCCGCGGGAGGTGCGGCTGGAGGGCGTGGATCCGTGCTCGCTGCTGACGGCGGAGCAGCGGGGGGCGCTGGGGATCACGAGCGAGCCGCGGCCGGGGACGATTTCGTCATCGGCCCTCTATGGAGGTGACGTCTCGATCTGCACGATGCGCGGCTTCACCGGAAAGGCCACCACACTCGGGATCGGACTGGTGACGACATCGGGCATCGCCCTGTGGAATGCAGATCGACTCGACGCCGATGTGACTCCGACGAGCGTTCAGGGATTCCCCGCAGTTCTCGCCGTACCGCGACGGTTCACCGAGTACTGCAGTGTCGACGTCGATGTGGCGCAAGGTCAGCTCGTGGACGTGCAGTTCCGCGACGGCGGGAACAGGCCGCAGATCCCGCAGTCCGACCTGTGTATTCGAGCCCGCCACGCCGCCGAAGCCGTCGTGGCATCGCTTGCCGCGCAGTAACCGTTCGCCATCGCAAACGGCTCGACAATGACGACCTGCCGGCTTCGTCACCGCAGATAGTCTGCCTCCACACGAGATGTGAGGAGTGGTCGTGTGAGTGAACGAGGGCGGGCACTTCTCCGGCTTGAACCCGACATGATCCCGATGCTGCGGGCCGAGTTCGACTCGGCTCTGTCGCACCTCGCCCAAGCTCTCGTCGACCTCGGCAGTCGGGGATACCTGCAGGCTGCCTGGCTCGGCGACGAGACCAGCGCCGCGGTGGCAGAGCACTACACGCGACGCGCAATGGAACACCCCGACTCGTCCTACCGAGCGCTACTCGAGTACGAGGCGGAATTGACCCGCGCCCGCGACACCCTGCAGCGCATGGAGGACCAGTACCGCAGCACCGACCGCGTCGCCGCCGACCGACACCGCCGCATCTGATCGGCACCGCATCGGCGCCGTCGCAGACCGGTGTGTGATCGCCGTTTCGGCGCCCTCCCTGCGATCGATCGCCGATTCCGCGCGTCCACTGCTGTGGGATCGACAGCCACGACGCCCGGGCGGCGATCACCACCGCATCGGCACCGAGCGGAACGTCAGTCGGGTCGACGGCCGACTGGTGTCCCGCTCACGCCGGGCCCAGCCCACCCCGCGCGCCCTCCCGGGCCCCGCACCACTCCTAACCCGCGCCGACCACGAACACCGCGCGAAGTGAACCGGACCGCCGGGCCGGCACCGGCGACGGCGCTCAGTCCAGCCCCGCCCGTGCCGAACCCAACCGCGTACGGATCCGGTCCAGCATCGCCGCCGGGTCCTCCATCGGCGTGCCGTTGGTGCCCAACATGTCCAGCACGTCGTCCACCGCCGCGCCCAGCGTCTCGTGCTCCGCCGCACGCGCGGCGAGCTGGGACTGCACCGCCCACAGGTCGACGAACACCGACACCTTCGACCGCAGCACCCACGGGTCGAACGGTTTGCTGATGTAGTCGACCGCGCCGGCCTGGTAGCCGCGGAAGGCCAGGTGGGGGTCGTAGTCGACCGCGGTGAGGAACAGGATCGGCACGTGCCGGGTGCGCTCGCGGCGCTTGATGTGCTCGGCCGTCTCGAAGCCGTCCATGCCCGGCATGTGGGCGTCGAGGAGGATCACGGCGTAGTCGTCGACCAGCAGCTTCTTGAGAGCGTCCTCGCCGCCGCCGACGGTCACGACCTCGAAGGCCAGCCCCTCGAGGATCGCCTGCAGCGCGACGAGGTTCTCGCGCCGGTCGTCGACGGCCAGCACCTTGGGCCGGCTCGCGGTCGTCATCGCCCCTCCTCTTCGTCTGCGGCGCCGGCACGGCCGTCGGCCTGCGCCACCCACGACGCGATCGTGTCGAGCAGTTCGTCCAGGTCGACCGGCTTGGTGACGTAGTCGCTCGCCCCCGCCGCGAGGCTGCTCTCGCGGTCGCCCGGCATCGCCTTCGCGGTGAGGAACACGACCGGCAGGTCCGCCCCCTCCGGCAGAGCGCGGATCCGGCGAGTGGTCTCGTTGCCGTCGAGGTCGGGCATCATCGCGTCCATCAGCACGATGTCGATCTCGGGGTGCCGGCGCAGCAGCGCGATCCCCTCTGTGCCGTTGTCCGCGTAGAGCACGCGCAGCCCGTGCAGCTCCAGGGCGCTGGTCAGCGCGAACACGTTGCGCACGTCGTCGTCGACGATCAGCACCGTGGTGCCGTGCAGCGCCGGGACCGGGCGCAGGCCGTGGCGGGCGTCCGGCGCGGCGAGCACCGGGGTGATGCGCTCGGCCGGTACCGGATCCGCCAGGCGGCGCGACGTGGTGCGCACCGGTGACGTGCCCGCAGCTGGGGTGTCGGGCAGGTAGAGGGTGAACTCGGATCCCGCGCCCGGCCGCGACGACACCGTGATCGCCCCGCCGAGCAGCCGGGCCAGCTCGCGGCTGATCGAGAGCCCGAGGCCGGTGCCGCCGTACTTGCGGCTGGTGGTGCCGTCGGCCTGCTGGAACGCCTCGAAGATCATCGCGAGCTTGTCGGGGGCGATGCCGATCCCGGTGTCGCGGACGGTGAAGGCGACCATGGGGCGGTCGTCGTTCGGTCGGCCGTGCACGCCCCGCGGCGCCGGCCCCATCGTCAGCTCGACGCTGCCGTGCGCGGTGAACTTCATGGCGTTCGAGAGCAGGTTGCGCAGGATCTGCTGGAGCCGCCGCCCGTCGGTGACGATCTCCGCAGGCAACCCCGGCACGACCTCGACCCGGAGCTCGAGGCCCTTGTGCTCGGCCTGCGGCCGGAACGCCCGCTCGACGAAGCCGCGCACCTCCGGCAGGTCGACCGGCGCGAGCTCGACGTCCACCCGCCCCGCCTCGATCTTGGAAAGGTCGAGGATGTCGTCGATCAGGCGCAGCAGGTCCGAGCCCGCATTGTGGATGGTGCTGGCGAACTCGATCTGCCGCGCGGTCAGGTTGGCGTCCGGGTTGTCGGCCAGCAAGCGCGACAGCAGCAGCAGCGAATTGAGTGGGGTGCGCAGCTCGTGGCTCATGTTGGCCAGGAACTCCGACTTGTACTGGCTGGCCGCGGCCAGCTGCTGCGCCTTCTCCTCGACGCCGCGCCGAGCCGCGTCGATCTCCATGTTCTTGATCTCGATGTTGCGGTTCTGCTCGGAGAGCTGTGCGGCCTTCTCCTCCAGCTCCGCGTTCGTGTGCTGCAGCTCGGCGGAGCGGGTCTGCAGCTCCCCCGCCAGGTCCTGCGACTGCGCGAGCAACTCCTCGGTGCGCCGGTTGGCCTGGATCGTGCGGATGGCGACGCCGATGGTGACGACGAGACGCTCGAGGAAGGTCAGGTGCAGCTCGTTGAACCGCGTCACGGCCCCGAACTCGATGACGCCGAGCGTGCGGCCCTCGAACGGGACCGGGAGCACGACGACCGTGCGCGGCGCACTGGAGCCGACACCGGAGCGGATGGGCAGGTAGTCCGGCGGCACGTCGTCCACGAGCACCCGCCGCCCGCCGACGGCGACCTGCCCGACGAGCCCGTCGCCGAGCCGGAACGACTGCGGCGTGCTGCCCTCGCCGTCAGAAGGCACGACGGCGTACCCCGCCACCATCACCAGCCGCTGCGCACGGCCGCCCTCCGGTGCCGTCGGGTCGCCCTCCGGCGGGTCGGCCAGGAAGAAGGCGCCGACCTGCGCCTCCACCAGCGGCGCCACCTCGTCCATGATCATCGAGCAGACCTCGCCGAGGTCGCGCTGGCCCTGCAGCAGGCCGCCGATGCGAGCCAGGTTCGAGTCGAGCCAGCCCTGCTGGGCGTTCGCCGCCGTCGTCGTGCGCAGCGCGGCGATCATCTGGTTGATCGTGTCCTTGAGGTCGGCGATCTCGCCGCGGGCCGCCACGGTGATCTGCGGCGACAGGTCGCCGCTGGCCACCGCCGTTGACACCGCCGAGATCGCCCGGAGCTGCGTGGTCAGTGTGGAGGCGAGCTGGTTCACGTTCTCGGTCAGGTCGCGCCACGTGCCCGCGACCCCGCGGACCTCCGCCTGCCCGCCGAGCGTGCCCTCCGTGCCCACCTCACGCGCCACGCGCGTGACCTCGTCGGCGAACGACCGCAGCTGGTCGACCATCGTGTTGACGGTGTTCTTGAGCTCGAGGATCTCGCCCCGCGCATCGACCGTGATCTTCTGCGAGAGGTCACCTCGTGCCACGGCCGTGGTGACCTGCGCGATGTTGCGCACCTGGTCGGTCAGGTTCCCGGCTAGCTGGTTCACGTTCTCGGTCAGGTCCCGCCACGTCCCCGCGACGCCCCGCACCTCCGCCTGACCGCCGAGGTTGCCCTCCGTGCCCACCTCGCGGGCCACGCGGGTGACCTCGTCGGCGAACGATCCCAGCTGGTCGACCATCGTGTTGACGGTGTTCTTGAGCTCGAGGATCTCCCCGCGCGCATCCACCGTGATCTTCTGCGAGAGGTCACCCCGCGCCACCGCCGTGGTCACCTGGGCGATGTTGCGCACCTGGTCGGTCAGGTTCCCCGCCAGCTGGTTCACGTTCTCGGTCAGGTCCCGCCACGTCCCCGCGACACCCCGCACCTCCGCCTGACCACCGAGGTTGCCCTCCGTGCCCACCTCCCGCGCCACGCGCGTGACCTCGTCGGCAAAGCTCGAGAGCTGGTCGACCATGGTGTTGACGGTGTTCTTGAGCTCGAGGATCTCCCCGCGCGCGTCCACGGTGATCTTCTGCGAGAGGTCACCCCGCGCGACCGCCGTGGTCACCTGCGCGATGTTGCGCACCTGACCGGTCAGGTTGCTGGCCATCGAGTTGACGTTGTCGGTCAGGTCGCGCCAGGTGCCCGCGACCCCGCGGACCTGGGCCTGGCCGCCGAGGTTGCCCTCGGTGCCCACCTCGCGGGCCACGCGGGTGACCTCGTCGGCGAAGCTCGAGAGCTGGTCGACCATCGTGTTGACGGTGTCCTTCAGCTCGAGGATCTCGCCGCGGGCGTCGACGGTGATCTTCTGGCTGAGGTCGCCGGTGGCGACGGCGGTGGCGACCTGGGCGATGCCGCGCACCTGCGCCGTCAGGTTCGCGGCCATGAGGTTGACCGCGTCGGTGAGGTCCTTCCAGGTCCCGGCGACGTTCGGGACCGCGGCCTGCCCGCCGAGGCGCCCGTCCGTGCCGACCTCCCGCGCGACGCGGGTGACCTCGTCGGCGAAGCGACGCAGCGTGTCGGTTAGCGCGTTGATCGTCTCCGCCAGCTCGGCGACCTCGCCGCGGGCACTCACGGTAATCTTGCGGGACAGGTCGCCCTGCGCGATCGCGGTGGCCGCCGACGAGATCGACCGCACCTGGTCGGTCAGGTTGCTCGCCATGGTGTTGACCGAGTCGGTGAGGTCGCGCCAGGTGCCGGAGACCCCGCGGACGGCGGCCTGGCCGCCCAGCCGCCCGTCGATGCCGACCTCGCGGGCCACGCGCGTGACCTCGTCGGCGAACGACGATAGCTGGTCGACCATGGTGTTGACCGTGCGCCCGATCCGGAGGAACTCCCCGCGCAGCGGGCGGCCCGCGATCTCGAGCGCCATGTGCTGGGAGAGGTCGCCGTGGGCGACGGCGTCGATCACCCGGGCGGTCTCGGCGGCCGACTGCCCGAGGTCGTCGATCAGCGCGTTCACCGCGTGGACGCCCTCGGCCCACGCACCGTCGTAGGTCTCCTCGTTCAGCCGCTCCAGCATGCGGCCCTCGCGGCCGACCACACGGCCGATCCGCAGCAGGTCGCGGTTGCGCCGCTCCAGCACGCCGACCAGGGCGTCGAACTCCTCGACGACGTCGCGGCCCAGCTCGCGCGGCGGGCGGGCGTCGAAGCGGCCGAGCCGCACGGCCCGCAGCGCCTGGGCGAGCTCGGCGAGCACAGTGTCGTCCACCGAGTCGTCCACCGAGTCGTCCACCGAGTCGTCGACCGGGTCCACGACCGGCGGATCGGGCGCAGGAAGCGCAGGAATCGGCTGCGCGCCGTTGCGCGTCGTCGTCATGACCCACTCCTCCGCGCCGGACACCACACCGGAACCGCAGACTAGGCCATGCTGTGTACGGGCAACCGGCGCGTGCTTCCAGGGCGTGACGGTGCAGACTGCATGGGTGCCCGTGCCCGAGGAGCGCCGTATCCGGCTGGCGCCCGACGCGCGATCCCCCGGTGTGGCGCGGCGCATGATCGTGGCCGCGCTGAGCGAGGCGGGGCACGACGCCGTCGCGGACACCGTCATCCTTCTCGCGAGCGAGCTGTGCGAGAACTCCGTGCTGCACGCGGGTACCGAGTTCGACGTCACGCTGCGCATCGATGCCGCCGAGCTCGTCGTGACGGTGAGCGACCGGGGCGCGGGACCACTCGAGCAGCACCTGTCGCAGCCGCGGCGCCGTTACGGCCGGGCGGCCGCGCACGGCCGCGGGCTGCAACTGCTGTCGAAGCTCGCCACGGCGTGGGGCACGCGCCACGAGCAGGACGGCACGCACAGCACCTGGTTCTCGGTCGCGATCGGCGAACCGGCGTTCGCACCCGCGCTGCCGGCTCCGGCGGCGGAGCCGGAGGCGGTGCCGGTGCTCCCGTCGGAGCGCGTGCGCAGGCTGCTGCACCTGCCCCCCGAGCTCGCCGGACGGCTCGACGCCGGTGAGCTGGTCGCCGAGCTCGTCCGCAGGCTGTGGGAGGTGCTCGACGCCGAGGCCGTGGTCGTCGAGGTCGACGAGAGCGACGGTTCCGGGCCACGGATCGTCGCCCGGTCGGGCCCGCTGCCGGAGGTCGGGCCCTCGGCGGCCGCCGCGACGATCGTCGCGCTGCCCACCACCGCACCGCTGCGCGGGAGTCTCCTCGTGCGCCACCACGACGGCGCGGTGCCGCCGCCGGACTCCGCGGACCTCGCCGAGCTGGTCGCCAACCGGGTCGCGATGGCCGTCGAGTCGGCCTGGCTGCGCGACGTGGACCAGCGGCGCCGGGCCTGGCTGGCCTATCTCGCCGACACCAGCGAGCTGCTCGGGCAGTCGCTCGACGTCGAGCTGACCGTCGCCGTCGTGCCGCAGGTCGTGGTCCCCCGGCTGGGGGCCTGGTGCGCGGTGCACCTGCTCGACGACGCGGGCCGGCTCCGGCTCGCCGCGCTCACCCACGCCGACGAGGAGCGGCTCCCGGAGCTGCGCGCGGCTCTGGAGGGCCTCAACCGGTCCACGGAGCTCCGCGCGGGCCTGGCCGAACTGCTCTCCGGCACGCTCGGCCCGGTCCGGTTCACCGTGCCGACCGACGGCGTCGCCGTGCCGCTCACCTCGCACGGCACGACGACGGGCACGTTGTCCGTCGGCCGGCCCGTCGACCGCCCGCACGGTCCCGAGGACGTGGCGCTGATCGCCGACGTCGCCCGCCGGGCCGCCCTGGCGGTGCACAACGCGCAGGTGACCGCCGCGCACGTGCGCGTGTCCCAGGCCTTGCAGCGGGCGCTGCTGCCGCGCGCCCTCCCGGTGGTCGAGGGCCTCGACCTGGCGGCGCAGTACCTCCCCGCGAGCACCGGCAGCGACGTCGGGGGCGACTTCTACGACGTCTACCCGCTCGGGGCGGCGCGGTGGCTGGTCGCGATCGGCGACGTGTGCGGCACCGGGGCCGGCGCCGCGGCGCGGACCGGGTTGATGCGCGACGTCCTGCGGGTGCTGGTGCGCGAGGGCCGTCCGCTGGTCCGGGCCATCGAACTGCTCAACGACGTGATGCTCGAGTCGGGCGACCCGCTGCAGTTCGCGACCCTCGCCGCCGCGCTCGTGTCGATGCGCGAGCCGGCCGGGGGCGGCCGCGAGCTGGAGGTGCAGCTCGTGCTGGCCGGGCACCTGCAGCCGCTGGTGGTACGCCCCGACGGCCGGGTCGACCTGGTGGGCGAGCACGGCACCGCGGTCGGCCTGGTCGAGCAGCTCGACCTGACCTGCACCACGCACGTGCTCGGCCCCGGCGACACGCTGCTGCTCTACACCGACGGCGTCACGGAGCGCCGGCGCGGCGACGAGCAGTTCGGCGTGGAGCGCCTCCGGCGGGCCGGGGGTGCGGCCGCGGGGCGGCCCGCAGCCCGGTTGCTGACGGTGGTGCGCTCCGCTCTCGGCCGGTTCACCGCCTCCCCGCACGACGACGACATCGCGCTCCTGGCCCTGCGCGCCGAACCCTCGGCGTGACGGCCGCGCCGGCGCAGCCGGTCGGCCAATGGGTGCTGCTCCTGGTGCTGACCGCGGCCGGGACGGCCGGGCTCGACGCCCTCGCCGTGCCCTCCCCCGCCCTGTTCGCCGGGCTGATCGCGGCGGCTGCGCTGGCGCTGCTCGGCCGGGCACCGGCCCGGGTCTCCCGGCGGCTCAGCCTGTCCGCGCAGGCCGTGGTCGGGGTGGTCATCGGGGTGCTGGCGCAGGCGGAGACGCTGATCGCCGTCGCCCACGACTGGCTGCCGGTGCTGCTCGTCGGCTGCGGCACGCTCGCGGTCAGCATGGCGGCCGGGCTCCTGCTCGGCCGCCGGCCGGGCGTCTCCCCGCTGACCGGCATGCTCGCGCTCACCGCGGGTGGCGCGTCCGGTCTCGTGGCCGTGACGCGCGAGCTGGGCGGAGACGAGCGGATCGTCGCCGTCATCCAGTACCTGCGGGTCGTGCTGGTGACGGTGTCGATGCCGGTGGTGGCCGCGACGATCTACGGGGCCTCAGGCGATGCCGCCGCCCCACCACCGGGCGTCGTCCAGCCGTGGTACCTCGGGCTCCTGCTCACGGTGGTGTGCGCGGCCGTTGGCGTCCCGCTCGCCCGCGTGCTGCGTGTCCCGGCGGGCGGGCTGCTCGGGCCGATGACCGTGGCGCTGGTGCTCACGCTCACCGGGATCGCCCACGGCGCGGTCCCTCCCGGGGCGCTGGTCGAGCTGGCCTACGCCGTGATCGGCTGGCAGGCCGGCGTGCGGTTCACCCGGGAGAGCCTGCGCGTGGTGGGCGGGCTGCTGCCGACGGCCGTCGCACTGATCGCCGCCGTCGTGGCGCTGTGCGCCGCACTCGGCGCGCTGCTCGCGACGCTCACCGGCGCGACGCCGCTCGAGGGCTACCTGGCCACGACGCCCGGCGGCATCTACGCCGTGCTCGCGACGGCGATCTCCTCCGGCGTGGACGTGGCCTTCGTCGTGGCCGTCCAGGTCCTCCGGGTGATCGTCATGCTGCTCGTGGCGCCGGCGATCGCCCGATGGGTGGCGAGTCGGCAGCGCGGCACCTGAGGGCCCGCGACACCTGCGCTCCCGGCCGGTCTCTGCGATATTGCCTGCTGTGGAACTGGACGGGGCGGACCCCGGCAGCATGGAATCCGGAAGAGTGGAATCCGGCAGCATGGAATCCGGAAGAGTGGAATCCGGCAGGGTGGAATCCGGAAGAGTGGAATCCGGCAGAGTGGAATCCGGCAGAGTGGAATCCGATGGGGACATGAGCGGTCCCCCCGCGCACCTGATCCTCGAGGCCACCGACGCCGGGGCCTTCGCCTCCCTGCGTCGGTCCTCCACCCCGCGGGCCGAGCGGTACGCACTCGGCCGCCAGTTGCGCCAGCAGGCCCCGCGGTCCGCGCTGGGCCGGTGGAAGCCTGCGGACGGCCGGACCGATCCCGTCGACCTCGTGGTGGCCACCAACCAGGGCCGCGTCGAGCGGCTGGTGCCCGTGCGGGTCGGCCGGATGTCGGCCTCCCCGTTCGCCTTCCTCCGCGGGGCGGCGGCGATGATGGCCGAAGACTTCGCCGGGCTGCCCGCGACCGGGATCCTGCCCGTCATCTGCGGCGACGCCCACCTGAGCAACTTCGGCTTCTACGCCTCCCCGGAGCGCGACCTCGTCTTCGATCTCAACGACTTCGACGAGGCCCACCCGGGGGCGTGGGAGTGGGACGTGCGCCGGCTCGTCGCGAGCGTTTGGATGGCCGGGCGGCAGAACGGGTCGACCGAGTTGCAGTGCGGCGACGCCGTGGCGCGGTGCGTGCGCGCCTACCGCGACCACCTGGCGAACCTCGCCGAGCAGCCCCTGCTGGAGCGCGCCTACGAGCGCGTCGACCTCGACCGGCTGCGCGGGGCCGCCACCGACCCCGCGACCCTGCACGAGATCGAACGGGCTGTGCGCCGGGCCCGCCGCAAGACCAGCGACCGGGCACTGCCGCGGTTCACCGAGGGCGGCGGCACGAACGGCGGGCGGCGCATCGTCGACGACCCGCCGCTCATCACCCGGCCCGACCCCGAGCAGTACGAACGGCTCGTCGAGTCCCTCGACGCCTACCTCCGCACAGTGTCGACCCAGTGGGCGCGTGTGCTCGGCGGCTACCGGGTCGTCGACATCGCACACAAGGTCGTCGGGGTCGGGTCCGTCGGGCTGCGGGCCTACCTCGCCCTCTGCGAGGGCAGCAGTTCGGACGACGTGCTGTTCCTCCAGCTCAAGCAGGCCAGGCGGTCGGTGGTCGCCCCGTTCGTGCACGGCGACCGGGCCTGGCACGCCCACCAGGGCCAGCGCGTGGTCGAGTACCAGAAGGCGTTGCAGACCGTCAGCGACCCGCTGCTCGGCTGGACGACGGTCGGCGACCGCCAGTACTACGTCCGGCAGTTCCGCGACATGAAGGGTGCGGTGGTCGTCGACGGCCTCGACGCGACCGCGCTGGCCGACTACGCCGGGGTGTGCGGGCTGCTGCTGGCCAAGGGCCACGCCCGGACGAGCGGCGCGTCCATGATCGCGGGCTACCTCGGGGGCTCCGACAAGGCCGTCGAGGCACTGTGCCGGTTCGCGCGCCGCTACGCCGACCAGACCGAGCGCGACCACGCCGCTCTGGTGGCGGCGATCCACCGCGGGGTGCTACCCGCCGAATCGGGGATCTGAGACTTCTCGCCGGCGTCGACCAGGCATCCACGCTGGCACGAACGGGTGATGCAAAGATCCACGTCTCGCGTGGGGTGTCCCGCACGGGACGTGCGGAGCACACTGGCAGCGCGTACCGTCAGCAACGGCGGATCTACGCAACGTCGCCATCTGGCACGAGCCCCGGAGGGCCGATGTCCACGAGCACCCTGTCCCGCCCCCAGGCGCGGCGCACGACCGTCCTGGTCGTCGTCGGGCCCGCGCCGGGAGTGCCGGACTGGGCGGCGCGCTGGGCCGGCCGGTCGGGCTGGACCCTGCAGCGCCAGGCCGGCGGAGGGCCCGGGGAGGCGGCGGCCGCCGCAGGCCCCGGTGCACGCGCCCTGCTGCTGCGACCCGACTCCCCCGTCGACCGGCCCGCCGAGCGCCGGCCGCACGTCGTCGCCGCGCTCGAGACGCTGCCCGACGACGACGCCGTGGTGGCCGACGCCGTCGCGTGCGCAGTCGCCGTCGGCGGCACGCTGACCCTCGTGCACGCGGTGCCCCGCTCGTTCGGCGAGCGCAGCGTCGGCCTCGACGGGGCCGTGGCGCACGGGCTGCGCGTGCTCGACGCCGCCGTGGCGCACGCCGTGGCCCTGCACCCCGAGCTGGTCCCGGCCACCCAGCTCCTGCGGGTGCGGCCGCACGAGCTCGTCGGCGAGGCGCTCGACGCGGACCTGCTGGTGGTCGGCGGACCGCATAGCGACCACCGGGGGTCCGTGCAGCCCGGTGGTCTCGGCCTGGTCGCCCACAGCGCGCTGCACCACGCCCCCTGCCCGGTGCTGGTGGCGCCGCGCTGATCCCGGGTCAGCCCGTGACGGCCGCGGCCCGCCGCTTGACCGTCGCCCAGGCGTCGTCCACGGCGGCCTCCACGCCCTCGGCGCGGGCCTGCTCGTCGCGCAGGAGCCAGCCGTACGCGAACCCGTTGGCGCCCTCGGCAGCCGCGGCAGCTCCCAGCTCCCGCAGCAGGTCGCGGGCGACGAACGAGTCCTGGTGCTCCCCCAGCAGCTCCTGGAGCTCCTTGACCGCCTTCACGAGCCGCTTCGCCTTCTTCCCCAGCGCCGGCTCGCTCACCTCGGCGGCGTAGCGCAGGCGCTTTCCGGCCTTGCGCATCTCGTGCAGCTCCAGGTCGCGCTCGTGCCCGGCCGGGTGGGCGTGTGCGGCCTTCAGGTGCTTCGCGGCGCGCTTCGTGGCCTTGCCGATCAGCCCGGGCAGGACCTCGACGGCCGGGCCGGCTGCCTCGTCGGTCAGCGGGGGGTGGGCCAGCAGCGCGTCCACGGCGTCGAGCAGCGCGAGGTAGCGGTCGCTGTCCAGGGCCGCGGTCGCGGTGGCCCCCGCCGAGGCGCGGCGCGTGGCGAAGAACCGCGTGGTCTGCGCGGCGACAGGACCCAGCGCGAGCTCGGGCGGGAGCGCTGCGACATCGGCGGTGATCCGGGCCTCCTGGACCTCCAGGTCGCGCGCCCCGCCGAGTTCACCCGCCAGCCAGCGCAGCTCGGCGACGAGGTCGTCGGTGTGGTTGCGGTCGAGCAGCCCACGGAAGGACTGGAAGGTGCTGCGCATCCGCCGGCAGGCCACGCGCATGGTGTGCACCCCGTCGGGGGCGTCGCGGCGGACCTGCGGGTCCGTGGCGCGGATCGTCTCGGCCTGCTCGGTGAGGTAGGCGAGCACGACCTCGCCTGCGGTCGCGTCCTTCGAGGCCTCGGGCCGCGGCGGCGCGGGCGGGACCCGGTCGGCGAGCACCCGGCCCAGCTTCGAGGACGAGGCCGACCGGTGCACCCCGGCCCGCTGCAGCGCCTCGTCGATCCGGTCGAGCACGTCGACGGTGCCCTGCCCGGTCAGCTCGACCTCGATCTCGGCCCATTCGATGGGCTCGGTCTCGACGGACGTACCGCTGCCGGCACCGGCGCCCAGGGTGCGGGCGGTGACCCGGTCGTCGGTGACGGTGGCGACGGCCTCGCCGTGGCTGTCGGTGAGCGTCCACTCGTTCCGCACGGTGTCGAGCTCGACGACGGGCTCCAGCGGCGCGTCGCGGTGCGCCGCCCGGCTGAGCGTGACCAACGGCTTGGGCGGTTTGCGGGCTCGGCCCAGCGGGTGCCGCACCTCGTCGCGGCTGTCCGCGCCGGCGGGCAGCTTGAGGTGCCAGCCGGCGTCGTCGCCGCCGACGCGGCGGCGCAGCGTGAGCTTGGACCGCAGCAGCCGCAGGTCCGCGGTGTCGTAATACGTGGCCGACAGCTCGTGCCGGGCGGGCGCGGCCGGTGCGGCGCCGCCCGCCGCCGCGGCGAGCTCGGCGATCAGCTCGGCTCCGGGCGGCTCGGCGGACTCGTACTTGCGCTCGGTCTCCCGCACGATCTGCGATTCGCTCCCGTTACCCACGGCACTAGTCCTACCCGACTCGGCGCGCGGGATCACGGTCGAGCGAGGAAGTCACCCAGCGCGGCGAGCAGCCGGTCGACGTCGCCGTCGTCGGTGTAGGGGGCGAGGCCGACCCGCAGCGAGCCCCGGTCGCCGAACCCGAGGCGCCGCGAGGCCTCCAGCGCGTAGAAGGTGCCGGCGGGGGCGTTCACGCCCCGCTCGGCCAGGAACCGGTAGGCGTCCTGCGGGTCGCGCCCCGGGAACGACAGCAGCATCGTCGGTGTGCGCGACTGGGCCCGGGAGTGCACGACGACGCCGGACAGCTGGGCGAGCCCGTCGTCGATCCGGTGCCGGAGCCGGTCCTCGTGCCGCTCCACCACGGTCATGCTCGCCGTCAGCCGCTCCCGCCGGGTACCGGTCGCGGCCGGATCCAGACCGGCCAGGAAGTCGACCGCGGCGGTCGTGCCGGCGAGCAGCTCGTAGGGCAGGGTGCCCAGCTCGAAGCGTTCCGGCACGGAGTCGGGCGACGGCAGCAGCTTGTGCGGCGTGAGCGACTCCAGGAGATCCGGGGCGGCGGCGAGCACGCCGCAGTGCGGGCCGAGGAACTTGTAGGGCGAGCAGGCGTAGACGTCAGCGCCCAGAGCGGCGACGTCGACCGGCGTGTGCGCCGTCAGGTGGACGCCGTCGACGACGACCAGCGCGCCCCGCTCGTGCGCCGCAGCGGCGATCAGCGGGACCGGCGGGCGGGTGCCGAGCAGGTTCGACGCACCGGTGACCGCGACGACACGGGTCCGCGACGACAGCTCACGCGCCACGTCGGCCACCGTGAGCTCGGCCGTGCGGGGATCGAAGTCGGCCCAGCGCACCGTCGCGCCGACGGCCTCCGCGGCGTACACCCAGGGGCGGATGTTGGCGTCGTGGTCGAGCCGGGTGACGATCACCTCGTCGCCCGCCCGCCACGTCGCGGCGAGCGTGCGGGCCAGGTCGAACGTCAGCGCCGTCATGCTGCGGCCGAACACCACCCCGCGCGGGTCGGCGCCGAGCAGGTCGCCCATCGCGGCCCGCGCCGCCAGCACGATCGCGTCCGCCGCCCGTTCCGCCGCGGTGACGGAGCCCCGGTTCGCCAGCGGCGACAGCAGGGTGCCGGCGACGGCCGCCGCGACCGTGTCGGGGACCTGGGATCCGCCGGGTCCGTCGAAGTGCGCCGCGCCTGCGGCCAGTGCCGGGAAGTGGGCGCGGACCGCCCGGACGTCGTACGTCGTACCCATGCCCGTGCCCACACCCATGCGGACCAGCCTTGCAGATCGCTACCGGGCCATGTGTCGCCACCGGGGCTCGACGCGGGCCCACTCCCGCGTCCAGCCGGCGTCGTTGCACGCCGCGGTCACCCGGCAGACCGCGGACCAGAGCAGAGCCAGGACCGCCCACGTCAGCGCGATCACCGTCAGCCCGGCGCTGATCCCGAAGGCGACGGCCTGTGCGGTCCGCTCCGACGGATCGGCGACCACACGCCCGGTGCGGTCCAGCCACACGGTGACCGACGAGCCCGCCGGTAGCGCGGGCGGGACGGTCACCTCGACGACGTGCACGATGCCGTCCACGCCGGTCCACGCCACCGGAACGCGGTGCCGCCCCGCCGGAACGCGCTGGTGGGCCGCCGACCTCGCCGGGGCGTCGTCCAACAGGACCGCCCGTATCGGGATCGGCGCGCCGTCGCGACCGAGGGCGGCGCCGTGCGCGGCGTGGCCGACGAGCACCGAGCCGAGCACCGCCAGCAGACCCAGGCACGTCAGCAGCCAGGCGACGAGGTCCTCGACCCGGTCGGTACGCCGTCGTGACATGCACCGGGGGTCGCGGAGAGAGCGCGGAGCGTTACCACCCGGTGCTAGCTGGCCTGCTCGCTGCCCTCCGGCCGCCGGTCGTCGACACTGGTGGCGAGGCAGGCGTCGACCAGCGCGTGTGCGAACGCCCGTGGCGCGCCGAGGAAGACGTCGTGGTCGCCGTCGATCTCGACGACGACGGCACCGGGCAGCGCGCGGGCCAGGCGCATCTGCCGGCTCGGCGGGACGACACGGTCGTTGCGCGTAACCAGCACCGCCGCGGGGACGTCGACGGCGGCAATCCAGCGGTGCGAGCTGAAGTGACAGACCGCCTGCATGGCGGCGAGCGCGGTGACGAGCGGGATGCGCCGCATGCGGGCGAGCGCGGCCCGGCGGACGCGGGGCTCGAGACCGTCGCCGAGCAGATGCCCGCCGACCAGGTCCGCGCGCATCGGAAAGACGGGCGGGATCCAGCCCATCGCGCCCACGACGAACGGCATCGTCATCGCCGTCAGCTGCTCGAGGAAGGAGCCCGACACGTTGCGGGCCGTCGCACAGAGCACGAGCCCGGCGGTCAGCTCCCGGTGCCGGCGCCAGAACGTTTGGGCGATGATGCCGCCCATCGAGTAGCCGACGACGATCACGGGACCGGTGCGCAGCTCGCGGACCACGGCGGCGACGTCGTCCGCACAGTCCTCCAGCCGGTACGGCATCCGCGCCGGTGGCCCGTCTCCGTGCCCGCGCAGGTCCATGGCCAGCACGCGGAAGTGCTGGGCGAGCGTCGGGATCGCGCCCGACCAGTTGGTCTCGACGTCCAGGGTGACGCCGTGCAGCAACACGAGTGTCGGTGCGCCCACGGGGCCGGCCGCGTCCCAGACGACGAAACGGCCGCGATCGGCCGTTTCCACGATCCGGGCTACCGAGCCCACTTCAGCGTGAGGTACTCGCATGCTGACCCCCATTGGCCGCAAACACACTGCTCGGCAACCCGCCGTCCACCTGGGTACCACGGTAACGCCCGTCGTAGTCCTCGCGGAGGAGCGAAACGGCTGTATCCCCCTCCGGGGCGTGCCTCCGCTGCGTGAGCGCCGCCGTCGCCGTGGACGATCCGGACCGCTCACGGACCTGCTGTCGGTGTGGCCGCACCCGCGCTGTTGCTCCGGTCGAGTGAAATTCGCGACTACGCCGGGTATCCGTCGCTGAGAGTCCGGAACGGCCGTCGGTACGACCTCGCTCGGCCGGATGGCCCAGTGGTGCGCGTCGAGCGGTAGATCACGCACGTCGGGTGCACACCGCTTCGTTCCGAAGGCAAGGATCGCGGTGGGTGCCGCGTGTCGCGGCCGAGGACCTGGTCGAGTAGACAGCGACGGTCCGCTCCCCGCTCCCCGGCGAAAGGCGTCGCCCGTGGCATCTGCCGCCGCTCCCCGGCACGGCCGCACCCGCGTGTCACCTCTGATCGCCCCCACCGACGCGCCTCCGGACGGTCCCGTCTCCGTCGGCTCGCTGCTGCGTCGGGAGGGCCGTCGCGCGGCGCACGCCCTGGACCGGCCGCTGGTCCCCCGCGCACGCGACCTCGCGGAGGCCGGCGCGCGGTCGTCACACGGGGTCGCCGTCGCGGCAGGTGCGCTGATCGCGGTCACCGCCGTCCTCGGCAGCAACGCCGTCGGCGACCCGACCATCCTCGCCGGGCTCGGGGTCGACGACGCGGCGGACACCGGCCCGGCCGGTGCGCCGGCCCCCGGCACACCGCTGTCGCCGCCCGCGGGCGTCCCGGCACCCGGGCAGGCGGCGGCACCGCAGGCGGAGCTCGGCGACGCGATGCAGGGGGTCCTGGCCGACAGCATCGCGGCCGCCCCGGTGGCGACGGTGT
Source organism: Pseudonocardia charpentierae (assembly GCF_031845345.1). Taxonomy (NCBI): domain Bacteria; kingdom Bacillati; phylum Actinomycetota; class Actinomycetes; order Pseudonocardiales; family Pseudonocardiaceae; genus Pseudonocardia; species Pseudonocardia charpentierae. The sequence continues at coordinate 391,202 of NZ_JAVREJ010000003.1, read as the reverse complement.
CCGGCGCGGGGATCGTCGCGGCGGCACTGCAACAGCCCGCCGACGGTGGCGGGCAGCCATCCGTCACGCCGGTGGCCGACGACTCGTCGGGTGAAAGCACCGGGGGACGGCACCGCGCCGACGACACGGACTCGGACGGCTCCGGTTCCCGCTCCGGCGACTCGGGTGCCGACGACCGCGCGTCGGAGAACCGGTCGACCGGCAGCTCCGAGCGGGTGCGGGAGCGGAGCTCGGACCGGGACCGCGGTTCCGAGTCCGCCGACGACTCCGACGACTCCCGTGGACCGGATTCGGCTCCTGCACGACCGACGGTCCCCGCCGTGGACCCCGTCGACGAACCGGCGGAACCGGCCTCACCTTCGGGTGGGGAGAAGCCCGACAGCTCCGTGTCGCCCGACGACAGCGACAACGGGTCCGGCGACCCCTCGACGGACGGCTCCGGCGACAGCGGCTCGGACGACAGCGGCGCCGACAGCGGCGCCGACAGCGGCTCGGACGACAGCAAATCCGGCGACAGCGGCTCCGACGGCACGGACGGCGCCGCCGGCGCTCAGGACGGCGATTCCGGCGGCAGCACGGCCGGCGACAGCAGCGGCAGTGACTCCTCGGACGGGAACGACGGGCAGGACGGCAGCGGGTCCACCAAGAACGCCTGACCTTCTGATCGGACTCCGGACGGATCGTGACGGATCCGTGACCCAGGTCACCCGATCGACGCGGAACGCGTCCATGATCCACGACGACGAAGGGATGCCCGGCCTGTTCGGCCGGACGACGCGGGGCGGCCCGCGAGAGACGGAGTGCCGGTGTCCCTCCCCCTCGACGACCTGCCGCAGCGCACGCTGCTGATGCTCCTGCTGCTCGCGCGCGAGGCGGAGCTGCCCGCCGCGCAGGTCGACAGCCCGCGGTCCCGGGCGCTCGTGCGTCGCGGACTCACCGAGGGCACGCGGGTGAGCCTGCCGTGCAACCCGGCCCGCCGGACCGCCGACTCCGCGGGCAGCCGCATCTGGATGTGTCAGGCCCGCCTGGCGGGCTGACATCCGCGGCGCTCGACCGGAGCCCTACCAGCCGTCGGCGGTCCACGCCTCCGGTGCATCGGCCTCGGCCGGGGCGTCCGCAGCCCGGTGGCGGCCCTGCTGGAGGCCTCGCTGGTAGGTCGCCAGCCGGTCGCGGACCCGCTCCGGCACCCGCTCGTCCGGCGGTGCCGCCGGGCGGGAGGCGCGGGGCGGCGGGACGAGCCGGTCGCCGGGGCTGCGCCGGGGCAGGCCGCTGGCGGTGGTGGCCGGCGGCGCGTCGGTACGCGTGGCGCGTGCGGCGGCCGCACGCCACTCCCGGTCGCCTGCGGTCTCCCAGTCGACCGTCGCCGGCCCGCGCTCGTCGTCGCGGAACCAGGCCGACGCGACGGCCTCGAAGATCGGCGTACCGACGGTGCCGACCGACGTCGGCAGCGGGCCGAACAGCTCGTCGCCGCCGTTGCGGGGGCCCCCGCGGGTCGGGAGCGAGGAGCCGGGCAGCGCCGATGCCATGAGGTGCGTGGAGTCCGGCGAGGTCGAGTTCATCAGGTGCGTGGAGTCGCCCAGGTACCAGGGGTCTCCGCCGCCCTGCGCAGTGACCAGGGCCGCCGGGCAGTGCAGAGTGGCGACCACGCCTTCGCGGTGGTCGATCAGCGGCCGCTCGAGCCGGATCCCGCCGCTCGACCGCCGGGCGAGCCGCTCGGCCACCCGCGACATCCGGCCCGAGCCACTGCCGGTGCCGCCCAGGGCGTCCGTCCAGCCGCGACCGGCCACCAGGACCTCGACCCTGAGTGCGCCGTCGGGCTCCAGGCGCGCATCGACCTCGACCCGCGCACCGGGCGACGCCGCGGCGGCCTCGTCGACCAGCTCCGCGACCAGGTGCCGCAGCTCCACCGCGGCGGTCGTCGACAACGTCGCCTGCGGCGCGGGGTGCACCGTGGCGCGCGAGGGCTCGTCCACCAGGGCCACCGCGTCGCCGAGAACGGCGGACACGGTGTGGGGCGCACCGCGGTGTACACCGGGGTCCGAGCCGCACAGGAGCAGGAGCGCCTCGCTGTCGCGCCGGAGGCGGCGGCCGATGTCGCGCAGCTCGGCGATCCGGGCGCGGTCGTCGGACAGCTGGGCGAGAACGGCCACCCGCTCGAGCAGCGCCTCCTGGCCGTCGACCCGGTCCTGCAACCTGCGGGCCAGATCCGCGACGGCACGGTCGTCGCCGGGCGCGTCCGACCCGTTGCCGAGCCTCGGATACGACCCCGACGAGGGACCGGCGGCGAAGCCTGCCCAGGGGTCGCGTCCGCCCATCGGGCCTCCACCCACCGAGCTGGGCTCGGGGACGGACCTCATGTCACCCACAGTCGGGCCTCCCGAACGGGTCGATGCGCTCGCGCCGCTCCTCGCGTGGACCCGCTCACCCGTACGGGCCGGTCCTCCTGCGGCAGGCACACTACCGGGCGTCCCGTACGGCGCCGCACGGGCGCACGTCCACCGCCGGACGGGGCCCCGTGGAGGCGCCCGTCCGGGTGACATCCGCGCTGGTCGTGACCGTGCGTGTGAACCGGATCATCGCAGCAGGTCCACGGTCCGCGGGTCAGGCTCGCCGTCGAAGTACCGCTCGAGCACCTCGGCGAACACGGAGGTCCCGTCGGCGGCGCGGGCGAACAGCGTCATCGACGACCGCAGCTTGAGGTCGTCGGGATAGCCGAAGATCTCCGCTGCGGTCCGCCCCTGCACGGCGGCCACCAGCTCGGCGCACTCCTGCAGCCGTGGGCCCAGGACCGGATGCGCCAGGTACGCGCGCGCCTCGTCGAGCCCGGACAGGGCGTACGCGCGGGCCGTGGGGCTCGATCCGAGGCCGGCGACCTGCGGGAAGACGAACCACATCCAGTGGCTCGTCTTCCGGCCCTGCCGCAGTTCGGCCCGCACCCGGTCGATGACGGTGTCCTGGGCGGCCACGAACCGCTCCAGGTCGTAGGGGTCGGAGGACGGCACGCGGCCATGATCGCGGTGACGCGGTCCGGGCGCACCCCGGAGGTGCGCCCGGACCGCGGAGGATCACGCCTGGCGCGGGCTGATCTCGCCCATGGGGCCCCAGTCGTTCTGCTCGATGGTCGTGTTGATGATCAGGGGCTGGCCGGAGACGAGGTCGGGGGCCACCTCGACCATGTTCTTGAACGCTGCGGAGTTCACGTGCGCGACGGCAGCGTCCTGGTCGCGGAAGCCCTCGACGCAGACCCACTCGTTCGGGTCGTCGAGGGTGCGGTGCCAGGTGTAGAACAGGCAGCCTTCCTCGGAGTTCACGTCGCGCGCGTACTGCCGGGCGAGGGTCTCCCACTCGTCGGCCTTCTCGGGGCGCACCGGGAACTTCACGACGATGAAGATCATGGAATGCGTGTCCTTTCTCACGGACAGGGCTGGGCTCCGGACGCTACCGCGGATCATGCCCCGCGTCCGTCGCACTGTGCGACATCAGGCGCGACATCAGGCGCGACATCACGCCACGTCGAGCAGCAGCTCGTCGAGGGGGCGGCGACCCCGGGCCGGGAGCCGGGTCGCCGGGTGTCCCTCGGGGATGCGGTCGGCGGGGAGCGCGACACCGACGGCCACGACGACCAGCGGGGTGATCCGCTCGGGCAGGGCGGGCAGGTCGGCCGCGGTGAACCCGCCCATCTGGCGGATCGAGAGACCGAGCGCCGAGGCCTGGGCGGTGAGGTGCGCCGCCGCCTGGCCGGCGTCGTACGTGGCCCAGGGCCGCGGGGTGCCCTCGGCGTCGGTCGTCTCGGCGGCGACCAGCACGAGCGCGGCGGCGTCGCCCGCCCACTCCCGGTTCGCCGGGGCCAGTGCGGCGAGCAGGGCGTCGAAGGCGCGGTCGCCCCGGCGCCCGGCGAGGAACCGCCACGGCTGGGTGTTGGATGCCGACGGGGCCCAGTGCGCGGCGTCGAGGAGCAGGTCGAGCTGGTCCGCGCCGAGTGTCGCGGTGGCGTCGAAGGCGCGGGGGCTGCGGCGGTCGGCGAGCAGGGGGTGCAGGCCGGTGGTCGGGGCGGAGTGCGTCGCAGCGGTCACGGTTCTCCTAGCACTGCTATCGGTTGAGCTTTCAATGACTCTCAACCGGACCGTGACCGCCGTCGTTCCCCACCGTCCTGTGATCCAGGACGCGTGCTCCCGTACCCGTCGCCTCAGCCGCTCGTGCCGGTCCTCCCGCTGCCGTTGAGCTCGGCCGGGCGGGGTTCCGCCCCGTCGATCTCGGCGACGGCCGCCTCGGGCCGGGTCGGGATCTGACCGGCTGCGGCCGGGGGCGTCCCCGGACCGAACGCCTGCGCGATGCCCGACAGCGCCGAGGTCACCTCGCTCGGGATCACCCAGAACGTGTTGCCCTCGCCGCGGGCGAGCTCCGGCAGCGTCTGCAGGTACTGGTAGGCCAGCACCTTCGGGTCGAGGTCGTTGCGGTGCACCGCGGCGAAGACCTGGTCGATGCTGCGCGCCTCGCCCTCGGCCCGCAGGATCGCCGCGGCCCGCTCGCCCTCGGCTCGCAGGATCGCGCCCTGCTTGTCGCCCTCGGCCGTCAGGATCTGGCTGGCCCGCGCACCCTCGGCCGTCAGGATCGACGCGCGCTTGTCACGCTCGGCGCGCATCTGCTTCTCCATGGCGTCCTTGATGCTCTTGGGTGGGTCGACGGCCTTGATCTCCACCCGGTTGACCCGCAGCCCCCACTTGCCGGTGGCCTCGTCGAGGACGCCGCGCAGCCGGCTGTTGATCTCGTCGCGCGAGGTGAGCGTCTGCTCCAGGTCCATCGACCCGACCACGTTGCGCAGGGTCGTGACCGTCAGCTGCTCGACGGCCTGCAGGTAGCTGGCGATCTCGTAGGCGGCCGAGCGGGGGTCGGTGACCTGGAAGTACAGGACCGTGTCGATCTCGACGACCAGGTTGTCCTCGGTGATGACCGGCTGCGGCGCGAAGGTCACCACCTGCTCGCGCAGGTCGATGGCCGGGTACACGCGGTCCACGAACGGCACGACCAGGTTCAGCCCGGGGGTGAGCGTGCGCTGGTACCGCCCGAGCCGCTCGACGTTGCGGGCGCGCGCCTGCGGCACGATCCGCACGGCCTTCATGAGCACCGCCACCGCGAAGAGCACGATGACGAGTGCGACGATCAACAGCGGTTCCATCTCTCCACTCATTCCTGTGGGTACACGAGCGCGGTGGCGCCGCGTATCGCCATCACGGAGACCGTCGCCCCGGTGGGGATGACGTAGGCCGGGTCGTACGGGTCGCACGGCCGGGCGCTCCACTCCTCGCCGTCGATGCGGACGGTGCCGCCCTGGCTGCTGACCTCGCGGACGACGTGCGCCGTCCGCCCGATCAGCGCGTCGACGCCGAACTGCTGCGCCGGCGCGGAGTGCAGATGCCGCAGGACGACGGGCCGCACCAACCCCATCGCGGCGGCGGATCCCGCGAGGAACACCAGCAGCTGCACCGGCACCGGTGCCCCCAGCGCCGACGCGGCAGCGGTGATCGCCGCGGCGCCGCCGAGCAGTCCCAGGGCAGCACTCAGCGTGAACAGTTCGGCGGCGCCGAGCACCGCGGCCAGCAGCAACCAGATGAGCCAGACGTCCATAGTCGACCGGACCTCCGTGGAACGGGGCGGGTGTGCCCCGTACCTCCACGTTAGGCCTGGTTCGGCGGGCGCGCGCGGACTTGACCCAGGTTTGACCTGACGGGGTTCTCAGCCGGTCCGCGACCCCGTCAGACCGGCCGAGAAGGTGCCGGCCGTACCCAGCAGGATGATCGCCCCGAGGACGACCAGGAGCGGCGCCGTCCACCCCGCGGTCGCCTCGTGTACCGCACCCACCACCGTCGGTCCCGTCGACGCGACGACGTACCCGCCGCCCTGCACCAGCGCGGAGATCCGCCGGTTGTCGGCCAGGTCACGGGCCGACCGCACGATCAGCGAGAAGACCACCACGAGCCCACCACCCTGGGCCGCACCGCCCACGGCGCACCACACCGGCCACAGCGCCGGCGCGAGCAGCAGGCCGAGCGGCAGGGTGGACCAGGCCGCCACGACGATCAGCACGACCGCGCGGGGCCCGGGCAGCACACGCAGCAGCACCGGCACTCCGAACGCGCCGGTGATGGCGGCGATCTGGAAGATCGACGCGCTCAGGCCCGCGGCGCCGGGGGCCATCCCGAGCTCGTCGCGCAGCAGCAGCGGCAGCCACGCCGTGACGCCGTAGTAGGCGAAGGCCTGGCCGGAGAACGCGATCGTCAGCAGCCACACCACGGGGCGGCGCCACCACGTGCGGTCGTCCTGGGCGGTCGTGGTGGCTCCGGCCCCGTCGGCAGCGCCCGGTGTGCTGCGGACCGCGCCCCGGGTGGCGTAGACCCAGAGGGCCAGGGCCGCCACCACCAGCACGCCCCACGACGCCACCGCCGTCCGCCAGCCCAGCGACGCCGCGAGCGGCACCGTCAGCGAGAGGGTCAGCATCGAGCCGACGTTCAGCGCCGCGGTGTAGGCCCCCAGGACCGGCCCGGCGTGGCGCGGCAGGTCGCGGGCGATCACCACCGGCACCGCCACGTTGCCGACCGTGATCGCGATGCCGATGAGCAGCGTGCCCGCCAGCGCGGTGGGCAGCCCGCCGACCGAGCGCAGCAGCATGCCGGCCAGCAGCACGACCAGCGAGATCGACACCCCGCGACCGAGCCCGACGCGCGCGAGCAGCGCCGACGCCGCCGGGGTGGCCAGGCCGAAGCACAGCACGGGCAGGCCGGTGAGCAGTCCGGCCGTCGTCGCGCTGATGCCGAGGTCGGCGCTGATCGCGTCGAGGACCGGCGAGACGGCGACGATCGGCCCGCGCAGGTTGATCGCGAGCAGCAGGATCGCCGCGACGACCAGGAACGGGGGCACGACGACGGGGACGCCCGCGGCACGGGACGGACGGGCGAGGGTCACGTGTCTTCATCCTCCGCGCCGCCGGGCGGGAACGCACTCCCTGGTGACGGGCCCGACAGTGGCGTCGCTCCTGGGGCGCCGCTGCAGGGGCGGCGCTGCCGGAACGGCCCGGCCGAGTGAGACTGGCACGGCGCCCGGCCCCGTCCCGACCGGAGGTTCCATGCCCGCCCCCGACCTCGACCCCGTCACGAGCGCGTCAGGGCCCGGTCCGGACCGCCCCGACGGCTACGCAGACCTGCGCTCCTACGCCCCCATCGGCGACACCCGCACCGTCGCGCTGGTCGCGCTCGACGGACGCATCGACTGGTGGCCGATCCCCGACCTCGACTCCTGCCCCACCTTCGCCGCGATCCTCGACGCGCCCAACGGAGGCCGGCTGGAGCTGGCTCCCACCGAGCCCGCCCGCACGACGCGGCGCTACCTGCCGGGCACGAACGTCCTGGAGACCACGCACGTCACCGCCTCCGGGACCGTGCGCGTCCTCGACGCGCTGAACACCGGCGGGGCAGGCCGCCTGCCGTGGACCGAGCTCGCCCGCCGGGTCGAGGGGGTCGCGGGGCGGGTGCCGATGCGCTTCGCGGTCGCGCCCGGGACGTGCCTGAACTCGGCGTCGCCCTGGGCCCACGACACCGTGCACGGCACGGTCCTGCGCGTGCACGACGTGACGCTGGCCGTCCGCCTCCTCGGCGAGGTCGAGACCGAGGTGACCGACCAGGCCGTCCACGGCACGTTCCGCACCACACCCGGGTCGCGCCACCTGGTGGGCGTGACGGCGTCGGAGTCGGAGCCCCTGCACCTGTCCACACCGCGCGAGGTCGATGCGCGGCTGGACCGGACCGTGGAGGCGTGGCGGCGCTGGTCCGGCCAGTTCCGCGCCCCCGGGCCGTGGGCGGACGACGTGGAACGCAGCGCGCTGCTGCTCAAGCTGCTGCTGCACGGCCCGAGCGGGTCGGTCGCCGCGGCGGCGACGACGTCGCTGCCGGAGAGCCTCCCCGATCGTGGACAGAGTGGGGCCAAGAACTGGGACTACCGCTTCGCCTGGATCCGCGACGCCGCCTACACGCTCAAGGCGCTGTTCCGGTTCGGGATCCGCGAGGAGACCCAGGCCGCGATCAGCTGGCTGCTGCACGCCATCCACCGGCACGGGCCGCAGATGCAGGTCTTCTACACGCTGCAGGGCGAGCTGCCCGCTCCGCCGGAGTTCCCGGAGGTCCCCGGCTGGCGCGGGATCGGGCCGGTCGTCGTCGGGAACGCGGCGGTGGACCAGCTGCAGCTGTCGGTGTTCGGCGACGTGTTCGACATGGTGCGGCTCTACGTCGACCACGGCCACGTCCTCGACGCCGGCACCGGGCGGCTGCTGGCGGGGATGGCGGACCAGGCGTGCGACGCGTGGCGCCACCGCGACGCCGGACTGTGGGAGCTGGAGCGCCAGGAGCACTACACGTCGTCCAAGCTCGGCTGCTGGCAGGCGCTGCGGTGCGCCTACCACCTGGCGCGGATGGGGCAGATCCCCGGCGACCCCGACCGGTGGGCGGGCGAGGCGGAGCGGATCGCCCGGTGGGTGCACGAGCACTGCTGGTCCGAGCGGCGCGGCGCGTTCGTCTGGTACCCCGGCACGGACGACCTCGACACCTCGATCCTCCTGCACGCCGGCAGCGGTTTCGACGTCGGCCCGCGCATGTCGTCGACGATCGACGCCCTGCGCGCCGAGCTCGGCGCCGGCCCCCTGCTGTACCGCTACACGGGTGCGGCGAAGGAGGAGGCGGCGTTCGTCGCGCCGTCGTTCTGGGCGGTGTCGGCCCTGCACGCGGTGGGCCGCACCGGCGAGGCCCTGGCGCTGATGGACGAGCTGGTGCCGCTGGCCAACGACGTGGGCGTGCTCGCCGAGATGATCGACCCCGCGGACGGCGCGTTCCTCGGCAACCTGCCCCAGGGCCTGAGCCACCTCGCCCTGATCGGGGCGGCGCTGGACCTGGAGGAGGAGCCGGAGGTGGTGCGGGAGGCCCGGGCGCGGGAGGGCTGAGGCCGCGCGGGTGGTCAGGCGGGTCGGGGGACGGGGTCGGCACCCCGGCGCCCACCCGGACGGCAGCGGACGATCCGGCGCAGCGCCAACGCGGCACCCCGGGCCGCGCCGTGCGCCTGCAGCGCCTGGGCGGCGTACTCCGAGCACGACGGGGTGAAGCGGCAGACCGCCGGCCGTCCCGCGCTGACCCGCTGCTGGTAGACCCGGACAGCACCGACGAGCCGGTCCGCGATGCTCCGCCTGCCCGATCCGCTCCCCCGCGCCCCACCGAGGAGGACCGCGGCCAGCTGGGGGCCGGAGAGCAGGGTCAGGACCAGGCAGTTGCCGTCGAGGCTTTCCGCGACGCAGCACCCGGTCTGGAGCAGGCAGGCGTCGCGCAGGCACGATCCGCCCGGGGCCGGGGCGTAGTGGCGGCGGGGCGGGCCCCACCGGCGCCGGTTGCGCGGGTCGTAGGGGTCGTAGGGGTCGTACGGGTCGTCGTAGCGGTCGTACCGTCGTCGGAACCGGGCCACGCCGCCGAGTGACCCCTTCCGCGTGCGCTCAACCCGGCGTCTTGTGTGTCCAATGTCGCCCGCATCGCCGTCAGGGCGTGCCCGCCTCCGCCAGCAGCGCCAGCCGCCGCAGCGTCTCGACGTTGCGCGCCCCGATGATCGCTGCCCGCACCCGGGCCGGGACCAGGTGCGCGGGGCCGGACACGACATCTTCGGTGATCTCCAGCACGCACCCGGACGGCGCGTCGTCGACCCGCACTCGCACGTCGACCCCACCGAACGGCGTCCGGCCGTGCAACGCCAGCTCGCGCCCCGGAATGCAGGCCGTCACCTCCGCCGAACCGGGCAGTACCAGCGGCCAGCCGCCGATGCCGTACCGCAGCTGCGCACCGACCACGGGCCAGGTCCGGTCCACCGCGGCGACCCGCGCCGCACCGACCACCCACGCCGGCAGCCGCCATCCGTCCGCCAGCACCGCCCACACCGCGTCCGCCCCGGCCGTCGTCGCCCGCCGCACCGTCACCATGCCCGTGGATATCCCGACGGCAGGACGGCAACCCGACGCGGCGGTTATCGTGGCTGGGACCGCCGCCCGCCCGGGAAGGACCTGAATGCGCTTCCCGACCGTCGAGCCGGAGCTGGGCGACCCCGTCCGCACGATCGGCGCGCGGACGTTCGACTTCTCCCGTCAGGTCGCGGTGATGGGCATCGTCAACCGCACCGTCGACTCGTTCTACGACCGCGGCGCGACCTTCGCGCTCGACAAGGCCGTCGGCGCGGCGCTGCAGGCCGCCGAGCACGGGGCGGACTGGGTCGACATCGGTGCCGTGCCGTTCTCGCCGATCGCGGAGAGGGTCGACGAGCGCGCCGAGCTGGACCGTCTGCTGCCCGTCGTCGAGGCGGTCCGGGCCGGGACGGACGCGGTGATCTCGATCGACACCTTCCGCGCCGAGGTGGCCCGGCAGGCGCTGCGGGCTGGCGCGGACGCCGTCAACGACACCTCCGGGCTGCACGACCCGGACATGGCCCGGGTCGTGGCCGACGCCGGCGCGACCCTCGTCGTGACCCACAGCCGCGCCGCTCCCGGCCGGGAGCTCGCGCGGCCGCACTACGACGACGTGGTCGCCGAGGTCGGCGCGTACCTGCTCGACAGGGCCGGGCGCGCCGTCGCGGCGGGCGTCGCGAAGGACCGGATCGTGGTCGACCCCGGCCACGACCTGAACAAGAACACCATGCACTCGCTGGAGCTGACGCGGCGGCTCGGCGAGCTCGCCGTGCTGGGGTTTCCCCTGCTCGCGTCGGTGTCGAACAAGGACTTCCTGCAGGAGACCCTCGATCTCCCGCGGGACGACGTCGCGGAGGCAACCCTGGCGACGGTGGTGTTCTGCGTGCTGGCGGGGGCACGGATCGTGCGTGTGCACGACGTCCGTGCGGTGCGGCGGGTGGTGACGATGACCGAGGCCGTGCTCGGTTGGCGCAGGCCTGCTGTGTTGCGGCACAACGTGTGACCCGGGAACCGGGGGGAAGTACAGGAGACGAGCGGCACGTCCGGGAACCGTCGGACGGCCGCTCGCGTGGTACTCACGGGGACATGTCAGCGGCCAGGAAAGGCAGTTCATGAGCGGCAACGCGACCCAGCGCTACGCGAACACGACGGTGTTGTCCGTCTGCGGAGTGGACGCTCCGCACGTCGTCACCTCCGCCGAGCTGGACGAGCGGCTCGCCGCGACCTACCGGCGGGTGGGGCTGCGCCCCGGCCTGTTGGAGAACCTGGCAGGGATCACCGAGCGCCGGTGGTGGCCGCGTGACGTCGGTTTCGCCGACGCCGCGGCCATGGCGGGGGCGAAGGCACTCGCCGAGGCGGGGGTGGACCCGGCGCGGGTCGGGCTGCTCGTCGACAGCTCGGTGAGCCGGGCCCACCTCGAACCCTCGGCCGCCGTCGCCGTGCACCACGCGCTCGGCCTGCCGCCGATGTGCATGAACTTCGACGTGGCCAACGCCTGCCTCGGGTTCCTCAACGGCATGCAGCTCGCCGCGATGATGATCGACGCGGGGCGGATCGACTACGCGCTGGTCGTCGACGGGGAGGGTGCCCGGGAGATCCACGAGAACACCCTGGAGCGGCTGGTGCGACCGGACGCGACCCGCGACGACGTGCTCAGCCAGTTCGCGACGCTGACGCTCGGCTCGGGTGCCGCCGCGATGGTGCTGGGCCGCGCCGACGAGCACCCGGAGGGGCACCGCCTCGTCGGTAGCGTGCTGCGGGCCGCCACCGAGCACCACGAGCTGTGCATCGGCGACCTGAACGGCATGAGCACCGACACCAAGGGCCTCCTCGACGCCGGGATGGCGATCTCCGCGGCGATGTGGGCGGACGCGCGGTCCGAGTTCGACTGGTCGGACATGGACCGCTACATCGCCCACCAGGTCTCCCAGGTGTTCACCGCGGCGATGTGCCGGACGCTGGAGATCGACTCCAACCGCGTGCCACGGTCGTTCCCGTTGCGCGGCAACATCGGCCCGGCGTCGATCCCGTTCACGCTGGCCAGCCAGGTCGACTCGCTGCAGACCGGTGACCGGGTGCTGCTCATGGGGGTCGGTTCGGGCCTGAACGGGTGCTGCACCGAGCTGGAGTGGTGATCCCCGCAGAATCCGGCGCAGCATTCCCCCCGGCGGGCCTGCCCGGACTCGACCCGGCCTGGTCGCGGCTGGTCACCGACTCCCGCGGGCACACGTGGCACGTCCTCGACCACGGGTCGCCGGAACACGGCACGGTGGTGTGCGTCCACGGCAACCCCACGTGGTCGTACCTGTGGCGACGGTTCGTGGCCGCCGCACCGCCGGGATGGCGCGTGGTGGCCGTCGACCAGCTCGGGATGGGCTACTCGGAGCGGGGTACGGCGCGGACGCTGGCGGAGCGCATCGACGACCTGGACGCCGTGCTCGACGCCCTCGACGTCACCGGGCCGGTGGTGACGGCGGGCCACGACTGGGGCGGAGCGGTCTCGCTGGGCTGGGCGGTGCGCAACCGCGCCCTCCAGAGGTACGACGCCGCGGAACCGGGCACGAACCTCTCGAGCGGCCGGTCGGCCGCGGCCTCCTCCCCCTGTCTCCTCGCCGTGGTGCTGGCCAACACCGCGGTGCACCAGCCGGCCGGCGCGGCGGCACCGTCGCTGATCCGGCTGGCCCGGACGCCCGCGCTGCGGCAGGCGGTGTGCGGGGCGACGCCGATGTTCGTGCGGGCGACGACGGCGCTCTCGCGGCCGGCGCTGCCGTCGGCGGTGCGCGACGCGTTCGCCGCTCCCTACGCCTCGGCGGACCGGCGACGCGCGGTGGACGAGTTCGTGGCCGACATCCCGCTCGAGCCCGAGCACGTCAGCGCCGCGACGCTGGACGGGATCGCCGAGGAGATCCGCAAGCTCGACGACGTGCCGGTGCTGCTGCTGTGGGGCCCGCGCGACCCGGTGTTCTCCGACCGCTACCTGCGCGACCTGCGCGCGCGGCTGCCGCACGCGGACGTCCAGCGCTACGAGCGGGCGTCGCACCTCGTGCTGGAGGACGCCCCGGAGGCGGCCGCCGACGCGTGGAACTGGATCAGCGATGTGGCCGGTCCGGACGAAGGGCCCGTTCGTCGCCCAGGTTCGGACGAACGGGCCGGTCGTCCATCCGGTGACGGGGACGGGCAGGGAGCGCCGACGCTGTGGGCCGCGCTCGAGGCCCGCGCAGGCGACCCCTCCCCCGCTGTGGTGGAGCCGGGCGTCCGCGCGATCTCCTGGGACCTGCTCGTCCGGCGCGTGCACGAGCTGGCAGTCGGGCTCGCCGACCACGGGGTCTCCCCCGGCGACCGGGTCGCACTGCTCGTCCCGCCCGGCGCCGACCTGACCGCGGCCGCGCACGCCTGCTGGCGGGCCGGGGCGTCGGTCGTCGTCGCCGACCCCGGGCTGGGTGCCGCCGGGCTCGCGCGGGCCCTGCGCGGCGCGCACCCGGCGCACGTCGTCGGCGCCCTTCCCGGGCTCACCCTCGCGGCCGCGCTGGGCATCCCGGGCAGCCGGATCGCGGCCGGGCCGATCCCGCCGGGGCGACTCCTGGGCGCGCCCGTCACGCTCGCCGCGCTGGCCCGCCGAGGCCGGGCCCTGCTGGACCGCGGCACGGCGCTCCCGGCCGAGGCGGGGCCCGACGACGAGGCCGCCGTCCTGTTCACGTCCGGTGCGACCGGGCCCGCCAAGGGCGTCGTCTACCGGCACCGGCAGGCGCGCGCGCAGATCGCGGCCCTGCGCGCGGCGTACGGGATCACCGGCGACGACCGGCTGGTCGCCGCCTTCCCCCCGTTCGCGCTCTACGGCCCGGCACTGGGCATCCCGTCGGCCGTCCCGGAGGTGCGCAAGCCCGGCGCCCTGACCGCCGCCGCGCTGGCCCGTGCCGTCGCCGCGGTCGACGCGACGATGGTCTTCGCCTCACCGGCAGCGCTCCGCAACGTCGTCGCCACCGGTGCCGTTCTCGACCCGGGTCAGCGCGGCGCCCTGGCCGGCGTCCGCCGCGTCGTGTCCGCCGGTGCACCGGTGCCCGCCGCGCTGCTCCACGCGTTGCGCGGCGTCCTGCCGAACGCGGCGGCGCACACCCCGTACGGGATGACCGAGGCCCTGCCCGTCACCGACGTCGCGCTCGCGGAGATCGACGCCGCCGGCCCCGGGAACGGGGTGTGCGTCGGGCACGCGCTTCCCGGCGTCGACGTCGCGGTGGTGCCCCTGTCGCGGCTGGGTGTTCCGGACGGGGAGCCGACCCGCGCGCCCGGGATCACGGGTGAGATCAGCGTCGCCGGGCCGCACGTGAAGGACCGCTACGACCAGCTGTGGGCCGTGCAGCGGCGCAGCGCCCGCGAGCCGCGACGGCACCGCACCGGCGACGTCGGGCACCTCGACGCCGAGGGCCGGCTGTGGGTGGAGGGCCGGCTGGTGCACGTGATCACCGCCGCCGACGGCCCGGTGACCCCCGTCGGGGTCGAGCAGCGGGTCGAGGCGGTCGACGGGGTCGCGTCCGCGGCGGTGGTCGGGGTCGGGCCGGCCGGTACCCAGCAGGTGGTCGTGGTCGTGGTGCCGGAGCCGATGATCGCGGCCCGGCGCGCGGGCGCACCGCTGCTCGCCGTCGCTCCCCTGACGGACGCGGTACGCGCGGCCGCAGGGGTGGCCGTGGCGGCGGTACTGGTGGCCGACGCCCTACCCGTCGACATCCGGCACGCGGCGAAGATCGACCGCACGCGGGTGGCGGCGTGGGCGGGCCGGGTGCTGGCGGGTGCGCGGCGGCGGCGGCCGTGAAGGTCCTCGTCACCGGCGCGCGCGGGATGCTCGGCGGCGCCGTCGCGCGGGCGCTGGCCGCCCGTGGCGACGTCGTCACGGTGCTGCAGCGCCGTCAGTCGGGGCTGCCGGTCCGGGAGGTACTCGGCGATCTCGGCGATCCGCATGCGCCCCTGGACGCGGCGCTCGCCGGGCACGACGCCGTCGTGCACCTCGCCGCGAAGGTCGACGTGGTCGGGCCGTGGCGGGAGTACCTGCGGACGAACGTCGACGGCACGCGGCGGTTGCTCGCCGCCGCCCGCGCGGCCGGCGTGGGCCGCTTCGTGCACGTGTCGTCGCCGTCGGTGGCGCACGCGGGCGACGCGCTGGTCGGCGTCGGCGCCGGTGCGGCCGACCCGGACGGGGCCCGCGGCCACTACGCCCGCAGCAAGGCCCTGGCCGAGAAAGAGGTGCTGGCCGGCGTACCGGAATGCGCGACTCGCCGAGCAGGAACGCGCAACTCGCCGGGCGGAGACGCGCAACCCGCGGTCGTCGTCGTGCGGCCGCACCTGGTGTGGGGGCCCGGCGACACGCAGCTCGTCGGCCGGATCGTCGCGCGGGCCCGGGCCGGGCGGCTCGCCGTCGTCGGCACCGGGGCAGCGCTGATCGACACCACCTACGTCGACGACGCCGTCGACGCGCTCGTCGCCGCTCTCGACCGGGCCCCGGACCTGCACCGCCGGGTGCTCATCGTCTCCGGCGGGGAGCCGCGCCCGGTCGCCGAGCTGCTCGCGTCGATCTGCGCCGCCGCCGGCGCCCCGGCCCCCCGGATCGCCGTGCCGGCCTCGCTCGCCCGCGCCGCAGGAGCCGTCGTCGAGACGCTGTGGCGGCACGACCCGCCGATGACCCGGTTCCTCGCCGAGCAGCTGTCCACGGCGCACTGGTTCGACCAGCGCGAGACCCGCGCCGCGTTGGGGTGGACCCCCCGGATCGGTCTGGACGAGGGCTTCCGGAAGCTTCACGCGGCCGGTTCGTGACAGGCTGCAGCATGGCCGCTGCCAGGACCCGCGCCGCCCGGACCGGAACGACAGAGACCCGCGATGGCGTCGAGCTGACGAGCCTCGACGGCCCGTTGTTCGACGGTGCTGCGTCGGACGGCACAGCGTCGGACGGCAAAGGGCACACGAAACGCGACCTCGTCGACTACCTCGACGCCGTCCGCCACGCGATCCTGCCCGCGCTCGCCGGCCGGGCGCTGTCGGTGATGCGGGTCCGACCAGGGCAGCAGCCGTTCATGCAGAAGAACCTGCCGAAGTACGCGCCGGAGTGGATCGCCCGCACCACGGTCTGGGCCGAGGCCTCGCACCGCGAGGTCACCTACCCGCTGTGCGACGACCGCCGCACGCTGCTGTGGCTGGCCAACCAACGCGCCGTCGAGTACCACCCCGCGCTGATCCGGGCCGGTGAGCAGCACGCGACGCACCTCGTGCTGGACCTCGACCCGCCCGAGGGCGACGGCCCCGTCCCGGTGAACTGGGCGCACGTCGTCCGGGCCGCGATGCTGATCCGCCGGGTGCTCGACGACCTGGGCCTCGTCGGCGCCGTCAAGACCAGCGGCAGCAAGGGCGTCCACATCTTCGTGCCGATCACGCCTGTCCCGGTCATGGACTCGGCGGCGGCGACCCGGGCGATCGCCGCCCGCGCCGAGGCGCTCGACCCGGAGATCGCGACCACGGCGTTCATCCGCGCCGATCGCGCCGGCAAGGTCTTCCTCGACTCCACGCGCTCGATCGGCGCCACCGTCGTCGCGGCCTACAGCCCGCGGATCCGCCCGGGGCTGCCGGTGTCGTTCCCGGTCGCGTGGGACGACCTCCCGCACGTCACGCCCGCCGACTTCACCGTCGCGACGGCGCCGGGGCTGCTCGGCGACGGCGACCCGTGGGCGGCGGCGCTCCCGGACCCCCAGGAGCTGCCGGCCGAGCTGCTGGAGCACGGCCACACGATCCCCGTCGCCCGGGTGGCCGCGATGCACGAGGGCAAGCGCCGCAAACGCGCCCAGCAGGAGTAGCCCGCTCGACCCCACAATGGGCCCATGGGTCAATGGGTCGGTCGGATCATCGGTGTGGTGCTGGTGCTCATCGGCGGGTTGTGGACCCTGCAGGGTCTCAACCTGGTCGGAGGCAGTTTCATGACCGGCTCCGCCCTGTGGCTGGTGATCGGGGTCGTCGTGGTCATCGCAGGCCTCGCCCTCCTCTTCCGCCGGCCCAGGCGGCGGGTCTGAGCGTGGCGCGGCCACCCGCCGGGTAGCCCGCGGGGTGCTCACGTTCCCGAACACCCCCGACGCGAACCTCCCGCCCGGCGTCCCGGTCCTGACCGCCCGGCCCGTCACCCCCGCCGTCGCCGAGCACGGCGAGGGGCCGGTGTGGCACCCGTCGTTCGGCGGCGTCCGATGGGTGGACATGCAGGCCGGCGACATCCTGGAACTGGCCGGCACCGAGGACGTCCGCCGCACCCACGTCGGCACCGTCGCCGCCTGCTTCCGGCCCCGCCGCGGCGGCGGGATCGTGCTCGCGGACCAGCGCGGCTTCGTCCTGCTCGACGAGGCCATGCAGGTCGAGCGGCGGCTCCCCGAGGTGTGGCACGACCCGGGCATCCGGATGAACGAGGGCGGTGCGGACCCGGCGGGCAACTTCTGGGCCGGGTCGATGGCCTACGACCAGACCCCCGGCGCGGCGGCGCTCTACCGGCTCAGCCCCGATCTGTCCGTCGAGAAGGTGCTCGACGGCGTCACGGTCTCCAACGGCTTCGGCTTCTCCCCCGACGGCGCGCACGCCTACTACGTCGACACCCCGACGAAGAAGATCGACGTCTTCGACCACCGAGACGGCACCCTGTCCGGCCGTCGCACGGCCTTCACGATCGCCGACGGCCCGGGCTCGCCGGACGGGCTGACCGTCGACGCCGAGGGCTGCCTGTGGGTGGCCCTGTTCGCGGGCGCCGCGGTGCACCGCTACACGCCGGACGGTGAGCTGCTCGCAGCCGTCCCGCTGCCCGTCGCCCAGGTCACGGCGTGCACCTTCGGCGGTCCCGAGCTGGACCGGCTCTACATCACCACCTCGCGGGAGAACCTCGACGCCGACGCGCTCGCCGCGCAGCCGCTGGCCGGGGCGCTGTTCTGCGTCGACCTCCCGGGCGTGCGCGGCCTGCCGGTGCTCGAGTTCGCCGGCTGAGGCTTCCGTCCGCCGAGGTCCGGCGCTACGCTCGCCGAAGTTTGTACGATGGCCGAACAAAGGAGTCGCCATGGCGCCCCAGCCCACCCGGGACGACAAGTTCACCTTTGGACTCTGGACCGTCGGCTGGCAGGCGCGCGACCCGTTCGGCGACGCCACCCGACCCCCCCTCGACCCGGTGGAGACCGTGCACCGCCTGGCCGAGCTCGGCGCCTACGGCGTCACCTTCCACGACGACGACCTCATCCCCTTCGGCACCGACGCCCCCGAGCGCGACCGGCTGATCGCCCGGTTCCGCGCGGCGCTGGACGAGACCGGCCTCGTCGTGCCGATGGCGACCACCAACCTGTTCACCCACCCCGTCTTCAAGGACGGCGGGTTCACCAGCAACGACCGGTCGGTGCGCCGCTTCGCGCTGCGCAAGATCATCCGCAACCTCGACCTCGCCGCCGAGCTCGGCGCGTCGACCTACGTGTTCTGGGGCGGCCGCGAGGGCGCCGAGGTCGACCAGGCCAAGGACATCCGTGCCGCGCTCGACCGCTACCGCGAGGGCATCGACCTGCTCGCCGGCTACGTCAAGGAGCAGGGCTACGGCATCCGCTTCGCGATCGAGCCCAAGCCGAACGAGCCGCGCGGCGACATCCTGCTGCCGACCGTCGGCCACGCGCTGGCGTTCATCGCCGAGCTCGAGCACGGCGACATGGTCGGCCTCAACCCCGAGGTCGGCCACGAGCAGATGGCCGGGCTGAACTTCACCGCCGGCATCGCGCAGGCGCTGTGGGCGGGCAAGCTCTTCCACATCGACCTCAACGGCCAGCGCGGGATCAAGTACGACCAGGACCTCGTGTTCGGGCACGGCGACCTGCTCAACGCGTTCTCGCTGGTCGACCTGCTCGAGAACGGTAGCAACGGTTCTGGGGCATACGAGGGCCCGCGGCACTTCGACTACAAGCCGCTGCGCACCGAGGACATCGACGGGGTGTGGGCGTCGGCCGCAGCCAACATGCGCACCTACCTGCTGCTCAAGGAGCGCGCTGCGGCGTTCCGGGCCGACCCCGAGGTGGCCGAGGCGCTGGCGGCCTCCGGGGTCGCGGACCTCTCGACCCCGACGATCAAGCCGGGCGAGACGATCGCGGACCTCGTCGCGGACCGCAGCGCGTTCGAGGACTTCGACGCCGACAAGACCGCCGAGCGCGGCTACGGCTTCGTGCGGCTCGGCCAGCTGGCCCTCGAGCACGTGATGGGTGCGCGATGACTCTCGTCGCGGGGGTCGACACCTCCACCCAGTCGTGCACCGTCGTCATCCGCGACGCCGAGACCGGTGAGCTGGTCCGCCACGGGCGCGCCCCGCACCCCGACGGCACGGAGGTCGACCCGGCCGCCTGGGAGGCGGCGCTCGGCGAGGCGGTCACGGCGGCCGGCGGGCTCGACGACGTCGAGGCCATCGCCGTCGGCGGCCAGCAGCACGGGATGGTGTGCCTCGACGCGTCAGGGGCGGTCGTCCGGCCCGCCCTCCTGTGGAACGACACGCGCTCCGCGCAGGCCGCTGCGGACCTCGTCGCCGAGCGGGGAGCCCAGGAGTGGGCCGACGCGATGGGCAGCATGCCCGTCGCGTCGTTCACCGTCTCGAAGCTGCGGTGGCTGGCCCGCAACGAGAAGGAGAACGCCGCCGCGACGGCCGCGGTGTGCCTGCCGCACGACTGGCTCACGTGGCGGCTACGCAGCGGGCTCGGGTCGGCTCCGGGTGCGCTCGACGACCTGATCACGGACCGCTCCGACGCCAGCGGCACCGGCTACTGGTCCGGGGTCACGAACGCCTACCGGCACGATCTGCTCGAGCTCGGGTTCGGCCGCTCCGACGTCACGCTGCCCCGCGTGCTCGGTCCCGCCGAGCAGGCGGGCACCGCCGCCACGGGCCAGATGCTCGGCCCGGGGGCCGGCGACAACGCCGCCGCCGCGCTCGGGCTCGGCGCGGTGCCGGGCGACGTCGTGGTGTCGATCGGGACGTCCGGGGTGGCGTGCGCGGTGAGCGAGGTGCCCACGGCGGACCCGACGGGCACGATCGCGGGGTTCGCCTCGGCCACGGGCGAGCACCTGCCGCTGGTGTGCACGCTCAACGCGGCACGGGTGCTCGACTCCACGGCCGCGCTGCTCGGCGTCGACCACGACCGGTTGGCCGAGCTGGCGCTCAACGCGCCGGCCGGGGCGGGCGGGCTGACGCTCGTGCCGTACCTGGAGGGCGAGCGGACGCCGAACCGCCCGGACGCGACGGGTGCGCTGCACGGCCTGACGTTGGGCACCGTGCACCGGGAGTACCTGGCCCGCGCCGCGGTGGAGGGCCTGCTGTGCGGGCTCGCCGACGCGGTCGACGCGCTCGAGGAGGCCGGCGTGCCGGTGCGCCGGGTGTTCCTGATCGGCGGCGGCGCGCGGTCGGAAGCCGTGCAGGTGATCGCCCCCGCGGTGCTCGGTCGGCCGGTGGTGGTGCCGGCGCCGGGCGAGTACGTCGCCGACGGGGCAGCACGCCAGGCGGCGTGGGTGCTGCGCGGCGAGCTGCCTCAGTGGAAGCCCGCCGGGACGGTGCTGCGCGAGGCCGACCCGACGCCGGCGGTGCGCGCCCGGTACGCCGAGGTCCGCGACCTCACCGCGACCCGGGTGTGACCTCGACCCGCGGGGTCCTTCTGCAACGAGCGGCCCGTTCGTCCGGCTTCATCGGACGAGCGGGCCGCCCGTCGGATCCTGTCGGGCGAGCGGGCCGCTCGTCGGCGTACGCGACATGAGCGCGTCCCTCCCGGCCGGCCAGCACACGGTGCGCCGGCACAACCGCGCCCTCGTGCTGCACACCGTCGCGGCCGACGAGCCGGTGTCGCGGGCCCGCATCGCCACGCGCACGGGCCTGACGCGGGGCACCGTGTCGTCGCTGGTCGAGGAGCTGCTCGCGGCCGGGCTGGTCGCGGAGCTCGCGGCCGCCCGCGGCGGCACGGGCCGCCCGGCCAACCCGCTCGAGCTCAACCGGTCCGGGCCGGGCGGGCTCGGGGTGGAGATCGGCGTCGACGCCGTGGGCGCGTGCGTGGTCGACCTGACCGGCGCGGTCCGGGCCCGGCGCGTCGCCACGTCGGACCACCGGACGCACGGGCCGGCGGTCGGGCTGGAGGCAGCGGCCGCGCTGGCGGCCGACGTGGTCGCCGAGGCCGGACTGCCGGTCACGGGGGTCGGCCTCGCGGTGCCGGGTGTCGTCGCCGGGAACGTGCTGGAACGGGCGCCGAACCTACCGCTGTGGCGCGACGTCGACATCGTCGCGCGGGCCGCCGCGGTGCTCGGGCCGGTCGTCGGCGACGTGCCGGTGACCGTCGGGAACGAGGCCGACCTGGCCGCGCTGGCCGAGCAGCGCGCCGGCGGGGCGGGCGACGACTTCCTCTACGTCTCCGGGGGCATCGGCGTCGGCGCCGGGATCGTGCTCGGCGGGCGGCTGTTCGGCGGGTCCGGGGGCCGTGCGGGCGAGCTGGGCCACGTCGTCGTCGACCCCGCCGGACCGCCGTGCACCTGCGGGGGCCAGGGGTGCCTCGAGCGGGCGGTCGGAGTGGAGGAGCTGTGCCGGGCGGCGGGGGTCGACGACCTCGACGCGCTCGCCGCCGCGGCGGACCGGGGCGAGCCCGCCACGGACGCCGCGCTGCGGGCGGCAGGTCACGCGCTGGGCGTCGCCCTGGCCGGTGCGGTGAACCTGCTCGACCTGCCCACCGTCGTGCTCGGCGGCGGCTACCCGCGCCTGGGCGCGGTACTGCGCGGGGCGGTCGCGGACGAGCTGGCGCGCCGCGTGGTGTGGCGCTCCCCCGTCGCGGTGCGGATGTCCGCGCTGGGTGGCGAGGCGGCGCTGCGCGGGGCGGCCATGGCCGTGGTCCGCGCAGTGCTGGACGGCTGACGCCCGACGGTGATCCGGCCGGGGCCGGAGCATATTCGCGCGGTCCTGTCGGACCCGGGTGGTATGACGGAGCGGTCGCGATCCCCGTGCGACCATCCCTGATCCCCGCTCCTGATCCGACCGGTTCGAGAGGACGCCCGTGCTCGCCCGCCTGCTGCGCACCCACCTGCGGCCCTACCGACGGCCACTGGCGGCGGTCGTCGTGCTGCAGCTGGTGGGCACGATCGCGTCGCTGTACCTGCCCAGCCTGAACGCGGAGATCATCGATCGCGGCATCGCCACCGGCGACACCGAGCTGATCATGCGGCTCGGCGGCATGATGCTGCTGATCAGCCTCGTCCAGGTGGCCTGCTCGATCGCCGCCGTGCATCACGGCGCGCGCACCGCCACCGCCTTCGGGGCGGATGCGCGCACCGCGGTCTTCCACCGCGTCGGGAAGTTCTCCACCCGCGAGGTGAACCGGTTCGGCGCCCCGTCGCTGATCACGCGGTGCACGAACGACGTCCAGCAGGTGCAGATGCTCGTGCTCACCTCGTGCACGATGCTGGTCGCCGCGCCGATCATGTGCGTGGGCGGGATCGTCATGGCGCTGCGGGAGGACCCGGGCCTGTCGTGGCTGGTCGCGGTCTGCGTCCCGGTGCTGGCCGGGACCATCGGGGTGATCGTCAGCCGGATGGTGCCGCGGTTCCGCCGGATGCAGACGATGATCGACGAGGTCAACCGGGTGCTGCGCGAGCAGATCGGCGGGATCCGGGTGGTGCGGGCCTTCGTCCGCGAACCGCTGGAGACCGCCCGGTTCGGCAGGGCGAACGCGGACCTCACGGCGGTCGCCACCAGCGCGGGCCGGCTGCAGGCGCTGATCTTCCCGGTCGTGATCCTGGTGCTCAACGTGTCCAGCGTCGCGGTGCTGTGGTTCGGCGGGATCCGGGTGGACGCCGGGCTGATGCAGATCGGGGCGCTGACGGCGTTCCTGGCCTACCTGCTGCAGATCCTCATGGCGGTCATGATGGCCACGTTCATGGCGATGATGGTCCCGCGGGCCGCGGTCTGTGCCGAGCGCATCGTCGAGGTGCTCGACACGCGGACGTCGGTCACCCTCCCGGCGGAGCCGGTGACCCCGGACCGGCGCGACGGCCTGCTGGTGTTCGACCGGGTGGGGTTCCGCTATCCCGGCGCGGACGCCCCGGTGCTGTACGAGATCTCCTTCGCCGCCCGCCCGGGCACCACCACGGCCGTGGTGGGCAGCACCGGCTCGGGGAAGACCACGTTGATGTCGCTGGTGCCGCGGCTGTTCGACGTCTCCACGGGCGCGGTGTCGGTCGACGGGGTGGACGTGCGCGACCTCGCGCCGCAGGAGCTGGTCGGGCGGATCGGCTACGTCCCGCAGCGGCCCTACCTGTTCTCCGGCACGGTCGCGTCGAACCTGCGGCACGGCCGCCCCGACGCCACGGACGACGAGCTGTGGGCGGCGCTGGAGGTCGCCCAGGGTGCCGACTTCGTGCGGGCGATGCCCGCCGGTCTGGACGCACCGGTCGCGCAGGGCGGCACCAACCTCTCCGGCGGCCAGCGGCAGCGGCTGGCGATCGCCCGCGCGCTGGTGCGCCGACCGGAGATCTACCTGTTCGACGACTCGTTCTCCGCCCTGGACGTCGCCACCGACGCGCGGCTGCGCAGCGCGCTCGGCCCGGTCGCCGCGAACGCGACGGTGGTGATCGTCGCCCAGCGCGTCTCGACGATCACGGGTGCCGACACGATCGTCGTGCTGGACACGGGCACCGTCGTCGGGATCGGCACGCACGACGAGCTGCTGTCGACGTGCCCGACCTACGCCGAGATCGTCGAGTCGCAGCTCAGCACGGCGGACGCGGCATGAGCACCGCCAATCAGAACGGCGCCCGCCCCGCCACCGCTGCGGGTGCCGACGAGACCGCCCGTGCCGCCCGCGCGATGGCCGCGCAGCGCCGGCCGGGCGGTGGCGGTCCACCATGGGCGAGCCTCGGCGTGCCCACGGAGAAGGCGTCGTCGTTCGGCCCGTCCGCGCGGCGCCTGCTGGGGCGCCTGGCCCCCCACCGGCTCGGGGTCGTCGCCGTGCTCGTCCTCGGCGTCGTCAGCGTGGCCCTCAACGTCGTCGGGCCGGTGATCCTCGGCCGCGCCACGGACCTCATCTTCGCCGGTGTCCTCGGCCGGCAGCTGTCGGCGGGCATCTCCACCGCCCAGGCCGCGGCCGACGCCCGTGCCGCCGGCAACGACACCACGGCCACGCTGATCGAATCGCAGAACGTGATCCCGGGCGTCGGTGTCGACTTCGCGGCGCTCGGTCGCGTGCTGCTGTTCGTCGTCGCGATCTACGTCGGCGCCTCGCTGCTGGCCTACCTGCAGGGCTGGCTGCTCAACGGCATCGTGCAGCGCACCATCGCGGCGCTGCGCCGCGACGTGGAGGACAAGCTGCACCGGCTGCCGCTGTCCTACGTCGACGCCCGCTCGCGGGGCGAGCTGCTCAGCCGCGTCACCAACGACATCGACAACGTCTCCCAGAGCCTCCAGCAGACGATGAGCCAGCTGCTGACCTCGCTGCTGACCGTCGTCGGCGTGCTGGTGTTCATGGTGGTGATCTCGCCGCTGCTGGCGGTGATCGCGCTGCTGACCGTGCCGTTGTCGACGTGGATGACCCGGGCGATCGCGAGGCGGTCGCAGGGCCAGTTCGTGGCGCAGTGGCGCTACACCGGCGAGCTGAACGGGCAGATCGAGGAGGCGTTCACTGGCCACGAGCTGGTGAACGTGTTCGGACGGCGTGCCGAGGTGGAGGCGGACTTCGCGGCGAAGAACGCCGAGCTGCGCGGCGCGAGCTACCGGTCGCAGTTCGTCTCCGGGATCATCATGCCGTCGATGATGTTCCTCGGGAACCTCAACTACGTCGCCGTCGCGGTGGTCGGCGCGCTGCGGGTCGCGTCCGGGGCGATGACGCTCGGCGAGGTCCAGGCGTTCATCCAGTACTCGCGGCAGTTCACCCAGCCGCTCACGCAGCTGGCGTCGATGACGAACCTGCTGCAGTCGGGGGTGGCCTCGGCCGAGCGGGTGTTCGAGCTCCTCGACGCGCCCGAGCAGGTCGCGGACCCGGTCGTACCGGCGGTGCGCGCGCAGCGGCGGGGCCGGGTGGCGTTCGAGCACGTGTCGTTCCGCTACCGCCCGGACGTGCCGCTGATCGACGACCTCTCCCTGGTCGCCGAGCCGGGGCAGACCGTCGCGATCGTGGGCCCGACGGGCGCAGGCAAGACAACTCTGGTGAACCTCGTGATGCGGTTCTACGAGCTCGACGCGGGCCGGATCACGCTCGACGGCGTCGACATCGCGACGATGTCGCGCGCCGACCTGCGCTCGGGGATCGGCATGGTGCTGCAGGACACCTGGCTGTTCGGCGGCACGATCCGCGACAACATCGCGTACGGCAACCCGGACGCGACCGAGGAGCAGCTGCAGGCGGCGGCCCGCGCGGCGTACGTCGACCGGTTCGTGCGCAGGCTGCCCGACGGCTACGACACCCGCGTCGACTCCGACGGCGGCGCCGTCAGCGCCGGGGAGAAGCAGCTGATCACGATCGCCCGGGCGTTCCTCGCCGACCCGTCGCTGCTGATCCTGGACGAGGCCACCAGCTCGGTCGACACGCGCACCGAGGTGCTCGTGCAGCGCGCGATGGCCCGGCTGCGCAGCGACCGCACCAGCTTCGTCATCGCGCACCGGCTCTCCACGATCCGCGACGCCGACCTGATCCTCGTGATGGACGGCGGCCGGATCGTCGAGCAGGGCACGCACGACGAGCTGCTCGCCGCGCACGGCGCCTACCACGCGCTGTACGAGGCGCAGTTCGCCGCCGCGCAGTCCTGAGATCCGGCAGCCGGTCGATCATCGGGCCGGAGTGCACCAGGATGGCCCGGTGACGACCACGCGCGACGCGGGCGACGCGCCGCCGGAGACCGGCGCCGTCCCGGCCGCTCCGCCCGCGTCGTCGCGGTCGCCGTGGCCGCTGCGCGTGGCAGCGCTGGCGGGGCTCGTCGCCGTCGTCTGCGGGTTGGCCCTGCCGTTCGCCCCCGTCGTGGTCAGCACCCCGACGGTGACCTGGCCCCGCGACCCGGCACGCGTGGAGTCGACCCTGCTGCCGCTGACGGCCTACCGCCCCCTCGGGCTCGACGTGCGGTTCGGCTGCGACGCCGTCCGCCGCGCTGCAGCCGTCCCCGACACCGGCAACGGCCGGGGCGCAGGCACCGTGCTCGCGACCGCGCTGCCCGGTTCTGGACAGACCGGAGCGGCCCTGGTCGTCAGCGCCGTCGCCGACCGCGTGCAGGTCCGGGTGCGCGACACCCTGGCCGTCGACGAACCGGTGCCCCCGGGGGCGTGCACCTACCGGCTGACCGGCACCGACGCGGGGTTACCGGCGGACGTGCGCGGACCGCCCACCCCGCTCGGCGGCATCGACCCCGCCGTTCCGATCGAGCGCGTGCCGAGCGACCCCGACGCGGTGGCGGGCCCCCGGTCGGCGGAGATCGTCGTGACCCGCGACGGCGTCGAGGTGGGCCGGTGGCAGGGCGAGCGGCTGCCGGACGTCGACCTGCTGCTGAGCAGCCTCACCGGCGTCGCGCCGGGCGAGCTCGCGGTGTCGCTGCGGGTCGACGACGAGTCGACCACCACCCCGACCACCGTCAAGTCCGTGCTGACCGTCGTGCTCGTGCTGGCGCTGCTCACCACGGTCGTCCTGTTGGCGCTGGTCGACCGTCGCGTCCGGCGTCCCGGTCTGCGGTGGCCGCGGCACCCCGGGCCCGGGGCGCTGGTGGATCTCGTGGTCGTGGGCGTGCTCGTGTGGTGGATGTTCGTCGCCCCAGCGACCGACGACGACGGCTACTTCGTGCTGCAGGCCCGCAACGCCGCCCTGACCGGCTCGGTGGGCGACTACGTCCAGTTCCAGAACCGCGGCTTCACCCCGTTCACCTGGCCCTACCTGGCTCTGGCGGAGTGGCAGCAGTGGGTGGGCACCGCACCGGTGCTGCTGCGCGTGCCGGCTGCGGTCTGCGGGGTGCTCACCTGGGCCGCGGTGCGCCGCCTCGGCGGGAGCGGAACGCTCCTGCGGGCCGCCACGGCCGTGGCGTTCCTCGCGTGGTGGCTCCCGTACGACATGGGGGTCCGGCCCGAGCCGGTGGTGGCCCTGTGCGCGGCCACGGCGACGGCGCTGCTGCTCCGGGCCGCGACGAGCCGTCGGCTCGCGCTCGCCTGGCTCGGCCTGGCCGTCGCCGGAGCGGGCGGGGTCGCCCACACCGGCGGCGTGGTGCTGCTGGGCGTGCTGATCGCCGCCCTGCCGCTGCTGGTACCCCTGCTCCGCGGCGCAGGGCAGGAGACCGTGCTGCGGTCCGTCGCCGTGGGATCCGGGCTGACGACGGCGCTGCTCCTCGGGTTCGCCGACGGTGCTGTCCGCGACTTCCTCCGCGGGCAGGCGGTGACCGCGGCGGTCTTCACCCCCGACGGCTGGGCCGACGAGGCCGGCCGGTACGCGTTCCTGCTCGACCCCATCCCCATGGGCAGCTTCGCACGCCGTGCCGCCGTGCTCACCTGCCTGCTCGGGCTCGCCTGGTTCGCGGTGCTGGCGGTCGCCGCGCGGGCGCGCCGGGTCCCGGTGCCGGTGCCGCTCGTACTGACGGCCTCCGCGACCGCTCTCGGGTTCGCGGCCCTGGTCCTGACGCCGTCGAAGTGGACCCACCACTTCGGGTCGCTCGCCGGGGTCGGTGCTGCGTTCCTCGGGTTGCTGCTGGTCTCCGCGGTCCCGCTGTGCCGCGCCGTGCTCCGCGGAGAGCGGCTCCCCGTGGCCGTACCGATCGCGCTGGCGGTGTCGACGGCGGCGGTGTGTGCGCTGGTGTGGCACGGCCCGAACTCGTGGCCGTACGCCTGGCTCGACGGGATCGCCGACCCGTACGCCCGGCTCTCCCTGCGCGGCGTCACGATGGACCACCCGCTGCTCTGGCTCGCGCTGCTCGCCGTCGCGGCCGCCCTCGTGCTCCTCCGCCGCCGACGGACCGGGACGCCGCGCGACGCCCGCGACGCCGCCGTGCGCGCCGTCCCGCTGGTGCTTGCAGCCTCGCTCGCGGCCTCGGTGATCGCGACCGTCGGGATGTTCACTGTCGCCGGGTTGCGCAGCACCCCGCCGGGATCGCTGTGGGCGCAGAACGTCGCCGATCCGGCAGGGCACCACTGCGGAGCCGCCGCCGGGCTCCGCGTGCTCGACGCCACCCGGGCGACGACGCTCGACGCGATCTCCGAACCAGGACCCGTCGACGGCTTCGCCGACGGCGGAGGGTTCTTCGCGGGCGATCGGCCGCCTCCCGGCCCGGTGTGGGGCTCGTTGACCGACCGCCCCGGCGGGTCGGCGACGACCGCCTGGTACTCACTGCCCCCGCCTGCGCGGGAGGCGACGTCCGTCGTTCTCGCCGCCGGGAACCTCGTCGCCGGTGGCGGCACGACGCTGACCGCGGTCTACGGCCGCCGCGCCGACGGTTCCGTGACGCCGCTGGACCGCGTCCCGCTCGCCGACGAAGCCAGCTCGCCGCACTGGCGCACCTTCCCGCTCCGGCCGCCCGCCGGTGCAGACGCCGTCCGGATCGAGGCGACGGACACGACGGATGCGCTGCACGGCTGGCTGGCGTTCACCGCGCCAGCGCGCGCCCGGACGGTGCCGCTGTCGACGCTGCTTCCGCCGGCCGCCCCTGTCGCTCTGGGCTGGCAGGTCGCGTTCGCCCATCCCTGTACGCGGCCTCCGGCCGCAGTCGACGGGGTCACTGAGCCCGCCACGTTCGGCGTCACCCGCGCCGCCGCCCCGGACGGCCCGCCGCTGGCCGGCCTGGCCGACATGGCCTGGGCCGCCGACCGCGGTGGGGTCTACGCGCAGGTGCCGCGTTCGCAGTCGGTGCTGGCGCTGCCCACCGACGGGCCGGGCGACCCGTACGTCCGGGTGTACGCGTTCACCTCCCCGCTGGCCCGCGACGCGTACGTGCTGACCCGCGGCGGGCGGACGGTGGCCGGGGCCGATGCCGGGGTCGCGAACTGACCACCCCGCGCGCGTCCTCGCAGAGCCCGTCGCGTCCCCGCACGGCCGATCGACTTGGCGGGGACGCCGGCGACTCTGCGGAGACGGGCCCGTCGCGCGGGGTAGGGTCCGCAGCCATGGGTCAGGACAGCCTTGCCTGAATCGGTGCGCGCCGGGCCGCGGGGTACGTCGTCGGCAAGCGATCTGCGCCGTCCCGTCGTCGCCGGGGTGCTGGGCAAGGTGGCCGAGGCCGCGACCCTGGTTCTGCTCGCCACGGTCGTGCCCCGGCTGCTCGGGCCCGCCGACTACGGGCGGTTGTCCGTCGCGCTGACGCTGGTCGCGGTGGGGTCGGTCGCCATGACGCTCGGCGGGGCGACGCTCCTGGCCCGCTACGTTCCGGCCGCTCCCCCCGAGCAGCGCCGCGGTCTCGCCCGGGCGCTGACCCTCCGGCTCGCTCGGAACCGGATCGCGCCGTTCGTCCTGCTCACCCTCGTCGGAGCGGTTCTGGCGGCGGGCGGCTGGTTCCCGCCGCGGGAGACGGTGTGGGTACTGCTCGCCCTCGCCCTGAACGTCGTCGCGACCCTCGCCCTGCAGGCCGACCTCGGCCTGGGTCGCGCCGGCGCCTGGTCGGCGCGCTTTCCGGTGCAGAACGCCGTGCTCATCGCCGCGGTGGTCGCGCTGTACGGAGCGGCCGGGGTGGACGGTGCGATCGCCGGTGTGACCGTCGCCGGCGCCGCGGGGCTCGCCCTCGCCGCCGCGACGACCGCCCCGCTCTGGCGGACGGCTCCGCGGGTGCCCGTGGACCTGCCCCCGGATGCCGCGCGGTTCGGGCTGGTCGCCGCGGGCACCGGGGCGTTGACCCAGTTCGTGCAGCGTGGCGGCGTGGTCGCGGCGGCGGCACTGAGCACGGACGAGGAGACCGGGCACGCGGCGGTCGCGATCGGGGTTGCGCTGGCCGCGACGTACGCCGTCGCGCAGGTCTTCGTCGTCACGCTGCCCGCGCTCTCCGCGCGGCAGGCGGAGGGTGCGGCGGAGCCCGCGTTACGCCGGCTGGCCGGCGTGCTGCTGGCCGCGGTGCTGCCGGCCATGGCCCTCGCGGTGCTCGCGATCGGCGTCGCGGTTCCCCTCGTGCTCGGTGCCGCCTACACGGATGCGGTCGTAGCCTTCCCGCTCGCGCTCGCCACGGTCGTCCTCGCCCCGCTCAACGCACTGCTCCTGCAGGCGGCGGCGCTGCGGCTGCGGCCGGTGGCGACGTTGACGGCCGCGGCGGCGGGAGCGGCCGTGTTCGTCGGTGTCGCCGTGCTCGCCGTACCGGTCTGGGGCGCGGCCGGAGCCGCCGGTGCCGCGCTGGCCGGCACGACGGCCGCAGCGGTGGCCGGAGTCGTGGCCGTGCCCGGGGCCGCGGGGTGGCGGCTCGTGACAGCGTCTCTCGTGGGGGCGGCCGCCGTCGCCGGATGGGGTGTGCTCGCGTGAACCCGCAGGTCGTCCCGCAGATCTCCGTCGTGGTCCCGACCCGCGACCGGCCGGACCGGCTCGCCGTCTGCCTCGCCGCGCTGGAGCGCCAGACCGTGGCCGACCTGGAGATCGTCGTCGTCGACGACGCGTCGCGGGACGCCGCCGCCGTCGCCGCGGTCGTCGCCGGGGCGCCCCGCGCGCGGCTGGTGCGCGGGGCCGGCCGTGGACCGGCGGCCGCCCGGAACGCCGGTGTGGCGGCGGCGGCGGCCCCGGTCGTCTGCTTCACCGACGACGACTGCGACCCCGTGCCCGGCTGGGCCGCCGCGCTCGCCGCGCGCATCGCGACCGGGGCCGACGCGGCCGCCGGGCCCACCCGCAACGGGCGCCCGCACAGCGTCGTCGCCGCGGCAGCTCAGGCCGTCGCCACACATCTGGCCGAGGCGACCGTCGACCCGGCGGGCCGGATGCGGTTCGCCCCGACGAGCAACCTCGCGTGCCGGGCGGAGGTCTGCGCCGCCGTGCCGTTCGACGGAAGCTACCCGCTCGCCGCGGGCGAGGACCGCGACTGGTGTGCGCGGCTCGTCGGATCGGGCCGCACGCTCGCCTTCACCCCGGAGGCGCTGGTCCGCCACCACCAGGAGCTCTCCCCCGCCGGGTTCTGGCGCCAGCAGGTCCGGTACGGCCGCGGCGCCTACCGGTTCCGCGCCGGGCACGGCACCCTCCGCCGCCCGGAGCCACTGAGCTTCTACGTCGGTCTGCTCCGCCGGGGCTTCCGCGCCGGCATCCGCGCCGGGGTGCTGGTGGGCGTCGCGCAGGTGGCGACGGCCGTCGGGATGGTCCAGGAGGCGGCCGCGGCCCGCCGCCCGAGGTGAGCGAACGCGGCGTCGGGTAAGTCTGACGAAGCCAACGCCGCGTTCGCTCGAGCCCGGCGGGCCGCGCCGGCCGGCCGGGCATGGCGCCGCACGATCAACCGAGCTGATCGTGCGAGCCTTCAGCCGGGCCACGGGGCCGGTTTTCGTGCCGCACGATCAGGCAGGTTGATCGTGCGAGCCTCCAGCCCGGCCACGGGGCCGGTTTTGGTACCGCACGATCAGGCAGGTTGATCGTGCGGACACCGCCGTTCCCCGCGGGCGCCGCCCGCTAGCGCTCCAGAAGGGGCTCGCCCGGCAGGTCCGCCGCGTCGCGGCCCGCCAGCGCCGCCGCCGTCGCCGCGATGTCCACCAACCGCGGCGGGCGTGACGGCGTGACCGGCGTCGACGCGCCCGGCACCACGAGCGCCCACGCGTCGCCCGCCGTGTGGTTGCCGGAGCGGCCGCTGCCGTGGCCCCGCCGCTTCACCGTCCCGAACCGCGGCGACACCACCTCCGTCAGCCGGGTCGCCGGCCGGTCGCTCCACCGGACGATGAGGTCGGGCAGGCGGTCGGAATGCACGCCGGTGTCGAAGGTGTCGGCCACCCGCTCGACCGCCTTCACCGCGGGCGCACCGTCCGCGTCGGTGAAGGTCATCAGGCCCGACGCGATCTCGTGCATCAGCGCCTCGGCCTCGCCGGGTTCGACGATCCCGTCGCGCTCCCGGCCGCGCAGGTTCACCCGCACGTAGCCCTGGTTGTCGGCGGGCTGGGCGAAGGCGCGGGTCGTCGTCCAGTCCTGGCCGCGCAGCTCCAGCCGCTCGGTCAGCGCCAGCGCCACCCGATCCGGCAGCGCCGACGCGACCCGCGCCCGCAGCCCGGTCGGCAGCGCGGCCCGCAGCTTCCAGACGAACCCGGAGCCGGTGTCGGCGTCGTCGGCGACCCCGCCCGTGAGCACGGCGTCGAGCATCTCGGGCAGCAGGTCCGCGCGGCTGGTGTTGACGTCCATCCCCACCGGCGACGTCACGATCACGTCCGTCCCGTCGGGCAGGGCGCCGAGCACCCGGGCGAACGCGGCGTCGACGCTCTGGTACACCTCCTCCAGCGCGCCACCGAGCACCCGGCGCGTGGCGGCGTCCGCGTCGTCGAGCTGGGACAGGTCGAAGAACTGGTGCCCCGCCACGTGCCCGGCACTGAAGGTCAGCCACGTCAGGTCGTACGACGACTCGGCCAGCAGCAGTGCGGCGGCGTCGGCGGCCCGGCCGGACGAGGCGAGCAGGTCGCGGCGCAGGCGCAGCAGGTCGCGCGGGGAACTGCGGCCGAACACCTCCTCGACGGCGGCGGGCGGCCCGAACAGCGTCTCCAGTCGGCTGTTGAGCCCGGGCGGCGACGACCACGGCTGCAGCACGACCCGGTCCGTGAACTGCCACCCGCTGACGACGGTGCCCGAGGGCGGCGTCAGCGGCGGGCGGCTCTCGTACGGGTCCATCGCGAGCGCTCGCCCACCCGGCCGCTCCCACACCGGCGATGGGGCCGGGAACGCGGTGGTGTACCGGACGCGCTGGTCCACCGCCGACCACTGGAACGGGTAGAACAACCCGTGGTCGGCCAGCTCCGTGCCGCTGTAGAGGGTGTGGAAGGCACCCGCGGCGAAGTGCGTCGCCGGCGTCTCCAGCTCGTGCCACACCCCGCGCTCGCGCAGGCCGGCGAGGGCGGGCAGGCGGCCCGCGCCGAGCATGCGGTCGAGCACCGCGAGGCTCGGGGAATCGAACTGCAGGACCGCGAGCATCAGACCTCCCCAATGGTTCTGGCTGAGTGGTGCGGGGTGGCCCGGGCGCGGACCTCGTCGAGCACGGTCATCACCGCGACGCCGTCGGCAGCGCGGCCGAGGACGGGATCCGGTCCACCGCGCACGGTGCGGGCGAACGCCTCCAGCTCGGCGGTGAGCGAGGCGACCAGGGGATGCGGGCCGGAGCGCAGCCTGCCGAGCACCGCGGCCACCGGACCGCCCACGCGGTGCCGGGCGACGCGTCTGCCGTCGCGGTGCCGGACCTCGACGCGCTCGTGGTGCGGCCGGTCCATGGCACATCGGATGCGGGCCCGCGCGGCGCCGAGCTCGAGGTCGAACGCGGCGCGCTCGGGCGTGACCTCCGCCCGGAGCACGCCGGTCACCTCGGCGCCGGTGATCCAGCGCGCAAGATCCACCAGGTGCGGGCCCAGGTCGAGCAGCGCGTCGTCGGCGACGGCGTGCGGGTTCCACCCACCACGGCGGTAGGCGATCTCCGCGATCACCGACACCTCCGCCCCGGCCGGCGTGGCTGAGCGCAGCGCCGCGACCGCGGGATCGAACCGCCGGTTGAAGGCGACGAACGGGGCGGGGTCGAGCGCGGCCAGCGCCGCGGCACCGGCCCGGTCCGGCGCGGGCGGCTTCTCCACCAGCACCGGCAGGCCGCGGGCGGCGGCGCGGCGGGCGTCGTCGAGGTGGACCGAGGCGGGCGTGGCGAGGACGAGGGCGTCGACGTCCGCGCCGTCGAGCAGTGCGGCGGCGTCGGCGAAGGCGGGCAGGCGACCGGCGAGGGCGGCGAGGCGGCCGCGACGCAGCGGGTCCGGTTCGGCGACGGCGGCGAGGACGACGTCACGGGCAGCAGAGGCGGCGGGCAGGTAGCCGACCTGGGCGAGCCGCCCGGCCCCGACGAGCCCGATCCGCACGGGGCCGGTCACGAGGCGACCATGATCGTCGGCTCGGGTGTGGAAGCCGCAGCGGTGCGGCTCCCGCACCCGAATTGCTGATCACGGGCACGGCGGTCGCGCAGGTGCGCGGCCACCCCGACCGGAAGGGCGGCCAGCGCCGTCAGGTGGTGCACCACGTGCAGCCCGACCCCGACCATGGCCTCCCCCAGCCCGCGGCGCCGCGCCAGCAGGCCGTAGAACTCGCGGTTCGCCCCGAGCAGCACCAGCAGCGCCGCCAGCACGGTGGCGGGCCGGCGGATCGCGAGGCCCGCGACGCCGGTGGCGCAGGCGGCGGCGCTCG
Organism: Pseudonocardia charpentierae; assembly: GCF_031845345.1. NCBI lineage: Bacteria > Bacillati > Actinomycetota > Actinomycetes > Pseudonocardiales > Pseudonocardiaceae > Pseudonocardia > Pseudonocardia charpentierae. Next base: position 356,915 of record NZ_JAVREJ010000003.1, on the reverse strand, counting down.
CGCGGTGCCGCCAGCCGAGGTTGAGGGTGGTGGCCGCCGTGGAGCGCAGGTGCCCGGACCGCAGCAGCAACGCCACCCAGGGCACGCCGCGGCGGGCGAAGTCGGTGCGGACCATGCTGCGTAGCGTCCACGCCTTGAGGTGGGTGCCCTGGATCGCCGGGTCGAGCACGATGCGGGCGCCGTCGGCGACGAGCCGGACCCCCAGGTCGACGTCCTCGATCGACGGCTGCGGGAACCGCTCGCCGTCGAACCCACCTGCCGCGAGGAAGGCGTCGCGGCGGATCGCACCCAGTCCGGACCAGAACGTGGCGGCCGGACCGGCTCCGCGCTGGTGGACGTAGTGGTGCAGCAGGTTGCGGAAGGCCGCGACGGTCCCTCCGGGCGGGGCGTCGTCGTAGGAACCGAAGACGGCGGTCAGCGCCGGCTCGTCCGCGAAGGCGGCCCGGACGCGGACGAGCGCGTCGGTGTGCACCTCGACGTCCGAGTCGACGAACACGATCACGTCGCCGCAGGCGCGGGCAGCCCCGGTGTTGCGGGCGGCGCAGACACCCAGGCCGCGCGGGCCCTGCACGACCACGATCTCGATGCCTCCCGCCGCGGCCACCGCGCGATCAAGGGCCGCGACGCAGCGAGGCAGCGTCGCCGGCCGGTCGGTCGCCGGCACGACGACGGAGAGGGTGGTCATCGCGCGCACTGTAGCTCAGGCTGCCCTTACCCCCGCGGCAGCCCGACCGGGCAGTACTCGGCGTACGCGACCCAGTCGCGGCTGCGCAGCAGCGGCCGCGCGAGGTCCGGCGGGCGCAGCGCGAGGGTGTGGTCGAGGAGCGTTCCGGAGCGCATGACCGTGATCCCGGGGCCGTTGTCGAGGCTGTTGCGGACGCCGGCCATCGGCAGGTCGAGCATCCAGGCCAGGCGCGGACGCACCTCGCCCGCGGGCCAGGTGGCGTCGACGGACAGCGGCCCACACGCCAGCAGGCCGTCGCGGCCACCGGCGGCCACGACGAAGGCGACGAGGTCGGCCTCCGCGTCGGCCCGCACCGCGGCGGCGGCGAGCTGGGCGGGCAGCCATTCCAGGCGGGGCGTGACCGAGGGCGCCGCGGCGAGGGCGACCACGGCGAGAACGGCAGCGGTGGCCACCACCGGCAGCGCGCCACGCGCGGCGGACCCGAGCGAAAGCCGCGTTCGCTCAGTTGAGTCGAGCCAACGCCGCGTTCGGTCGCTCCGGACGACACTCACCCACACCGACCCCGCCAGCCACCCGACCGCCACCCCGGCGAGCACGCACAGCAGCGCCGCCGCCGGCGCGTAGAACCGCCCGATCGCCGCGTACCCGAGCTGCGCCGCCATCACGACCACCAACACCGCCCACGCCAGCGCCGCCCCGGCGAGCAGCGCCGGCGCGACCCGCCTGCGGTGCGCACCCCACACCACCGCCACCGCCGCCGCGGCCCACACCGCCGCCGGCACCATCGCCAGTGCACTGTCGACGGCGAGCACCAGCCGCTCCTCCGGGGTCTCCAGCAGCACCTGCGCCGTCGCGGCACCGGCGAGCGCATTGCCGGACGCCAGCCGGTCGCCGCCGAACCACAGCACCGGCACCGCCGACAGTGCGGGCACCAGCACCCACCACCGCCGCGGCGCCCGCCACTGCAGCCACGCCGCGTACATCAAGAGGAACGGCCAGGTCTCCGGCCGGGTCAGCCCGGCCAGCGCCCCGAGCACCATGGCCTGCCCGGGGCGGCCGTCGAGGTGCCGCCGGACGGCCCACACACAGAGCGCGGCCGTGACCGGCTCGATGTTGCCCTGCAGCAGATGGCGCAGCCACCGCGCCTCGCCGTCCGGGGTCAGCAGGAACGCGACGACGGCCACGGTCGCGGCGACGGCCCCGACGAGCGGCGCACGGGCACCTCCGCGGGCGAGCCGGGCCGCCACGCTCCCGACCGCCACGAGCCCGGACAGCCCCACCGCCCGCGACACCAGCAGCCACAGCTGCGGCGCCGCCTCGCCGAAGGGCGCCAGCAGCGCCGTGACCAGGACCGGCAGCGGCTTCCACGCGATCGTGCCGTCCGAGCTCAGGGTGCCGCCGGTCAGCTCGCGGCCCCAGATCAGCCACACCCACGGGTCGTAGCCGACGATCGCCGGCAACCGCAGCGACACCGCGGCGAGCACGACACAGCCGACCAGGAGCGCGGGCGTCGCCCACCGCCGCCGCCGACCCGTCGCCGTGACCTCGACGTCCGGCGCCTCCGTGATCACGGCCGACGAGCCCGGCATCACGCCGACTCGGCCGCGGGCTCGGGGACCTCCCCGCCCGCCAGCACCACCACCGGCCCCGTCACCCGCACCCGGACCGCATCGCCCGGCCGCCACGGCAGCGACCCCTCGGTCCGCGCCCGCAGCCGTGTGCCGCTCGCCAGCTCGACCTGCACGAGCTGGTCGTGTCCGAAGTACGAGCGCCGCACCACCCGCCCGGGCACCCCGTCGACGTTCCTGCCCTCCGGGCCCAACGCCACCCGCTCGGGCCGCAGCACGATCTCGACGGCCCCGCGCAGACCGGGCGCGGCGAAACGACCCAGCTCGGTCTCCGCCGTGCCGTCGACGGCGTGACCCTCGACGACGTCCGCGTCGCCGAGGAACTCCGCCACCCACCGGTCGGCCGGCGCCCCGTACACCTGCTCGGGCGGCCCCACCTGAACGACCCGGCCCTCGCGCATCACCACGACGACGTCGGCCAGCGACAACGCCTCCTGCTGGCTGTGCGTGACGAGCAGCGCGCTCGCCCCGGCGGCCCGCAGGATCAGCGCCACCTCCTCGCGCAGCTCCACGCGCAACGCCTCGTCGAGCGCCGTGAACGGCTCGTCCAGCAGCACGACCGCCGGATCGGCGGCCAGCGCGCGGGCCAGCGCGATCCGTTGCCGCTCGCCCCCCGACAGCTCGTGCGGGTAGGCCGACGCCCGTGCCGCCAGGCCGACCAGCTCGAGGCACTCCCCCGCCCGGCCCTGCCGGGGCCGCCCGAAGGCGAGGTTGTCGGCGACCGTCAGGTGCGGGAACAGCGCACCGTCCTGGAACACCATCCCGATCCGGCGGCGGTCCGGCTCGCACCACACGCCCTCGCCCGCCACGGGGCGTCCGCCGATCGCGACGCGGCCGGCGTCCGGCACCTCGAAACCGGCGAGGAGCCGCAGCAGGGTGGTCTTCCCGGAGCCGCTCGGACCCAGCAGCGCGACGAGCTCCCCGGCCTCCACCCGCAGGTCGGCGGCGTCGACCGCGGCCGTCCGGCCGAACCGCTTGGTGAGATCGACTGCATCGATGGCGGGCGCTGGCATGGTGAGGCCAACCTAGCCTATGGTCCGGGCAGGCGGACCTTCCTCGGCCCCGCTCACCAGGGAGGGACACCGGAATGCTCGCGAGCCTGCTCCGCCGTCCCTGGCTGCTGGGAGTGGCGCTCGTCGCGGTCGTCGCGCTGCTGGTGGGCGGTGCGGTCGCGGTGTTCGGCAGCGGTGGCGACCGCGCTCCCGCCGCGGCCGAGGGAGCCGCGCCGACGAGTGCCGCGCCCGCCATCCGCGAAGTGAGCACCGCGGGGATCGCCTACTCGCCGACGCTCGTGGTCTACAACGGCCGCTCGCACTACGGCGACGAGCAGGTCTTCACGGACTTCGAAGCCGCCACCGGCGTCAAGCTCGAGCTGCGCGGCGGCACCGGCCCGGAGCTGTTCGAACGGCTGAAGCGCGAAGGGGCCGACACCCCGGCGGACGTCTACGTCACCACGGACCTGGCCAACCTCTGGCGGGCCGAGCAGGCGGGCCTGCTGCAGGGCGTCACCAGCCCGACCCTGCGCGCCCAGATCCCCGACTCGCGGCGGGACGCCGCGGGCAACTGGTGGGCGCTGTCCACCCGGCTGCGGGTGCCCGTGGTCTCCACCGAGCGCGTTCCCGCGGGAGCCGTCACCAGCTACACCAGCTTCGGGGACCCGCGGTTCAAGGGCCGCACCTGCTTCCGGACCAGCAACAACGAGTACAACCAGTCGTTCGTCGCCGACCACATCGCGAAGCACGGCCGCCCGGCCACCGAGCAGCTGCTGCGCTCCTGGATGGCCAACGACCCGAAGATCATCAACTCCGACGGCGAGATGCTCGCGGTCATCGCCGCGGGCGGCTGCGACGTCGGGCTGGCCAACCACTACTACCTGGGCCGGATCCTCAAGGACAAGCCGGACTTCCCCGTCGCCCCCGCGTGGCCGGACCAGGACGGCGCGGGCGCGCACGCGAACGTCTCCGGCGTCGGGGTGGTCGCGAGCTCGAAGAACGTCCCGACGGCCGTGGCCCTGATGGAGTGGCTGACCTCCCCGCCCGCCCAGCAGGAGATCATCGCCGGCAGCGAGTTCGCGGCGAACCCGACCGTGCCGCCGCCCGCGCACATCGCGAGCTGGGCGAACGTGAAGGAAGACCCGATCGACGGCGAACACGCGGGCCCGCTGCTCGCCGACGCCGTCGCGTTGATGCTCGAGGTCGGCTGGAACTGAGGATCGGGTGGCCGAACACACCGCGACCGGTAGGCGGACGCCGGGCTGGGCCGTCGTCGGCGTCCTCGTCGCCCTGGCGGTGGCCGGCCCGCTGGTCGCGCTGCCGCTGAGCTTCCTCGGCGGGGTCGGCCCGACCACCCTCGCCCTGCTGCCGCCCGCGCTGGGCCGCAGCGTGCTGCTCGGCGTCGGGGTCGCCGCCGGAACGCTGGTAGTGGGCGGGGCGCTGGCGGTGCTCGTGTCGTTCTGGGACTTCCCCGGCCGCCGCCTGCTCGACCGGGCGCTCGTGCTGCCGCTGGCGATGCCGTCGTACGTGCTGGTGTTCGTGCTGGTCGGCCAGCTCGGCCTGGCCAACCCCCTGCAAACCAGCCTGTTCGGCGGTGGGCTGGAGCTGCCCGGACTGCGCGGGCCGGCCGGCGCGATCGGGGTGCTCACGGCCGTGCTCTACCCGTATGTCTACCTGCTGGGCCGCAGCGCGTTCCTCGGCCAGTCGCGCCAGGCGCTGGAGGCCGCGCGCACGCTGGGCCGCGGCTACGGCCGGGCCGTGTGGGCCGTCGCGGTCCCGCTGGCCCGGCCCGCACTCGCCGCCGGCGCCGCGCTGGCCGCGATGGAGGCGCTGGCCGACTTCGGCGCGGTCAACCTGCTGGGCTACCGCACGCTCACCGACGCGATCTACCGCGTCTGGTACGGGGCGTTCGACGAGGCCGCGGCGCTGCAGCTGGCGTCGGTGCTCGTGAGCCTGGCGCTGCTGATGGTCGTCGCCGAGCGGGTGCTGCGCGGGCGGGCCCGCTACCACCAGGCACTGCACCGCGGCGACGAGATCGTCCCCCGTCGGCTGCACGGGCCGCGGGCCGCCCTGGCCACGGCCGTCCCGTGCCTGCTGCTCGCGGTCGTCTTCGGGCTGCCCGTCGCGCAGCTGGTCGCCTGGTCGGCGGAGACGGTCGCGGCCGGCCTCGTCGCCGACCGCCTCGGCGAGGCGGTGCTCAGCACGCTGGTGCTGGCCGTCGCGGCGGCGGCCGTCGCCGTGGTGACGTCGACCGCGGTCGTCTACGGCCAGCGGGTGGCCCCGTCGCGGCTCGGGTCGGCCGGGGCCCGGCTGGCGGCGGTCGGCTACGCGGTGCCGGGCTCGGTCGTTGCCGTCGCGATCTACGTGCCGCTGGTGTGGGTGGACCGCCGCCTGATCGCCGCCGCCCGCGAGCTGTTCGGGATCGACATCGGGCTGTTGTTCACCGGGACCGTGCTCGGGCTGGTCGGCGCGTACGTGGTGCGGTTCCACGCGCAGGCGTACTTCTCGCTGGAGTCGCGGATGACGCGGATCCCGCCGAACCTCGACGACGCCGCCCGCGCGCTCGGCGCGGACCGCGCGCGGCTGCTGGCCGACGTGCACGTCCCCCTGCTGTGGCCGGGCGTGGCCACCGCGGCACTGCTCGTCGCCGTCGAGGTGATCAAGGAGCTGCCGGCGACGGCCCTGCTTCGCCCGCTCGGCCGCGACACACTGGCCATTCTCACCTGGGAGGCCACCAAGGACGCGCGGTTCGACGTCGCGGCGCTGCCGGCGCTGCTCATCGTCGCCGTCGGGCTGGTACCCGTGGTCAGCCTCGTGCGGCTGCGGGATCGTGGCGGGCCGGGGGCAGGACCGGGGCGTCGCGCCCGGTCCCGGCCGGCCGGCTCTCCTCGTGGTAGTCGCCCTCGACGTTGACCGACCAGACGTCGTGCGCGCCGAGCCCGACGATGTTCTCCACCGCGAGCATCGCGGTGAGCATCGAGTGGTCCTGGTTGTTGTAGCGGTGCATGCCGTTGCGGCCCACCGGGAGCACGTTCGACGCGTGGGCCGCGAGCCAGTCGCGCAGCACCGCGACGTTCGCCGCGAAGCCCTCGTCGTAGACGGGGTACGCCTTGGGCATCCGCACGACGTACCCGGCCTGCACGCGCGACGCCTCCACGAGGCCCAGCGCCGCGAGCTCGCGCGTGCCGAGCGCGACCAGATCCGCGTCGGGGAGCTCCCACAGGTCGCCGCCTGCGAAGACGAAGTACTCCAGTCCCAGGCAGGTGTGGCCGGGCTTGACCATGTCCGGCGACCACGCCCCGAAGTTCTGGATCCGCCCCACCCGGACCTCGGGGGAGTGCACGTAGATCCAGTTGTCGGGGAACGCGGCGTCGTCGGGCACCACGAGAGCGACGGTGAGGAAGTCGCGGAACCGCAGCGCGTCTGCGGCCGCCCGGACCTCGGCCGGCACCGGCGGGTCCATGACGCGCAGCAGGTCGGCCAGCGGCATCGACGACACGACGTGCGTACAGGGGTAGGTGGTCACCGCGCCGTATGCGGTGGTCTCGACCTGCACCGCGCGCCCGCCCTCGTGTCGGATCCGGGTGACGGGCCGGTCGAGGTGGACCTTGCAGCCGGCGGCCTCGACCAGCTCCCGGCAGCGCTCCCACATCATCCCCGGCCCGAGCCGCGGATAGTGGAACCGCTCGATCAGCGACGTGATCGTGGCACCGCGCCGCAGGCCGAACGCGGTGAGCACCGCCCCACCCAGCGACAGGTTCTTGATCCGCTGCGCCGCCCAGTCGGCCCGGATCGCCGTGGCCGGGACACCCCAGACCTTCTCGTTGTAGCTCTGGAAGAAGTGCCGGTAGAGCCGCTCGCCGAAGCGGGCGGCGACCCAGCCCGCCAGGTGGCTCTGATCCGCGGGCGGGCGGATCCGGGCCCGGACGTACGACGCGGCGCAGCGCGCCGCCTCCACCGCGCCGAGGTTGCGCAGGGCGCCGAGCGGGCGCAGCGGGTAGTCGTAGAACCGACCCCGGTACAGGATCCGGCTGCGGCGCGGCCGCACCAGGAAGTCGTCGTCGGGCAGCACCTCGTGCCAGAACCGGCGGACTCGCGGCACCTTGGTGAAGAAGCGGTGGCCGCCGATGTCGAAGCGCCAGCCGTCGCGCTCGACCGTCCGGCTGATCCCGCCGACGACCCCGTCGGCCTCGAGCACGGTGGCGGCGACGTCGTGGCGGGCGAGCTCGCGCGCCGCGGTGAGCCCCGCAGGGCCCGCGCCGACGACGACGACCTCCGCCCGTCGACCGGGGCCGGGCGCGGCGCTCATACGGTCGAGCTGACGGCGTACCGGGCCTCGGGCCGCTGGAACCAGGCGATCGTCCGGCGCAGGCCGTCGGCGAGCCCGACCTGCGGCTCCCACCCGAGCGCGGCGCGGGCCAGCGTGATGTCCGGGCGCCGGACGGTCGGGTCGTCCTCCGGCCGTGGGACGTGCACGACCGCGCTGCCGGACCCGGTCAGCTCGCACACCAGCGCAGCCAGCTCGGTGATCGACACCTCGTGCGGGTTGCCGATGTTCACCGGCCCGGACAGCGTCGAGCCGAGCATCCGCAGGACGCCCTCGACCAGGTCGTCGACGTACTGGATCGAGCGGGTCTGGCTGCCGTCGCCGGCGATCGTGAGGGGCTCGCCGGCCAATGCCTGCCGGACGAACGTGGGCACGGCGCGCCCGTCGTCCGGGCGCATCCGGGGGCCGTGGGTGTTGAAGATCCGCACGATCGCGGTGTCGACGCCGCGGGCGCGCCGGTAGGCCATCGTGGTCGCCTCGGCGAAGCGCTTCGCCTCGTCGTAGACCCCGCGCGGGCCGACCGGGTTGACGTGCCCCCAGTAGGTCTCGGGCTGCGGGTGCACCTGCGGGTCGCCGTACGCCTCGGAGGTCGACGCGAGCAGGAAGCGCGCCTGCTTGCCCTCCGCGAGGTCCAGGGCGTGCAGGGTGCCGACCGACCCGACGCGCAGCGTCTCGATCGGCAGCCGCAGGTAGTCGAACGGGGAGGCGGGCGAGGCGAAGTGCAGCACCGCCTCGACGGGCCCGCCGATCCTGACGACCTCGGTGACGTCGGTGCGGACCAGTTCGAAGGGCCCGACGTCGGCCAGGTGCACGACGTTCGCCGCGGCACCGGTCGACAGGTCGTCGAGGCAGAGCACGGACCAGCCGTCGAGCAGCAGGCGTTCACACAGGTGCGAACCCAGGAACCCGGCACCGCCCGTGACGACCGCTCTGGGTCGTGCCATCCCCACCGCCTGTTCCCGCGCTGCCGTCCCCCGACGATCACCTGGTTGGTGAGGTGACCCTAGCCGAAGTAAAGCCTTCACATACTTAAGAGATCATGGGAGTGGCGGCGGTCACGTACGGTGCCGGAATGCCGCTCCCGCAGCGCCGGCGCGTCTCCTCCGGCTCGCCCTTCGAGACCACGATCGGCTTCTCCCGTGCCCTCCGCGTCGCCGACCGCGTCCTGGTCTCCGGCACCGCTCCGGTGTTCCCGGACGGCTCGTGCCCGGACGACGTCGCCCTCCAGGCCCGGCGGTGCTTCGCGATCATCGAGACCGCCCTCGCCGAGGCCGGCGCCGCACTGCGCGACGTCGTGCGGTCGCGGGTGTTCCTCGTCGACCCCGCCGACGCCGACGCGGTCAGCGCGGTGCACGGCGAGATCTACGGCGACGCCCTCCCGGCCGCGACGATGGTCGCGGTCTCCGCGCTGCTCGACCCGCGCTGGAAGGTCGAGATCGAGGCCGAGGCCGTCGTCCCGCCGAGTTCGCTGACGCTCGCGCTGGTCGTCGACCTCGCCGCCGACGCCGTCGCACCGTTCGACACCTACGAGCGCCGCGTCCTGCCGTTGCTCGAGCGCCACGGCGGACGGCTCGACCGCCGCCTGCGCACCGCGGACGGTCGCGCCGAGGTGCACGTGCTCTCGTTCGCCGACCGCGCCGGGTACGACGCCTACCTCGCCGACCCCGACCGGGCCGCCGCGGGCCGGCTCCTCGACGGCCTCGACGTGCAGCGCCGCCTACTGGAGGTGGACGACGTCGGCTGAGCGCGCGCCGAAGCATCTGCGAGCAGACGTACCCGACCTGAGGAGAGACCCATGACCGCCTACTGGATCAACTTCTTCACCCGCATCTCCGACCCGGACCGCGTCGCCGCGTACGCCGCCCTCGCCGGGCCGGCGATGCGCGCCGCGGGCGGCCGGTTCCTCGCCCGCGGCGAGCCGGCGCACACCTTCGAGGGCGGGACGTCGTGCCGGACGACCCTGATCGAGTTCGACAGCGTGGAGGCCGCCGTGGCCGCCTACCACTCCCCCGACTATCAGGAGGCGCTGCGCGTGCTGGGCGACGCGGCCGAGCGCGACCTGCGGATCATCCCGGCGGTCGACCCCGCCCACTGACCAGACGTGGTCCCGATCACACGCGGACTTGAAGCGTCCATTACTACGGTGCCCGCATGGCGCTGCGGAGCTACCTCGCGACCGAGATCGCGATCGACCACGCCGACGGGCTGCTGTCCCGCCGGGACGCCCTGCACAAGCTCGGCCTGCTCGGCCTGACGACGGTCGCCGCATCGAGCCTGCTGGCGTCGTGCAGCAGCGAGGCGCCGCCGGCGGCACCCGGAACGGCGCCCGGTCCGAGCGCGGCCCCTGGAGGTGCCTCGCAGTCTCCGGCGACCCCGACCGCTCCCCCGGACTACGACGTGGTCGCCGCCCGCGCCCGCTCCGAGGACGTGACCTTCCCCGGTGGCACCGGGACGATGTCCGGCGCGTACGCCGCAGCGGAGAGCCCGCGGGGCGCGGTACTGGTCGTCCACGAGAACCGCGGCCTCACCGACTACATCCGGGCCGTGGCCGGCCGCCTCGCCGGCGACGGGTACAGCGCCCTGGCACCGGACCTGCTGTCGCGCGCCGGAGGCACCGCCGGTGCGCCCGACGCCACCGCCGCGCTCGGCGCCATCAGCACGGCCGACCTCGTCACCGACCTGCGCAGCGGCCTCACCGAGCTGGCCCGGCGGGCGGACGGCCTGAAGCTCGGCGCGATGGGCTTCTGCTTCGGCGGCGGCATGACGTGGCAACTGCTCGACTCGGGCCCGTCGGAACTCGCGGCGGCCGTTCCGTTCTACGGCCCGTCTCCGGACGCCCCCACGTTCACCGGTTCGCAGGCGGCCGTGCTGGGCGTGTTCGCCGAGAAGGACGCCCGGGTCAACGCCGGCCGAGACAAGCTCGAGGCCGCGCTCACCGCGGCCGGGGTGACCCACGAGCTGGTGACCATCCCCGGGGTCGACCACGCGTTCTTCAACGACACCGGTGCGCGGTACGACCAGGCGGCGGCGTCGCAGGTCTACCAGCAGGTGCTGAGCTGGTTCGGCACCCACCTGACCTGATCGGCCGCAAGCGTTTTCACCCGTTGGGCGGCGCCCATGGCCCGTGGAGCCCATTGCATGTGACGCCGCACACGCCCAGGCTCGGGTACCGCACCGGTATCCGACTCGGGGGAGCTCGACGATGAACGCACTTGTGCTGCGCAGTGCCATCGTCGCGGCGCTCGGAGGCCTGCTCTTCGGCTTCGACACCGCGGTGATCTCCGGCACGACCCAACAGCTCACGCAGGTCTACCAGTTGAGTCCCGGCGGGCTGGGCTTCACCGTGGCCACCGCGCTGATCGGCACCATCTTCGGGGCGCTGATCGCGGGCAAGCCGGTGGACAGGTACGGCCGCAAGAAGGTGCTCTTCGCGATCGGCATCCTGTACTTCATCGGCGCACTGGGCAGCGCCTTCGTGACCAACCTGCCGCTGTTCCAGATCTTCCGTTTCCTCGGCGGCATCGGCGTCGGGGTGGCCTCGGTCGTGGCACCGATCTACACCGCCGAGATCGCTCCGCCCGCGCTGCGGGGCCGGCTGGTCGGCCTCGTGCAGTTCAACATCGTGCTCGGCATCCTGCTGGCCTACCTGTCGAACTTCATCATCGGCAGCCTGCTTCCCCCCGAGGTCGCCTGGCGCTGGATGTTCGCCGTGATGGCCATTCCTGCCGCGATCTTCTTCCTGCTGCTGTTCACCGTTCCCGAGACGCCGCGCTGGCTGTTCCAGGTCGGCCGCCGGGACGAAGCCGTCGCCGTGGTCAACCGGACCACGCAGTCGAAGGACGAGGCCGAGTTCGAGATCCGCGAGATCGAGGAGGGCCTCGCCGCCCAGCAGGGCCAGCGGCAGGTCGCGTTCTTCAAGCGCCAGAACCGCAAGGTCATCCTGCTGGCGTTCGCGATCGCCGCGTTCAACCAGCTCTCCGGGATCAACGCGATCCTCTACTACGCGCCCGACATCTTCCGGTCGGCAGGCGCCGGTGAGAACGCCGCGGCCCTGGAGAGCGTGATCATCGGCCTGGTCAACCTGATCGTCACGATGGCCGCGCTGACCGTCATCGACAAGATCGGGCGACGGAAGCTGATGATCATCGGCTCGATCGGCTACCTGGTCAGCCTGGGTGTGCTCGCCGGGGTGTTCTTCGCCTACGAGGGCCAGTTCTCCGGCTTCTCCAGCATCCTCGTGCTGGGCGGCCTCGTGGTGTTCATCGCCGCACACGCGTTCGGGCAGGGCTCGGTGATCTGGGTGTTCATCTCCGAGATCTTCCCCAACCGGATCCGCGGCCGCGGCCAGTCGCTGGGCAGCCTGACGCACTGGGTGTTCGCCGCCGTGGTGTCGTCGATCTTCCCGGCGATCGCCGCGGCGCTCGGTGGCGGCATGGCGTTCCTGCTGTTCTTCGTCTGCATGGTGGGCCAGCTCATCTGGGTGCTGAAGGTCATGCCGGAGACGCGCGGGGTGCCGCTGGAGGAGATGGAGCGCAATCTCGGAATCGAGCTCAGCGAAGAGGACATAGCGGGCGCGGATTCGGGGCCGCGGGGGCATTGAGCCGAGAGACGACGATCTGCTGCGACGAACGGTCGATGCTCCCGGCCCCCACCGGCCGTAGTGTTCGCTTGTGACGATTGCCGACCGCTCGCGGGTCGACCTGCGCGACGTACTGCGAACGACGTGCGCGGCGTCGCCGGTGGAGGCCATCGACGTGATGGCCGACGGCCTCGCCACCCTGACCGGGGCGACGTACGTCCAGTTCCTGATCACGAACGTCACGCACCGGGCCGTGGTGCGCTTCGCCGGATCGAACGCGAACGCGGCCCGGGTGCAGGAAGAGAACGGCGACATCGCGGTCCTCCCGCTGCGCGGCACGCTCTACGAGCAGGTGCTGCGCCGCCAGCGGATCGTGCGGCTCGACGAGGGGGGCGGCGAGCGCATCCTCGTGCCGGTCACGGAGAGCGGCGACGCCCTCGGCGTGATCGACCTGCACCTGCCCCGCGACGCCGACGAGCTGGTCTTCGCCGACATCGCCGCCGTCGCCGAGGCGCTGGCCAGGGTGGTGGTCGCCAGCCGGCGGCACTCCGACCTCATGGACTGGGCGCAGGACACGTCGCCGTTCTCGCTGGCCGCGGAGATCCAGCGGCGGCTGCTGCCCGGGTCCTACACGTGCGAGACCGACCGGTTCACCGTCGCCGGCTGGCTGGAACCGGCGAACGCCGTCGGCGGCGACACGTTCGACTACTCCCTCTACCGCGACACCCTGCACCTGTCGGTGACCGACGCCGTCGGCAACGACGTCAACGCCGCGCTGCTGGCGAGCGTGCTGCTGGGCAGCCTGCGCAACAGCCGCCGCCGCGGCGCGGATCTCGCGGCCCAGGCGCGCATCGCCAACGACGCGCTCGCGGCGCACGCCAACGTCGGCCAGTTCGTGACCGGGCAGTTGGCCCGGCTGGACCTGCACACCGGGGTGATGACGTTCGTCAACGCCGGTCACCCCTTCCCCTACCTGACGCGCGACGGGCAGGTCCGCGAGATCGAGCTGGACATCGACATGCCCTTCGGCCTGTACCCGGGCCGCGAGCTGCGGGTGCGCCGGCTGCAGCTCGAACCCGGCGACCGCGTCGTGCTGATGACCGACGGCATGCTCGAGCGCAACGCCGAAGATCTCGATCTGCCCGGCATGCTCAGCAGCAGCGCGGGCGCCCACCCGCGCGAGCTGGTCTACGAGCTGGCCGAGACGGTGCTGCACGCCACGGGCGGCGACCTGAACGACGACGCCACTGTGCTGTGTCTGGATTGGCGCGGCGGCCCCGATGAACCGGACCGCCCGGACCGCGAGGAGTGACATGATCGCGACGACCACGACCCGGCCGGTCTCCGACACACCGGGCAGGCGGTGGTGGACCTCCCGCCCGCGCCACTACGACCGGCCCACCGAGGTGCTGGCGGTGCTCCAGCACGCCCGGGCGATCGTCGAGGCCGGATGGGTGCAGAACCGGTGGACGGCCGCCGCGGTCGACGAGACGGCGGGCGGTCCCGGAGGCGACGGCAGCGTCCGCGCCTGTGTCGTCGCCGCGGTCGCACTGGCCGTCCGCGCCCGCGATCCCCGCGCGGACCTGGCCGTCGACACCGGTCCGGCGGTGGCGTTCGTCTGGGACGCCGTCTTCGACGGGCGCGCCGCAGGCCGGTCGGCCCCGCACCACGTCCGCGTCGCCCGCATGCGGGAGCTCGCGCGGTGGAACGACGAGCGCGGCCGGACCCGCGCCGACGTCGTCGCGGTGCTGGACCGGGCCGCGGCGCGGGTGGTCGCGCGGGTGGTGGAGCCGGCAGGGGTGTGAGCGCCCCTTCCCGGACATCCACCGACCGCACGCGATCGTGCGGTCGGTCAGCCGGTGCCGGTTCCGCCGGTGCCGCCACCGCCGGTCGCCGCGCCGGTCCCGGTGCTGGTTCCGGTTCCCGTGCCGGTGCCGGACCCGCCGCCCGACCCGCCTGTCGACCCGCTCCCGCCGGAGCCGACCCCGGACGGATCGGGCGGCACGGGCGTGGCGCGCTCCAGGGCTGCCTGCGTCCTGAGGTGGCCCACCGTGTAACCGAGCACGAAGGTCCCCGCGAGCAGCAGCGCAGAGGCCAGGGCGATGCCGATCCAGGCGCCGTGGGGAAAACCACCGAGCGACGGGCGCTTCAACCAGGCCGTCTTCGTCTCCGACGACGTCTCCTCGCTGGGAGTCCAGTCGCCCTGAACTGTTCGGGTCACGCCCGGCGGTTACTCGCGTGGCGGCCCAACCCAGCCTCGAGGGAAGTGAGCCGGATCACGGACGCTCCACGGGCATACTGCGGCGATGGTGACCACCGCGCAGCTTCGTCAGCTGGCCCTGGGCCTACCCGGCGCGCAGGAACGCGAGACCTGGGGTCACCCGACGTTCCGGGTCCGCGACAAGATCTTCGCGACCGTGTACGAGGGCGACGGCGTCGCGATCGCGACGGTCAAGGCGTCGCCCGAGGACCAGGAGGCGCTGGTCGGCGGCGACCCGCAGACGTTCGGCGTCGCGTCGCACGTCGGCCGGTACGGCTGGACGACGATCCGCCTCGACCGCATCGACCCCGACGAGCTGCGCGAGCTGGTGGTCGAGGCCTGGCGGCGGACGGCGACGAAGCGCGCGGTGGCGGCCTTCGACGCGGGCTGAGCGCGACTGCCCGGGGACCGCATCGCCGGTGTCCGCTCTCCCCGCACGATCAGCCGGGTTGATCGTCCGGCACGAACGGAGCGGACGATCACATCGGCGCCGTGCCGCGCGGCGCGCACGTCAGCGCGCGCGTCACCGCTCGTTCGCCCGCCGGCCCTCCGCCGCCTCCGCCGCCGTCTGCGCCACCCGCTTCTCCCGCGTCGCCGGCCGCTTCGCGGTGACGATCCACGTCAGCAGCGCGCGCCGGGCGCCCGGCGGGAACGCGTCCCAGTGCCGCCGCGCGTCCGGGAACGAGTCCAGCGCCGCCGCGAGATCGGGCGGCACCACCAGGTCCTCGACCCCGTCCAGCAGCGTCCACGAGCCGTCGTCCTGCGCCGCCTGCACCACCCGCCGGCCGGCCTCGGTCATCAGACCGTCGCGCTCCAGCGCCTCGAGGCGCTGCTTGTTCGACCGGGCCCAGCCACTCCCCCGTCGGCGCGGCGCGAAGTACATGCGGGAGCGCTCGGCGTCCACCGTTCCGGCCGTGCTGTCGATCCACCCGAACGCCAGCGCCTCGCAGACGGCGTCGTCGTAGCCCACGGCCGGGCGCCCGGTGTGCCGCTTCCACGACACCAGCCACACGCCGACGTCCGTGTCGTGGTGCGCGGCCAGCCAGTCGCGCCACTGCGCCCGCGTCTCGAGGTGCACCTCCTCGGCGTTCACAGCCGCCGACCCTCTCACACCTCACCAGCCGTGAGGTGGACGTCAGCGCGACCAAGCGGACGCGGAATCGCGCTCACGTTCACCTCACGACGCACCGCCGGGTCAGGCAGCGCCCGGCCCGACGAATACCGGCGCGCCGAGCTGCAGGTCCGCCACCACCGCGGCGTGGTCCGAGGGCCAGATCCCGTCCCGCGGCCGGTCGCCCACCACCCGCGCCGACTCCACGAGCGCCGCCCCGCCCGCCCGAGGCGTGCCGACCAGCACGTAGTCGATCCGCGCGTCCGGCTCGCCCGTGACCGCCGCGTGCGGGTTGCCGCGGCTCCAGGTGATCCCCCGGTCGTCCGGCGCGGCGTAGCGCCAGGCGTCGACGAGCAGGAGGTCCGGCACGGCCGGCTCGGTCAGGAAGCCCTCCATCAGCCGGACCTCGTCCGACTCCGGCACCGCGTTGAGATCCCCGGTGACCACAGGCGGCAGCCCGGCGTCCGGCGTGTGCGCGGCCACGAACTCCGCGATCCGCCGGACCTGCGCGCAGCGCAGGGCGGACCGCCCGGGGAAGGCGCTGAGCTGGGTGGTGAAGAACGGCAACCGGCCGGCCGGGGTGTCGAGTGCCGCGAGCAGCACCCGGCGCCCGTCGGGCGCTCCGGACGACGGCGCGGGCAGGTCGGCGTGCGCGACCCCCGCCACCGGCCACCGCGACAGCACGGCGTTGCCGAAGGCCGAAGCGTCGTCCAGTTTGCGCTGCCACCGCTCCGGCGCCGGCGAGGGCACCCACGCCCAGTGCATGCCGAGCCGCTTCGCGAGCAGCCCGGCCGCGTTGACCGAGTCCACCCCCGAGCCGCGCGCCCACACCTCCTGGAGCCCGACGACGTCCGGGGCCGCCTCGGCCAGCACCGCGGCGATCACCTCGAACCGCCGTGCCCAGTCGCCGAAGCGCCACCACAGGTTCCAGGTGACGACACGGCACGGCGTCACGGCGTCAGGACTTCTTCACGCGCCACGCCCGCTCGAACGGCAACCGCCAGGCGTTGGGCGCGATGAGCTGGTGGATCGCGTTCGGCCCCCAGCTGCCCTGCGGGTAGAACTTCACCGGCGGCGGGTCGTCGAGCAGCGGCGCCGCCCGCTCCCACAGCGACTCGATGCCGTCCGCCGTGGTGAACAGCGTGTGGTCGCCGCGCATAGCATCGAGGATGAGCCGCTCGTAGGCCTCGAGGACGTCGCCCGCCCGGTCCGTCTCCTGCGTGGAGAACTGCATCGACAGCTTCTCCAGGCGCATCCCCGGGCCCGGGCGCTTGCCGTAGAACGACAGCGACACCCGCGAGTCCTCCGCCAGGTCGAACGTCAGGTGGTCCGGCCCCTGCGCGCCGACCCCGGAGTTCGACGGGAACATCGTCCGCGGCGCCTCCTTGAAGGCGATGGAGATGATGCGCAGGCCCTCGGCGAGCCGCTTGCCGGTGCGGAGGTAGAACGGCACACCCGCCCAGCGCCAGTTGTCGAGGCCGACCTGCATGGCGATGAACGTCTCGGTGTCCGAGTCGCGGTTCACCCCCTCCTGCTCTCGGTAGCCGCCGTACTGCCCGCGGACCACCTTCCGCGGGTCGATCGGCAGCATCGAGCGGAAGACCTTGTTCTTCTCCTCGCTGATCGCCCGCGGCTCCAGGGCCGTCGGCGGCTCCATCGCGACGAAGGCCATCACCTGCATGAGGTGCGTGACCACCATGTCCTTGAACGCCCCGGTGGCCTCGTAGAAGCTCGCCCGCTGGTCGAGCCCGAGGGTCTCCGGGATGTCGATCTGGATGTGGTCGATGAAGTTGCGGTTCCAGATCGGCTCGAACAGCCCGTTCGCGAAGCGGAACGCGAGGATGTTCTGCGCCGCCTCCTTGCCGAGGAAGTGGTCGATCCGGAAGATCTGCGACTCGTCGAAGACCGAGTGCACGAAGTCGTTGAGCTTCACCGCGCTGGCGAGGTCGTGCCCGAAGGGCTTCTCCATCACCACCCGGGCGTGGTCGGCGAGGTCCGAGTCGCGCAGCATGGCGATCACGGCCTCGGCCGCTTTCGGCGGCACCGACAGGTAGTGCAGGCGGCAGCACGTCGGGCCCTGCAGGGCCTCCGCCTCCTTCACCGCCGACGCCAGTCCCTCCGGTCCCGCGCCCTGCGGCACGTAGGTCAGCCGCTCGGCGAACTGCTGCCACGCGGCGTCGTCCACCTTGTGCGTGCCGAAGCTCTCGACGGACCGGCGGGCGAGCGCGCGGAACTCGTCGGTGGTCAGGTCTTCCATCGCCGTGCCGACGACCCGGATCTCCGGTGCGAGGTCGGACGACGCGAGGTAGGCCATGCCGGGGATCAACTTGCGCTTGGCCAGGTCGCCGGTGGCGCCGAACAGCACGATGACGTGCGGGGCCAGCGGCGCGAGGTCGCGCGAGCGCGGGCTGGAATCGGGCGCCGGGTAGGCGATGGTCTGAGGGCGGTCGGCCACGCTCGCTCCTTCGACAGAATTGCGGTCGTCCCCGGGACGACGTTGTGGGCGAGGACCAGGTCGCACACTATCCATCGGACCCACCCCATGCCACGCGTACGCCTGCTCCCCGGTTTCCCGTCGCGCGACGGTGTGACGCACGCTGCGCGGGGAAAGCCCGACCGGACCCCGACGGAAGGTGACCCGATGCCCGACCTGCGCCCCGGCGTGCTGTTCGACGTCGACGGCACTCTGCTCGACACGAACTACCTGCACGTGCTCGCGTGGTGGCAGGCGTTCCGGGACGCCGGGCACGACCCGGTGGCGATGGACCGCATCCACCACGCCATCGGCATCCCGAGCGAAGGTCTCGTCCGCCACCTCGTCGGTACGGACGACGACGCCGCCGTCGAGGCGCACAGCCGCCGCTACGAGCCCCTGCAGGAGAACGTCGAGCCCTACCCACGGACGGCGGACCTGCTGCGCGCATGCGCCGAACGCGGCCTCGCCGTCGTCCTGGCGACGAGCGGCAAGGCCGCCGACCTCGACTGGATGCAGCCCGCGATCGGCGCGGAGGACGCCGTCACCGGGGCGACGACGTCGGAGGACGTCGACGAGGGCAAGCCCGAACCCGACCTGCTCACCACCGCGATGCGCGACCACGGCCTCGACCCGGAGCGGACGGTGGCGGTCGGCGACACCGTGTGGGACGTCGAGGCCGCGCGCAAGGCCGGCATCCCGTGCATCGCGCTGACGTGCGGCGGCATCGGCGGCGGTGAGCTCTCCGACGCGGGCGCCGACGCCGTCTACGACGACCCCGCAGACCTGCTCGACCACCTCCGCGACTCCCCGCTGGGACGGATGACCACGCGCTGAACCCGCCACCCCGCGCGGGGTGGGCGCCGCAGCCACTACCGTCCGGCCATGGGTGCGCAGCGGCTGGTGGTCATCGGGGGCGACGCAGCAGGGATGAGCGCGGCGAGCCAGGCGCGCAAGCGCCGCGGCCCGGACGAGCTGACGATCGTGGCGTTCGAGCGCGGGCGGTACACCTCGTACTCGGCCTGCGGGATCCCCTACTGGATCAGCGGCGCGGTCGAGGACATGGACAAGCTCGTCTCCCGCACGCCGGAGAAGCACCGGGACAACGGGATCGACATGCGCACACGCACCGAGGTGATCGCGATCGACGTGGCGGCGCGCACGGTCCGCGCGCGCGACCTGGACGGCGGCCGGGAGTACGACGAGCCCTACGACGACCTCGTCTACGCCACGGGCAGCGTCCCGGCACGCCCGCCGGTCCCGGGGATCGACGCGGCCGGGGTGTACGGCGTGCAGACCCTCGACGACGGCGCCGCACTGCGCGCCGAGCTGGACGGCGGCCACGTCCAGCATGTCGTGATCATCGGGGGCGGCTACATCGGGCTGGAGGTGGCCGAGGCCTGCCAGGTGCGCGGCCTGGACGTCACCGTCGTCGACCGTTCCGCCACCCCCGTGGGCACCTTCGACCCCGACGTCGGGGAGTTCATCGCGGACGCCGTGCGCAACATGGGGGTCAAACTCGTCATGTCCGACGGGGTCGCCGAGATCGAGACCGGCGCGGACGGCCAGGCGGTGGCGGTGCACACCGCGTCCGGCAGGCGGCTGCCTGCGGACCTGGTCGTGCTGGGACTCGGCGTGCGGCCGAACGTCGCGCTCGCCCGCGAGGCCGGGATCCCGCTCGGCCCGTCCGGGGGCATCGCGGTCGACCACCGGATGCGCACCCAGGCCGAGGGGGTGTGGGCGGCGGGCGACTGCGTCGAGTCGATCCACCGCCTCTCGGGCCAGCGCGTCGTGGTCGCGCTCGGCACGCACGCGAACAAGCAGGGCCGGGTCGCGGGTATCAACCTCGGCGGCGGCTACGCCACGTTCCCCGGCGTGATCGGCACGGCCATCACCAAGGTCTGCGATCTCGAGGTGGCGCGCACCGGCCTGTCGGAGAGGGAGGCCGACGAGGCGGGCTACCGCTTCGTCACGGCCGTGGTCGACTCGACGACCAAGGCGGGCTACTTTCCCGGCGCCGCGCAGATCCGGCTCAAGCTGATCGCCGAGCAGCGGACGGGCCGGCTGCTCGGCGCCCAGATCGTCGGGCGCGAGGACGCCGCGAAGCGGATCGACGTGCTGGCGACGGCGATCTGGAACGAGATGGACGTCGACGAGGTGCTCTCGCTGGACCTCTCGTACGCCCCGCCGTTCTCCCCGGTGTGGGACCCGGTGCTGATCGCCGCGCGCAAGGCGTTCGACGCCGTGGACGCCGAGGCGCGCTCCCCCGACGATCAACCCGGCTGATCGTGCGGGCGCTATCACGCTCTGTGGACGCCGGATACCTGCCGCACGATCAGCTCAGCTGATCGTGCGGGCGCTCAGCCCTCGGCGCCGGTGACGGGGACGAGGCCGGCCGCCTGGATCCCGGCGACCGCGGCCGCCTCGTCGTTCAGCGACGCGTCGCCCGTGACGCCGACGGCCCCGAGCAGCGCGCCCGCGGAGTCGCGGACGAACACGCCACCCGGCACCGAGAGGATCTTCCCGCCGGCCAGTGCCGCGACCGAGGTGAAGAACTCCGGGGAGTCGGCGGCGCGGGCGGCGATCGCGCGGTTCGTCATGCCGAGGGCCAGCACGCCGTAGGCCTTGGCGACGGCGAGGTCCGGGCGGAGATTGCCCGAGCCGTCCTGCCGGGCCAGCGCGACGACGGCGCCGCCCGGGTCGAGCACAGCGACGGTCAGCGGGTTGAAGCCCTGTTCCGTGCCGTGGGCCAGCGCGGCGGCGACGACGGTCTGGGCCTGCTCCAGAGAGATGGTCATGACCGGGCACTCTGGCAGAGCCCGCGCGTCAGTGCCGACCGGACACCGCGTCCGCGATCCGGGCCAGCGGCGACGTCGTCGGCCGGCCGCGCTGCTCGGCCCGGTCCGCCGCCCGGTAGGCCGTGTACAGCCCGCGCACCCCCAGCCAGCGCAACGGTTCGGGCTCCCAGCGCCGCACCCGGTGGCCGACCCACGGCAGCGCGGTCAGTTCCGTCGACCGGTAGAGGATCAGGTCGGTGAGCGTGCGGCCCGCCAGGTTCGCCGCCGCCACACCGGTACCGACGTATCCGCCTGCCCACGCGAGGCCCGTCGCGGGGTCGAGCCCGACGGTCGCCGTCCAGTCGCGCGGCACCCCGAGCACCCCGGAGCAGGCCCGTTCGACCTCGACGTCGCCGGCGGCCGGGAACAGCCGCCGCAGCGCCGCATTCAGCGCGGACACGGTGGCTGCCGGCGTTGCGCCGTGGTGGTCGAGCCGGGAGCCGAACCGGTACGGCACGCCGCGCCCGCCGAGGGCGATCCGGTCGTCGGCGGTGCGCTGGGCGTAGACGTAGGCGTGCGCGGCGTCACCGAGCACCTCCCGGCCCGCCCAGCCGATCTCCGCCCACGCCGCCGCGGGCAGCGGCGCGGTGACGACCAGGGACGAGTTCATCGGGAGCCACGTCCGCCGCTCCCCGGGCAGCCGCGCGGTGAACCCCTCCGTCGCCCGCACGACGAACTTCGCGGTCACGGTGCCGCGGTCGGTCTCGACGAGGCCGGGCGTGAGCGCGGTCACCCTGGTGTCCTCGAGGATCTGCACCCCCCGGGCCTCCACGGCCCGGGCGAGCCCGGCCACGAGACGCGCCGGTTGGACCCGGGCCGCGTGCGGTTGCCAGGCGGCGCCACGCAGCCCGGGCACCGCGACACGGGAACGGGCCCGGTCGGCGTCGAGGAGCTCGACGTCCGTGTCGCCCCAGCGCTGCTCCGCCACGACCGCCGCCGCCAGGCGCTCCCACTGGGCGGCGTTGGTCGCCACGGTCAGCTCACCGCCCCGGGCGACGTCCGCGTCGATGCCCTCCGCCGCGGCCACCCTGAGCACCTCGTCGACGGTGTCGTTCAGAGCCAGTTGCAGGCGGCGGGCGGCGTCGGCGCCGTGGCTGCGCACGTACCGGTCGCGACCGCCGGTGATCGAGTTGGTCAGCCAGCCGCCGTTGCGCCCCGAGGCGCCGTAGCCGGCGAACCGCTGCTCGACCACCACGACGCGCCACTGCGGCGCCGCGCGGGCGAGGTAGTAGGCCGTCCAGAGCCCGGTGTAGCCCGCCCCGACGATGCAGACGTCCGCGGACGTCGGACCCAGCAGTGGCGGGCGCGCCGCATCGCGGTCGACGCCGTCCCACCAGAACGAGACCTCGGGCACTACGTCGTCGGCTTGCCGTACATCTCGCCGAGCTCGTCGTAGAGGAACTCGATGCGGGCCCCGTCGGGATCCGTCGTGTAGATCGACGAGCCGGAGTGGATCACGTACTCGATCTTCCGCTCGTCCAGCCTGCCCCGGATCTCGTGCCACTGCTGCTCGGGCACCGAGATGGCCAGGTGGTGCAGCCCGCCCAGTACCTCCGCGTACGGCCCGGGCTCGACGCCCGGCAGGTCGAAGAACGCCAGGCAGTTGCCGTTCCCGACGTCGAAGAAGAAGTGGGTCGACCCCGCCAGGTCGCGGTTCTCGAACAGCACCGTCACCGGGAACCCGGCGACGTTCTGGTACCACTCCACCGTCGTCTCGACGTCCCGCGAGATCAGGGCGACGTGGTGGACGCCGCGCCCGGTGGTCGGTGGGCGGTGCTCTCGGGAGAACAGGTACTCCGCCCGGATCCGGTCGCGCGCGGTCGTGAGGGCCTGCCGCTGCTCCTCGCTGATCAGCGACGCCTTGTCGGGACGGGTGTAGGCGTCCTCTTCAGTGGTCATCGTCGACGCTCCTCTCTCACGCGGCCGCGAGGGTCGCGTGCATCTCCCAGACCAGGATCTCGGCCTTGGGATCCGGCGCGGGGCGGCCGACCCGCACGGAGTGCGGGGTGGACGCGTCGTGGTCGGATCGGTTACTGGCGGTGACGCGCTGGCCGCCGGTCGCGGTGAACCGGACCGCGTCGCCCCGGCTCAGTGCACCTGCGCCCTCCAGGGTCACCTCGCCCCGCGCGACGAACAGGTGCAGGAACGGCGCCTCGGGCAGTGTCACCGACTGCCCGGGTTCGAGCCGCGCCGCGTGCAGCGTCGCGTGCCGGTTCTTGATCCGGACGGCGCTGTCGCCGTGCCGGGCCATGCCCGAGGCGACGGGCACGAGCCCGCCCGCCAGGAGGTCGGCGTCGACCTCGCGCTGGGCGTAGCCGGGCTCGATCCCGGCTTCGTCGGGCACCACCCACATCTGCACGAAGTGCACGGGGTCGGTGTGCCGTGCAGCATCGGATCCGCCCTGCAATCGCCACGAATCGTTCTTCTCGGAGTGCAGGATCCCGGTGCCCGCGCTCATCCGCTGCGCCAGGCCCGGATAGATGACGCCGGCGTGGCCGGTGGAGTCCTGGTGCACCAGCGACCCGCGCAGCACCCAGGTGACGATCTCCATGTCGCGGTGCGGGTGCGTGTCGAACCCGGTGCCGGGCGCCACGACGTCGTCGTTGTTCACCAGCAGCAGCCCGTGGTGGGTGTTGTCGGGGTCGTAGTGGCCGCCGAACGAGAACGAGTGGTGCGAGTCCAGCCACGGGATGCGGGTGGCGAAACGGTCGGCCGCGCGGCGGACGTCGATCGATGCCGTCATGCCCCACCTCCATGCGTCCGGCGCACGGGAACACTAGCGCCGTGGCGGTCGGTCGCGCCCGTCAGTCACGCCGCCCGCGCAGCACCCGCGACACCCCCAGCGCCGCGGTCCGCACCGCCGGCGCCAGCCGGTCCGGGTCGAGCCGGTTGACCCAGCCCGTGATGGAGATGGCGGCCACCGCCGCCCCGTCGACGTCCAGCACCGGCGCCGCGACACAGGTGACCCCGGCGCCCGACTCCTCCCGCTCCAGCGCCACGCCCGACTCGCGGATCGCCACCAGTTCGGCGTTCAGCCGGCCCGGCGTGATGATCGTGCGCGGGGCGATCCGGGTCAGCCCGGCGTCGAGCACCGCGGCGAGCCGCTCCGACGGTCCGAACGCGAGCAGCGCCTTGCCCACGCCGGTGCAGTGCATCGGCATCCGCCCGCCGACCCGCGACGGGACGCGCGGGCCCCGGCGCCCGTCGAGCTTCTGCACGTAGACCACCTCGACGCCGTCGGGCACCGCGAGGTGCACGGTCTCGTGGGTGGCCTCGAACAGGTCGGTGAGGAACGGTGCCGCCGCCTCGAGCAGTCCGCGTTGGCGGGGCACGAGCTGCCCGAGCTCGAACAGCCGCATCCCCAGCCGGATGCCGGTCGGCGTCCGCTCGATCACGTCCCACCCGTCGAGCTCGGCGAGCAGGCGGTGGGCCGTGGGCTTCGCGATCCCGGTGCGGCGGTGCAGCTCGGCGAGCGTCAGCTCGGCGTCGCCGGGCCGGAACGCTGTCAGGAGGGTGAGCACCCTCCCGACGACGCTCTGCGGCAGAACGTTCCGGGGCCCGTCCGGATCAGCGGCTGTCGGCACCCGCCCCGCCTTCAGCCAACTGATCCACCAGAGCCACGCGGCCCGCTTCGAGCCGGGCGACCGGGATGCGGAAGGGCGAGCACGACACGTAGTCCAGGCCGACCTTGTGGAAGAAGTGCACCGAGTCCGGGTCGCCGCCGTGTTCGCCGCAGACCCCGACCTTGAGGTCCGGCCGCGTGGCCCGCCCGCGTTCGGTGCCGATCTTGACCAGCTCACCGACGCCCTCGACGTCCAGGGTCTCGAACGGCGAGACCCCGAAGATGCCCATCTCCAGGTAGGTGGAGAAGAACGCGGCCTCCACGTCGTCACGGGAGAACCCCCACGTGGTCTGGGTGAGGTCGTTGGTGCCGAAGGAGAAGAACTCGGCGGCCTCGGCGATCTGCCCGGCGGTCATCGCCGCACGCGGCAGCTCGATCATCGTCCCGATCAGGGCCGGGAAATCGACCCCGGTCTGCTCGGCGACCTCGGCGAGGACCTTCAGGCTGTCCGCGCGGATGATCTCCAGCTCCTGCACGGACCCGACGAGCGGGATCATGATCTCCGGCTGCGGGTCGCGGCCCATCTTGATCAGCTGGGCGGTGGCCTCGGCGATCGCCCGGACCTGCAGGTCGAACAGACCCGGGACGACCAGCCCCAACCGGACGCCGCGCAGGCCGAGCATCGGGTTCTGCTCGTGCAGCGAGTGCACGGCCTGCATCAGCCGCAGGTCGTTCTCGTTGGCCTCGCCCCGCGACTCCGCCAGCGCCACCCGCACCGACAGCTCGGTGATGTTCGGCAGGAACTCGTGCAGCGGCGGGTCCAGCAGCCGGATCGTGGTCGGCAGCCCGTCCATCGCCGTCAGGATCTGCAGGAAGTCCCAGCGCTGCAACGGAAGCAGGGCGTCGAGCGCCTGGGCGCGCGCCTCGTCGTCCTCGGCCAGGATCAGCCGCTCGACGTGCTGACGCCGCTCCCCCAGGAACATGTGCTCGGTGCGGCACAGCCCGATGCCCTCGCCGCCGAACCGGCGCGCCCGCTCGGCGTCCGCCACCGTGTCGGCGTTCGCCCGCACCCGCAGCCGCCGTACCTCGTCGGCGCGGGCCATCACCCGGTCCACGGCCCGGACGAGGTCGTCGGCCTCCGCGGCGTCGGCGTCCAGCGCGCCCTCGAAGTACTCGACCACCGGCGGCGCCATCACCGGCACCTCGCCCGCGTACACCAGCCCGCTCGACCCGTCGACCGAGATCACGTCGCCCTCGTCGATCACCGTGCCGTCCGGGGCGGTCAACCGGCGCCGCTTGGTGTCGACGTTCAGCTCCTCCGCACCGCACACGCAGGTCTTGCCCATCCCCCGGGCGACGACCGCCGCGTGGCTGGTCTTGCCCCCGCGCGAGGTGAGGATGCCCTCGGCGGCGATCATCCCGTTCAGGTCGTCCGGGTTGGTCTCGCGCCGCACGAGGATGACCTTCTCCCCGGAGCGGCTCCACTTCACCGCCGTGTAGGAGTCGAACACCGCCTTGCCCACGGCCGCGCCCGGCGAGGCCGACATGCCGCGGCCGAGCACCTGCGCCTTCTCCCCCGCCGACCCCGGCGAGGTGTCGAACCGGGGGAACATCAGCTGCACCAGTTGGGCGCCCGAGACGCGCCGCACCGCCTCGTCGGCGTCGATCAGCCCCTCGTCCACCAGCTGGGTCGCGATCCGGAACGCCGCCGCCGCGGTCCGCTTGCCCACCCGCGTCTGCAGCATCCAGAGCGTGCCGCGCTCGATGGTGAACTCGATGTCGCACAGGTCGCGGTAGTGCCCCTCCAGCAGGGCCATGATCCGCAGCAGCTCGTCGTAGGAGACCTTGTCGATCTCCTCGAGCTGCGCCAGCGGCACCGTGTTGCGGATCCCCGCCACCACGTCCTCACCCTGGGCGTTCTGCAGGTAGTCGCCGTACACGCCCTGCGCGCCGGTGGCGGGGTCGCGGGTGAAGCACACCCCGGTGCCGGAGTCGGGCCCCGTGTTGCCGAAGACCATCGCCACCACGTTCACCGCGGTGCCCAGCTCGTTCGGGATCCGCTCCTGGCGCCGGTAGAGCACCGCGCGGTCGGAGTTCCACGACGAGAACACCGCGTCGATGGCCGCTGCCAGCTGCTCCCGCGGGTCCTGCGGGAAGTCGCTGCCGGTGTGCTCGCGCACGATCTCCCGGAACGCTCCCACCAGCTCCTCGAGGTCGGCGGCGTCCAGATCCAGGTCGCCGTGGACGCCCTTGCGCTCCTTCAGCTCCTCCAACGCGTGCTCGAACCGCTCGCCGTCGATGTGCTGCACGGTCTTGCCGAACATCTGGATCAGCCGCCGGTAGGAGTCCCACGCGAACCGCGGGTTGTCCGACTGCGCCGCCAGGCCGTGCACCGACGCGTCGTTCAGCCCGATGTTCAGGACCGTCTCCATCATCCCGGGCATCGAGAACTTCGCTCCGGAGCGCACCGACACCAGCAGCGGGTCGTCGGGGTCGCCCAGCTTCTTCCCCCGGGTCTCCTCCAGGGTCGCGAGGTGGGCGGCGACCTGGTCGTCCAACCCGGCAGGGACCGTCCCCGCCTCCAGGTACGCCCGGCACGCCCCGGTCGAGATCGTGAAGCCGGGCGGCACCGGCAGCCCGAGCCTCACCATCTCGGCCAGGTTCGCGCCCTTCCCGCCGAGCAGGTCCTTCTGGTCCTTGTCCCCCTCGGAGAAGTCGAAGACGTACTTCGTGGTCTGCGCTGGGTCCGTCGTAGTCATCGGGGTCGCTCCTCGCTCCGCGCGGCGGAGGCGCGCAAGGGTCTGGGGTGGCCGGCCGGGATCGTCGGACCGGTTCGTGCAGGTCGGATCAGTGTGACGGCCGAGCGCCGTGCTGAATCGGTGCGGGAGACGTGGATCTCCGCCCGCGGGTCAGCTCGCCGTGCGCTCGGCCGCCAGCTCGAGGGCGACGTCGATGATCATGTCTTCCTGGCCGCCGACCAGACCGCGCTCGCCGCAGCGGGCGAGGATCTCGTGGGCGGGAACCTTGTAGCGGTCGGCCGCGCGCTCGGCGTGCAGCAGGAAGCTCGAGTACACCCCGGCCCAGCCCTGCACGATCGCGTTGCGGTCCATCTTCGGCCAGCGCTGCAGGTAGGGCCGCACGACCTCCTCGGCGGCGGTGAGCAGGCCGAGCACGTCGACGCCCGTCGAGATGCCCATCCGGTCGAACACCGCACCCAGCACCTCGGTCGGCGAATTGCCCGAGCCGGCGCCCAGCGCGCACAGCGAGCCGTCGATGCACCGCACCCCGGACTCGTACGCGATCACCGAGTTCGCGATGCCCAGGCTCATGTTCTGGTGGCCGTGGTAGCCGACCCACGCCTCGGCAGTGTCGTCCGAGCCGACCTCGGCGACCAGCGCCTCGAACCGCGCCCGGGCCTCGTGCATGAGGAGCGCCCCGGCGGAGTCGGTGACGTACGGGCACTGGCACCCCGCGTCGACCATGATCCGGGCCTGCCGAGCCAGCTCCTCGGGCGTGGTCCGGTGGCTCATCATGAGGAAGCCCGCGGTCTCCATGCCCAGCTCGCGGGCGACGGCGAAGTGCTGCGGCGAGACGTCGGCCTCGGTGCAGTGGGTGGCGACGCGGACCATCGTCGCACCCGCGTCGTGCGCGCGGCGCAGGTCGTCGGCGGTGCCGATGCCGGGCACCAGGAGCACCGCGATCTTGGCCCGCTTCGCCTCCTCGGCGGCGGCGGCGATCAGCGTCATCTCGTCGGTGCGGGAGAAGCCGTAGGTGAACGACGAGCCGCCGATCCCGTCGCCGTGCGCGACCTCGATGACCTCGACGCCGGCGGCGTCGAGCGCGCGGACGGTGTCACGCACCTGGTCCTCGGTGAACCGGTGCGCCATGGCGTGGCTGCCGTCGCGCAGGGTGGTGTCGGTGATGCGGACGTCCCAGTTCAATCCAGGACGGGTGAGCTGCGGCCGGCTCATGCGCGTGCCCCTTCCGTGTGCAGGGCCATCAGCTCACCCACGCGGGCGGCGGCGGCCGTCATGATGTCGAGGTTCCCGGCGTACGGCGGCAGGAAGTCGCCGTTGCCCTTGACCTCGAGGAACACGCCGACGCGGGCCCACGGGATTCCGGCTGGGCCGCCCCAGTCGTCGTTCGGGTCGTCGAACTGCGGTTCGGCCCGCATCGCGTAGCCCGGGACGTACTCGCGGACGGCGTCGACCATCTCGTACACCGACGCCCGGATCCTGTCGTGGTCGGCGTCGGGGCCGATCGCGCAGAACACCGTGTCCCGCATGATCATCGGCGGGTCGACGGGGTTGAGGACGATGATCGCCTTCCCCCGGTCGGCGCCGCCGACCTCGGCGACGGCCTTCCCCGTGGTGTGGGTGAACTCGTCGATGTTGGCGCGGGTACCGGGGCCGGCGGAGCGCGACGCGATCGAGGCGACGATCTCCGCGTAGGGCACCGGCGTCACGCGCGAGACCGCGTGCACGATCGGGATCGTCGCCTGCCCCCCGCAGGTGATCATGGAAACGTTGAGGTCGTCGAGGTGCGCCGCGCCGTTGACCGGCGGGCAGACCATCGGTCCGAGGTGCGCGGGCGTGAGGTCGACGGCCCGGACGCCGGCCTCGGCGTACCGCGGGGCGTTGGCCCGGTGCGCGGCGGCGGAGGTGGCCTCGAAGACGATGTCGGGAAGTGGGTCCTGGCGCAGCAGCCAGTCGACGCCCTCGGCGGACGCGGTGATCCCGCCGCGGCGGGCTCGCGCCAGCCCCTCGGACTCCACGACCCCCACCATGTACGCGACGTCGATGGCGCTGCTCTGCTCGAGCTTGGCGAGCAGGTCGGTGCCGATGTTCCCGGGCCCGACGATGGCGGCGATGCTCATGCGGTCGAGAGTGACGGGCGCCGCACCACCTGCGGAAGCACACCGTTCCGCTCACCGAAACGCGCGCGACTTGACCGATTCCGCCCCGGACGAGTGGGCCGTTCGTCGGAATCTATCCGACGAGAGTGCCGCTCGTCGGGGACGACGACGGGTCGTCCGCAGGCACCACCCCCGCCAGGCCGGTCAGCGCGCACACCCGCGCCGGCGCCGACCCCGGCGCCACGACGATCGACAGCGCCGGACCCGCCAGCGCCGCCGCCTCGGCGAGCAACGCCACCCCGGCGCTGCTCAGGTAGCGCACGCCGGTCAGGTCGACGACGCACGGCACGGGCGCGCCCGCCGCGGCCAACAGCGCCGGACCGATCGCCTCGCGGCCCGCGAGGTCGACGTCGCCGGTGACGACGAGCCGGCCGCCCTCGGTCCGCACCGCCGCCGGATGCTCCGCAGTTCGTGTCGCACCCCAACGAGCCGCCGGGACGGGCAGCACGTCCACGCCGGGTGCCGGCAGCCGGAACCGCACGAGAGTCCCGTCCGGACCTCGGCCGATCTCGAGGTCCTCGACGAGGGCATCGATGACGCGGAGCCCGTGGCCGCGGTGGCCGTTGTCGTCGGGCACCGGACGCCAGGCGCCGTGGTCGCGCACGGACACGGCGATGTCGCCGTCCGCGCACCGCTCGACGGTGTACTCGAACTCCCCGTCTTCGCCTTCCGGGTAGGCGTGCTCCGCCGCGTTCGCCGCCGCCTCGCCGAGGGCCAGCTCCAGGTCCTCGGCGAGCTCCGCGGGCAGGCCCGCGGCGGCCTCCCAGACGGCGACCGCGCGACGCAGGACCCGCATGCTCTCGCCGCGGGCGGGCAGCCGGCCCGCCAGCGGTGCCGGGATCGCGCGCACCACGAGCAGCGCGACGTCGTCGGCCGGCCCCGCATCGCCGAGCGTCGCGTCGGCCAGCGCCGCCACCAGTGCGGCAGGGCCCAGCTCCGCCAGGCCACGGGCGGCCGCCGCCAGCCGGTCCAGGCCCGCGTCGAGGAGCTCGTCGCGGCGCTCCACCAGGCCGTCGGTGTAGAGCACGATCGACGAGCCCGGCGCGACCTCGGTGCTGCCCTCGACGTAGGGCAGCCGGCCGCGCACGCCGAGGACGGCCCCGGTGCCGCCGGAGTCGGGCCCGCCCACGAAGCGGGTGCCCGAGTCGTCGAGCAGCAGCACCGGCGGATGCCCGGCGAGGGCCCAGCGCAACGCTCCGGTGGACCAGTCGTAGAGCAGGCACGCGCAGGTGCTGCCCGCGGAGCCGGCCACGCGGGTGGCGAACCGGTCCAGCCGCTCGAGCGCGAGCGCGGGCTGGCACCCGTCGAGCAGCTGCGCCGCCAGCACGGCGCGCAGCTGGCCCATCACGGCCGCGGCGGGCGGCCCGTGCCCGACGACATCGCCCACGACCAGCGCGACGACCGTCTCGCCGACCTGCAGCATGTCGTACCAGTCGCCGCCGGACAGCGCGTGCTCCGCCGCCGGTGTGTACCGGGCCGCGCCCGCGAGCCGGGCCAGCGGCGGCAGCCGCGCGGGGAGCAGGCTGCGCTGCAGGACGTCCGCGACCTCGTGCTCGGCCTGGTGCAGCCGGGCCCGGTCAAGTGCCTGCGCGCACTGGCTCGCGGCGGTGAGCATCGCCGCGTACCCGTCGTCGCCCAGGTCGGGCAGGCCGTCGGGGAACCACATGCCGACGGCGCCGATCGCCCGGTCCGACAACGGCAACGGCACGACGACCGGGTCGCCGGCCCCGGGCGTCCACGCCGGCTCGCACGTCCGGACGGCCCGCGCGAGCGGATGGTCGTCGGCGGCCGCCGACGGCAACGCGCCGTACGTACCCCGGGCCCCGACGAGCTCCAACCGGCCACCCTGGTGCAGGACGACCACGGCACCGGCCGCGCCAAGGGTCTCGGCCCGCCCGAGGACGAGGTCGACGACGTCGTCCGGGCGGGTCGCGCCCGAGAGCCTGGCGACGAGACGGCCGAACTCCTCGGCCGAGCGACGGGCCCGGCGCTCCACGGCGAGCAGCCCCGCACGGTGCAGGGCCTGGGCGCACTGGTCGGCGAGGGTCGTTGCGGTCGCGCGCTCCGCCGCTCCGGGCGTGCGCGACGCGGTGAAGGTCGCGACCGCGACCCCGAGACAGGTCCCGGCCACCATGAGCGGCAGGCACGCGAGGCCGGTGTAGCCGTGCTCCTCCAACGAGTTCTGCTGTGCCGGGTACCGGTCGCCCCAGTCGGCGTCGTCGGCGAGCCACACCTGCTCCCCGCGGCACACGGCGTCCGTCGCGGGGTTGCCGGCATCGAGCGGCATGTGCTGCCAGCGTTCCTGTGTTCCCTTCGGCCAGTTCTCCAGCCCTAGACCGACCAGCGCACCGTCGCGCAGCTCCCACGCCGCGACCGACTCCACGTCGAGCAGCTGCCGCAGCTGCGCGACCATGATCGCGCCGACCTGCGCAGGCGTCGCGGCCGCCGACAGCGCCGCGGTGGCGTCCTGCAGCAGCCGCAGCCGGTGGTTGGCCCGCCGCTCACGTTCCAGCAGCTCCTCGCGCTCGGCCTCGGCGCGGCGGCGCGCGGTGATGTCGCGGCCGATGGCCTGCATCCGACCGGGCCCGGCGGAGCGCATGCTGAGTTCGAGCGCCACCCAACTGCCGTCGCGCCGGCGCAGGTCCCACACCTCGGTCCGCGAACCCCCCGCGCGCAGTGCCGCCCACAGCGCCGCCAGCCGGGGCAGCTCCGCCGGGTGGACGATGTCGCCGATGCGTAGGTCGAGGTCGCCATCGCCGGAGTACCCAAGCATGTCGCGGGCCGCCGGGTTCGCGGTGAGGACGCGGCCGTCGTCGTCGGTGAGCCAGATGCCGTCGCTGGCCCGCTCGACCAGCAGCCGGTAGCGCTCCTCGTTCTCCCGCAGCGCGTTGAGGGCATGCACGCGCTGGAGCGACTCCCAGCAGCGGTTGACCACCGTGAGCAGCAGCGCGATCTCGGCGTCCGTCCACCTCCGCGGCGTCGCGTGGTGCACCGCCATCGCGGCGACGAACCGGCCTGCCTTGTGCAGGGGCACACAGACCACGGCGGTGATCCCGGTGTGGCGGTAGATCTCCCGCTGGTCGGGTAGTACGCGCTCGTCGTGGAAGGCGTCCGCGACGACGTACGGCTCGCCCGCCCGCATGCACCGCAGGGTCTCGGCGCTGAAGTCCGACATCGCCATCCGCCCGGTGAGCGGGGGGAGGCCGCGGGCGTAGCTGCCGGTCATCGTGAAGTGGTTCTCGTCGGCCTCGGCCTCGGCGTAGGCGCACCGGTCGCAGGCGAGCCGCTCGCCGACCAGGTGGGCCACCGTGGCCATGATCGCGGCGGGATCGTCGAGGGGCTGCACCGCGCGTTCCAGCCCGGCGAGGAAGAGCTCCCGGTCGGCGGCCGCGGTCGCCGGGACGTCGCGCTCACCGGCGTTCACCCCACCGGTAGCATCCGGTGGGGTGAACGACGGCCCGGTGTGGTCAGGAGGGTGGTTACGAGACCCGCTCCACCACCGCGGCGATGCCCATGCCCCCGCCGATGCAGAGGGTCACGAGCCCGTAGCGGGCCTGCCGACGCTCCAGCTCGTGCAGGGTCTTGACCGTCAGGACCGCGCCGGTCGCGCCGATCGGGTGGCCCAGCGCGACGGCTCCGCCGACCGGGTTCATCTTCTCGTCGGGCACCTTCAGCTCGCGCTGCACCGCGAGGGCGACCGACGCGAACGCCTCGTTGGCCTCGACCACGTCGATGTCCTCGATGGTCAGCCCGGCCTTCTCCAGGGCCTTGAGCGACGCCGGGACCATGCCGATCCCCATGTACGCCGGGTCCACACCACTCACGGCCGCCGACACGAGCCGCCCGGCCACCGGCAGCCCGAGCTCCTCGGCCTTCGCCTTGCTGGCCACCAGCATCAGCGCCGCACCGTCGTTGACGCCGCTGGCGTTCCCCGCGGTGACCAGGCCGTCCTTCTTGAACACCGGACGCAGCCGGCCCAGCCCCTCCGCCGTCGCGTCGGCCCTCACGTGCTCGTCGGTTGTGAAGTCGACGGTCTGCTTCTTCGACTTGATCTGCACCGGCACGACCTGGCCGGAGAAGACCTCCTCGTCGTGCGCCTTCGCCGCGAGCTGGTGGCTGCGCGCGGCGTAGGCGTCGCAGTCCTCGCGGGTGATGCCGTAGCGCTCGGCGACGTTCTCGGCGGTCAGGCCCATGTGGTAGTCGTTGAACACGTCCCACAGGCCGTCGTAGACCATGTGGTCGAGAATCTTCGCGTCCGGCATCCCCATCCGGTAGCCGTAGCGGCCCTTGGGCATGAGGAACGGCGCCTGGTCCATGTTCTCGATGCCGCCGGCGAGCACCACGTCCGCCTCACCGAGCGCGATCTCCTGCCCGGCGTTGACGAGCGCCTGCAGCCCCGAGCCACACATCCGGTTCAGCGTGATGCCGGGCGCCGCGACCGGCACACCGCTCTTCACCCCTACCTGTCGACCCGGGTTCATGCCCTGCCCCGCCGACAGGACGTTGCCGACGATCACCTGGTCGACCCGCTCGGGGTCGATCCCCGAGCGCTCGAGGACCGCCTTGCCCACCGTGGCGCCGAGATCGGCCGCCAGCACGTCCTTCAGCGAACCGCCGAACGTCCCGATCGCCGTACGCAGCGGGGTGGAGATCACGATGTCCACGTCACTCGTGCCGAAACCCATGTCACACCACTCCTTCGTTGCACCGATGCACTCGGGTACCCCGATCGTGCCCAGGCGTGCCTCCACGGGTCAATGGTTTCGGACCGACCGTTCCGATACGTTGGCCACACCCGACGGGCCGCAGCAGGAGGTGATGGCCGTGCCCCGGAGACCGACGACCGGTGCCCGCGAACGCATCCTCGACGCCGCGGGCTCGCTGTTCTACGCGCGCGGTGTGCGCGCGGTCGGGATGAACGAGGTCGTCGAGGCGGCCGGATGCGGAAAGAACCTGCTCTACGCACAGTTCCCGAGCAAGGTCGCCCTGGTCGCGGCCTACCTCGAGCGGTTCCGGGCCCGTCGCGAGGCGACCGCGGACGCGGTGCTGCGCGGCCACGACGGCGACCCGGCGGCCCAGCTCGTCGCCCTGACCGCCGAGGTGGCCCGGCGGGCCGCCGCGCCAGGCTTCCGCGGCTGCGCCATGCGCAACTACCTCGTGGAGTTCCCGGACGCCGACGACGCCGCGAGCCGGGTCGCCCGGAGCTACCTGCGCGACTCCCGCGCCGCGGTGGCGGCCCTCGTCGACCACCTCGGAGTGACCGACGCCGTCGGGGTGGCGGAGCGGATCTGGCTGGTCGTCGAAGGCCTGTACGCCAGCGCGACCCGGCCCACCGAGGGGGCGAACGCGCGGACGGCGGTGGCGCTCGTCAAGGAGATCATCGCGTGCGCGCCCCGCAGGAATCCGACATAGATACGTAGTTCTCCCCGATGTGCCCGGCCCGGCCTCGGCGCGACCCTGTCGGACGACGACGAGGGAGGGCTTCTGTGGACAAGCGCGCCGATGTCACCGTGGACGTCGCCATCGTGGGAGGAGGGATCGCCGGGGCGGCGCTCGCCACCGTGCTGGCTCGCGACGGCTACGAGGTACTCCTCCTGGAACGCCAGACGAGCTACCGCGACAAGGTCCGCGGGGAGATCCTCGTCTGTTGGGGCGTGGCGGAGATGCTCGCACTCGACCTCGAGAAGCCGTTCCTCGATGCCGGCGGGCACTACGTCACGCGCGCCGTGATGTACGACGAGGTGATCGACCCGTCGACCGCCGAGGCGAACGCGGTCCCGCTGGACCGTCTGCTGCCCGGGATTCCCGGGCCCCTGGACGTCGGGCATCCGCAGGCGTGCGAGGCGCTGGCCCGCGCTGCCGCCGAGGCCGGGGCGACCGTGCTGCGCGGGGTCGGCGACATCGAGGTCGTCCCCGGGACGCCGGCAACGCTGCGGTACGAGCTCGACGACCTGGTGACGACCGTGTCCGCCGGGCTCGTGGTCGGCGCCGACGGACGTACCTCTAGCGTGCGCCGCCAACTCGGGCTCACCCTGCACGAGACGAGGCCTCGCACCATGGCCGGCGGCATGCTCGTTGACGGCCTCGACGGGTGGCCCGCGGACCAGATGTCGCTGGGCACCGAGGACGACCTCTACCACCTTGTGTTCCCCCGGGCACACGGCCGAGTCCGCCTCTACCTGCTGCACGACATCACGCAGCGCGGCCGGTTCGCCGGGGCGGACCGGCAGGCGACGTTCCTCGACGCGTTCCGGCTCCGCCGCTGCCTGCCCGACACGGAGATCTTCCGGGCGGCCCGCCCGGCCGGCCCGTGCGCGTTCTACCCGATGAACGACACCTGGACCGACGGCCCGTGCGCGCCCGGTGTGGTGCTGGTCGGCGACGCCGCGGGCTGGAACGACCCGATCATCGGGCAGGGCCTGTCGATCGCGCTGCGCGACGTGCGGATGGTGGCCGACGTCGTCCGGGCCGGCCCGGACCGCGCGGTCGAGGCCTTCGCCCACTACGTGCAGGAGCGGCGCGAGCGGATGCGGCGGTTGCGGGTCGCGGCCGAGGTCCAGACGGCACTCGTCGCCACCTTCACCCCGGCCGGAGCGGCCCGCCGGAAGGCGTTCAACGCGGCCTTCCGCACCGATCCCGTGCTGGGCGGCCCGCGTATGGCGGCGCAGCTGGGACCGGACAACGTCCCCGCGGAGGCGTTCGGGCCGGAGAATGTCGCCCGCATCCTCGCGATGGGCTGAACCGAAGGACACACGATGCCCGTCGCCGCCAACGGCCTGTCGTTCCACGTCGTCGACGAGGGCTCCGGGCCACCCGTCCTGCTGCTGCACGGATTCCCGGACTCGTCCGCGTTGTGGCGCCACCAGATCCCGGCGCTCGTCGACGCCGGACACCGCGTGATCGCGCCCGACCTGCGCGGATTCGGTGCGAGCGACCGGCCCGAGGGCGTCGCGGAGTACGCGATGCCGACCCTGGTGAGCGACGTGGTCGGGATCCTCGACACGCTCGGCGTCGAGCGGGCGGACGTCGTCGGGCACGACTGGGGCGCGGGTGTCGGCTGGGCGCTGGCGACGATGGTGCCGCAGCGGGTGCAGCGCTACGCCGCCCTGTCGGTCGGGCGTCCCGCGACCTACTTCGCGGAGATGCGGCAGCGTGAGATGTCGTGGTACATCCTGCTGTTCCTGTTCGACGGCGTGGCCGAGGAGGAACTGCCGCGCGACGACTGGGCCGTCCTGCGCAGTTGGCTCCGGGGTGCAGTGGACATCGAGCGCTACGTCGCGGACCTCTCCCGGCCGGGGGCCCTGACCGCGGCGCTCAACTACTACCGCGCCAACATCACGCCCCACGCCGTCGCCGGCCGTCCGGGCCCGCCCCTCCCCCCGGTCACCTGCCCCGTGCTGGGTGTCTGGTCGGATGGCGACGTCGGCTGCGGCGAAGCGCAGATGCTCGCTTCGGAGCAGTCCGTGACGGGACCGTGGCGGTACCACCGGATCACGGACGCCGGACACTGGATCCCCCTGGACGCCCCGGACGAACTCTCGACACTCCTGGTCGAGTTCCTGCGCTGACTCAGCGCGTAGTGGGGACCGCGGTCACCGACGCCGGCGAGGTCGCTGAGGTCGGCGCCGTCGGCGTGGCCGGCGACGTCGACACCGTGGTGTTCACCGACCGCGACGAGGCCGCCGCCGGCCCGGTGCCGGTCGCCGTCAACGTGATCTTGTGGTCGGTGCCGTCGCAGGGCACGGCGATGTTGCCCGTGCCGGTGGTCGGGAAGCCGGCGGCGGCCGGCAGCGGCTGCCCGTCGACCGAGAAGTTGACCGCCTGCGCGTTCTGCGTCACCCAGGCCGCCGCCACCTCGGCGGTGCCGCCCGGGCAGGTCACGTCTTCGAGCATGCTGAACCGCGTGATCAACGGCGCGCCCACCGGCGGCGGCGCGTTGAAGG
Source organism: Pseudonocardia charpentierae (assembly GCF_031845345.1). Taxonomy (NCBI): domain Bacteria; kingdom Bacillati; phylum Actinomycetota; class Actinomycetes; order Pseudonocardiales; family Pseudonocardiaceae; genus Pseudonocardia; species Pseudonocardia charpentierae. The sequence continues at coordinate 319,603 of NZ_JAVREJ010000003.1, read as the reverse complement.
TGTTGACCTGGCGCGACACCGACGCCCGCCCGCTCGTTCCCGCGGCGACGAGGGCGACCTCGTGCTCCTTGCCGTCGCAGGGCACGAGGACGTTCCCGGTGCCGCTGACCGCGTAGCCGGCCCCGGCCGTGACCGGCGCCCCGTCGACCTGGAACTCCACCGACTGCGCGTTGCGCGTCGACCACGCCATCGGCACCGCCGACGTCGTGCCGGAGCAGGTGACGTCCGGGATCACCGAGAAGCTGGTGACCACGGTCTCGGTGCTCGTGGCCGGGGCCGCGGTGGGCGAGGCGGTCACCGTCACGGTGCCGGGCGAGGTCGACGCCGGAGTGGTCCCGCTCGGCGTGGCCGGGGCGCAGCCGGCCAGGAGAAAGGCACCTGCCGCGATGAGTAGGACAGCAGCTGATCGGGCAGCTGATCGGACTCCGCCCATGGCGCCCCTCCCGGATCGCGCCGGCGACCCCGGCGAGATGATCAGCCAACCAGCACGGTAAAGGCCGGTCAATACGCCGGTCGCTCAGGCACCCGTCGCCGGCTCCGGCTGCAGCACGAAGTCGTACACCGCCAGCAGCCACGGCACCTCCGACGTGCCGCCGTCCGGGGTCGGGCCCGGCTCGCGGTGCTCGAACTCGACCACCAGCTCCGCCTTGGTGCCGAACACGACGTCGCTGTCGAGGTACTCCGCGCCCTTCTGGAACAGGTGGGTGATCAGCGGCTCGTAGCCGGGGACGTTGAGCAGGAAGTGGACGTGCGCCGGGCGGAAGTGGCTGATGGCGGTCTGTGAGATCAGCTCGCCGACCGGGCCGTCCATCGGGATGCTGTAGCCGAGCGGAGCGATCGTCCGGACGCAGTAGGTCCCGTCCGACTTCGACGAGTACTTCGCGCGCAGCCGCGCCTCGTCGGCCCCCACTACATCGTCCAGCTGCGCCTCGTACGCGCCGTCCGTGTCGGCCTGCCACACGTCGAGCACGGCGTCACCGACGGCCTTGCCGTCGAGGTCGCGGACCGTGCCGGTCACGAAGAGCGGGGTTCCGGCCAGGCCCTCGGACATGTCGGCGCCGTACTCCAGCTCGGGCGAGCCCTCGATGTGGAAGGGGCCCAGCACCGTCGCGGGGGTGGCGCCCTTGTCGAGACGGTGGTTCATCTGGACGACGAGCATCGACAGGCCCAGGACGTCTGACGCGAGGATGAACTCCTCGCGCTTGTCGTCGCTGATCTGCCCGGTGCGCTTGAGCCACTGGATCGCGGCCATCCACTCGGGCTCGGTGAGCCGCACCTCGCGCGCGAAGTCGTGCAGGTGCCGCACCAGCGCCTGCATGATCTCCGCGAGCCGCGGGTCGTGGGCGGTGCCCCAGCGCGCCGCGGCGAGGTCGGTGATGTTCTCCTCGGTGACCAGCTGCATCTCGGCTCCTCCTCCTACGACAGCTCGGCGCGCAGCAATGCTGCTGCTCCGGCCATGGATCGCATCTTGCCCTCCGCCGACGCGCGCGGCAGGTACTTCAGCCCGCAGTCCGGTGCGACGACGAGACGCTCGGCCGGGCGGTACGGGTACGCCCGCCGCACCCGCGCCGCGACGACCTCCGCGGCCTCCACCTCGGACGTCGACAGGTCGAGCACGCCGAGGATGATCGTCTTGTCGGACAGGTCGGCGAGCACGCCGAGGTCCAGCCCCGACTGCGCGGTCTCGATCGAGATCTGGTCGGCCGGGCAGCCGGCGAGCTCAGGCAGGAACGAGTAGCCGGCCGGGCGCTCGTGGATGATCGCCGCGTAGCCGAAGCACAGGTGGACGGCGGTCGTGCCCTCGACGCCGTCCAGCGCGGCATTCAGCGCGGCGAGCCCGTAGGCGCGGGCGGCGTCCGGCCGGGCCTGCAGGTACGGCTCGTCGATCTGGACGACGTCCGCTCCCGCCGCGAACAGGTCCTTGATCTCCGAGTTCACGGCGGCGGCGTAGCCCATCGCGGCCGACTCGAGGTCCGGGTAGTGGTCGTTCTGGGCCTGCTGGCTCATCGTGAACGGTCCGGGCACGGTCATCTTCACCGGCCGCTCGGTGTGGCTGCGGAGGAACTCGAGGTCGCGGACCTGCACCGGATGCGGCCGGTGGATCGGGCCGACGATGCGGGGCACCGGGTTGGGGTGGCCGGAACGGTCGAGTGCGGTGCCCGGGTTGTCGACATCGACGCCCTCGAGCGCGGTGGCGAAGTGGTTGGAGTAGCTCTCGCGCCGGATCTCGCCATCCGTGATCAGGTCGAGCCCGGCGCGCTCCTGGGCGCGGATCGCGACCTGGGTGGCGTCGTCCTGGGCCTGGGCGAGCAGCGCCGGCTCCACCCGCCACAGCTCCTTCGCCCGCACCCGGGGCGGGAAGCGGCCGGCGAGCTTCGCGCGGTCGATCAGCCAGTCGGGCTGGGCGTAGCTGCCGACCAGCGAGGTCGGGAGGACGGGGAGCGACACTGCGCGCCTCCTCTGCTCGGTGTCTCCACCCGTGGATCTCCGCCTTGCTGCGCTGCGGCGTTGATCCACGGGACATGCCTAGGGGATGAGGACGATCCGGTCGCCGCCGCGGTCCCACACGCCGGTGACGTCGACGAGTGGCACGGCCTCGTGGGCGGTGGTGAGCCGACCGGCGCGCACCTGCGCCACGACATGGGCCAGGGCCTCGGCACGCTGGGCGGGGGTCAGCTCGTTGTTGGTGTACCCGAGCACAGCCACGGAGCGGCTGCGCAGCGTCGACGAGTCGATCGGCGCCGTCTCCCCCGCGGAGCTGCCGAGGTTGACCAGCCGTCCGTGCGGGCGCAGCACGCGCAGGGCCGCCGCGGCCGCGGCGCCGAACAGAGGGTCGACGACGAGGTCCACCGGACCGTCGACGCGCATGCGGTCGGCCAGCTCGGTGACGTCAGCCACATCGTCGGACGCGGTGTCGCCGAGGGGCACCGCGACGTCCGCCCCTAGCGCGAGGGCCCGCTCCCGCGACCGCTCCCCGCGGGCCGCGGCGACGATCCGCCCGGCGCCCGCGGACCGGGCGAGCTGGACGGCGGCCTGCCCGACCACGCCGCCCGCGCCCAGCACCAGCACCCGCTCCCCCGCCGTCAGACCACCGCGGAAGGTCAGCGCCATCCAGGCCGCCACGGCCGAGAGCCCGAGGGCGGCGACCAGCACCGGGTCGGCGCCGTTAGCGAGCGCGACGACGTCGTGCTCCGGGACCGCGGCGACGGAGCGCATGCTGCCGTCGCCGGGCTGCATGCCCGCGTTCGTCGCGAACCAGACCGGTGTCCCCTTCGGCAGGTCGGCCGAGCCTTCCAGCACGAGCCCGACCCCCTGCACCCCCGGGACGTACGGCGTCGACGGCACGCCGAAGTACGAGGTGCCGGAGGCGCACAGCCGATCGAGCGGGACGATCGGCGCCGCTGACACGGCGACCAGCACCTCGCCCTCGCCGCGGGCCGGCTCGGGGCGCTCGCCGGCCACCGCGGGTGAGCCGGGGGTCTCGATCAGGGCGGCACGCATCGATCTGGGCGGCATCAGCTCTCCGGGGTCCAGGGGTCGGGGGGCACCGAGCGGTTGTGCAGGTCGACCGACAGGAAGATGTCGTTGGCGACCGGGTGGCGCAGCTCCTCGGCGAGCTGCCCGATCAGGCCCGCGGTCCGGGCCAGCAGCGCGAAGCCGCGCAGCAGCGGCAGCGGCAGGCCGAGGTCCGCCAGCGCCGCCCCGCACACCCCCGCCCCGTTGAGCGGCAGCGTCTTGCCGAGCACCTGCGGGTGCACCCGCCCGATCGCGGCGAACAGCTGCAGGTGCGGGCCGAACCGCCCCTCCTCCCGCGCGATCTGCATCAGACGCGGGGTGCGCGGGTCGCCGTCCTTGTGGACGTGGTGGCCCAGGCCGGGGACGAACCGGCCGGCGGCCCGCTGGGCCTGCACGGTCGCCACGGCGAGCGCGTCCCAGCCCGCGTCGTCGGTCGGGAGCTCGGTGGAATAGTCAAGGCCGGTGAGCACGTCGTGCAGGAACCGGCCCGTGTCCTCGGTGACGCCGAGGAACCGGGAGCCGCCGCCGAGCAGGCCGGCGGCGAGCGCGCCCTGGATCGAGTCGGGCGCCGAGAGGTAGGTCAGGCGCGTGACGATCGCCGTCGGGGTGAAGCCGTGGTCGGCCAGCGCGGCCAGCACCGCCTCGAAGACCCGCACCTCGCCGGGGTCGGGACGGCGCTGGGTGGCGAGCCAGAAGGCCAGCTCGCCGAACCCGACCCGGCCCATGACGTCGTCCGCGAGGTCGTGGCCGAGCAGCGTGATCGCGTCGCGGGACGACGCACCGAGTGCGGTGGGATACGACTGATCGGTCATGGCCGCGTTCCCGTCATGACGGCCTCTCGGCGAGCCACGCGCGCAGCTCGGCCCCGTGCTCGTCCAGCTCCGGCGGCGGCAGCGGGTAGCTCGCGGGAGTCTCCGAGAACGTGATCGGGTGCCGCGCCATCGGCAGCGCCCGTTCGCCCTCCCCCACGGTCACCACGGGTTCCAGTGCGAACTGCTCGGCCATCGCGAACCCGCCGTCGATCGTGTTGATCGGTCCGCACGGCACGCCCGCGTCGACCAGCAGGTCGAACCACTCGTCGGCGCCCCGGGTCGCCAGGCGCTCCACGAGGATCGGCGTGAGCTCGGCCCGGTTCACGGTCCGGTCGCGGTTGCGGGCGAACCGCGGGTCGTCGGCGACGTCCGGGATGCCGAGGACGTCGCAGAGCTTGCGGAACAGCCGGTCGTTCGCCGCCGCGATGATGAGGTCGCGGTCCGCGGTGGGCAGCGGCTCGTACGGGAAGACGCTCGGGTGGGCGTTGCCCATGCGGTAGGGCACGACGCCGCCCGCGACGTAGGCCGAACTGTGGTTGACCAGCCCGGAGAGCGCCGACGACAGCAGGTTGACCTCGACGTGCTGGCCCCGCCCGGTCGCATCGCGGTGCCGCAGCGCCGCGAGGATGCCGATCACGGCATGGTTGCCGGCCATCACGTCGAAGACCGAGATCCCGGCGCGGTAGGGCGGCCCGTCCGGGTCGCCGGTGAGGCTCATCAGGCCGGACACCGCCTGCACCATGAGGTCGTAGCCCGGCACCCGCGCCCCCGGTCCGGTGCCGAACCCGCTGATCGAGGCGTAGACGATCCCGGGGTTGGCCGCGCTGACGGTGGCGTGGTCCAGCCCGAACCGGGCCAGGCCGCCCGGCCGGAAGTTCTGGATCAGCACGTCCGCCCGGCGGGCCAGCTCCTGGGCCAGCTCGAGATCGCGCGCGTCGCGCAGGTCCAGGGCCACCGAGCGCTTGCCGCGGTTGATACCCAGGTAGTAGGTGGAGACAGCGTGTTCGGCGGAGCCGCGGGCGGGCGGGGTCCAGGTGCGCGTCTCGTCGCCGTCGGGCGACTCGACCTTGACGACCTCCGCCCCCATGTCGGCGAGCAGCATCGTGGCGTACGGCCCGGCGAGAACGCGGGAGAAGTCGGCGACGAGCAGTCCCGACAGGGGGCCTGGCGAGCTCTCACTCATGGCGCTGACCCCCTTCCTGACGGCAGACGGACACGTGTCCGGGATCGTGCCACAGGCGCCCTCACGACGCGACGGTCACGTGCGGCACGGTCTCGAGGCGGGCGAAGTCCGCGCTGATCTCGCTCGCCGCGGCCAGCAGCACGGGCAGGTGCTCGCCGACCAGCCGCTCGACCGGGGTCTCGGCCGCGTGCGCGTTCACGTTCAGCGCGGCGACCACGCGCCCGGCCCCGTCGCGCAGCGGCGCGGCGACCGAGCGGATCCCGGGCGCGAGCTGTTCGTCGGTCAGCGCCCAGCCCCGCGCCCGCACCTCGCGCAGAGCCGCGTCGCGTTCGGCACGGTCCGGCTGCGGGCGCGGCGAGAGCCCGGAGCGGGAGGGCTCGGCGAGCACGCGCTCCAATTCGTCGACCGGCAACGACGCGAGCAGCACCTTGCCCAGCGAGGTCAGCAGCGCCGGGAACCGCGTCCCGATCTGCACCGACAGTCCGACGATCTTCGGCACCGCGACGCGGGCCACGTAGACGATGTCCGACCCGTCGAGCTGGGCGATCGAGCACGACTCGGACGTGCGGGACACCAGGCGTTCCATGTGCGGGCGGGCGACGTCCCACAGCCCCTGCGACCGCACGTACGCGACGCCGAGTTCGAGCACCCGCGGCGTCAACGCGAACGTGCCCTCGTCCGCACGCACGTAGCCCAGCTCGGCCAGCGTCAGCAGGATGCGCCGGGCCGTCGGCCGGGCCAGGCTCGTGGCCGTCGCGACCTCGGCGAGCGTCAGTGCCGGCCGGCCGGGCCGGAACGCCGCGATCACCTCGAGGCCCCGTGCCAGTGCCTCGATGAAGTCGGGTCCGGCGCCCTCGCGCGGCATGGCGTCTCCCTCCCGGATCCGGTCGCCCGTGATTCTTGACACGGCGTCCGGCGCGGCACCACAGTACCGGCTGACCGCAACGCGGACAGCTGTCCGCCCAGGGCGCCCGGGAGGTCGGCGATGACGCAGGGATCCGGTTCGGTCGTGCTCGGTTCCGTCGTACTGCGAAGCGGGACCGTGCTGACGGTCGACGCCACCCACCGGGTGCTGGCGGACACCGACGTGCTCGTCACCGGCGACCGCATCGTGGAGATCGGCCCGAAGCTGCGGGTGCCCGAGGGCACCCGCGAGATCGACGCGTCGGGCGGGATCGTCATGCCCGGCATGATCGACACGCACCGGCACATGTGGCAGACCGCCATGCGCGGCTACGGCGCCGACTGGACGCTCACCCAGTACTTCGTCTGGTACTACCTCGAGTCGGGCCGGCACTTCCGCCCCGAGGACGTGCACGCCGGCAACCTGCTGGCCGCGCTGGAAGCCGTCGACGCCGGCGTCACCACGTGCGTCGACTGGTCGCACGGCCTGCAGACCACCGGCCACGCCGACGCCGCGGTGGACGCGCTGCGCTCGGTGCCCGGCCGGTTCGTGCTCGCCTACGGCAACATCCAGCAGGGCCCGTGGGAGTGGTCGACGTCGCCGGACTTCCAGGCGTTCGCGCGCCGACAGATCGACGCGGCCGACGACATGCTCGCCTTCCAGATGGCCTTCGACGTGACCGGCGACCCGGCGTTCCCCGAGCGGGCGGCTTTCGAGGCGGCGCGCGAGCTGGGCGTCCCGGTCACCACCCACGTCGGCGTCTGGGGCGCGACGAACGACGAGGGCATCCGCATGCCCCACGAGGCCGGGTTCTTCGACGAGACGACCACGTTCGTCCACGCCACCACGCTCACGGCCGACTCCTACCAGCGCATCGCCGCCACCGGCGGCTCGGTCTCGGCGGCGACGGAGAGCGAGCAGAGCGCGGGCCAGGGCTACCCGCCCACGTGGGGACTGCGCGCGTACGGGATCCCTGTGTCGCTGTCGATGGACACCAGCGTGTGGTGGAGCGGCGACCTGTTCTCCGCCATGCGCGCCACGCTGAGCGCCGACCGGTCACGGGACCACCTGGAGTCGCACGGCAAGGGCAACACGGTGACCAACCACGCGCTGCGGGCCGAGCAGGTCGTCGAGTGGGCGACGCTCGGGGGCGCGAAGGCCCTGGGCCGCGAGTCGGACCTCGGCAGCGTCGAGGTCGGCAAGAAGGCCGATCTCGTCCTGCTCAAGAACGAGCACTCCCCCGCCGCGTTCCCGGTGCTCAACCCCTACGGCCACGTCGTCTACCAGGCCCAGCGCGACCACGTGCACACCGTGCTGGTCAACGGGCGTGTGGTGAAGTCGGAGCACCGCCTCGTCGATGCCGACCTCGCCGACGCGCGCCGCCGGATCGAGGCGACCGTCGAGCACCTGCGCTCGACGCTCGGCGACGAGGCGTGGGAGAAGGGCATGCACCCCGACATCCCGGAGGCCGCCCTGGTGGAGAACCCGTACCAGTACAGCGACTATGACGGGGCGATGCCGGGACAGTGAGCCGTCACGCGGCCAGGGTGGCGTAGCGGCCGCGCTCGGCCACCAGCGCCTCGTGCGTGCCCGACTCGACGATCCGGCCGTGGTCCAGCACCGCGATCCGGTCCGCGCCGCGCACCGTCGAGAGCCGGTGGGCGATGGTGATCGTGGTCCGGCCCCGGCCCAGCTCGTCGAAGGCCTGCTGCACCGCGCGCTCCGTCGCGGTGTCGAGGGCGCTCGTCGCCTCGTCCAGCACGAGCACCCGCGGGTCGCGCAGGAGCGTGCGGGCGATCGCCATGCGCTGGCGCTCGCCTCCGGAGAAGCGGTGGCCGTGCGAGCCGACGAGGGTGTCGTAGCCCTCGGGCAGGGTTCCGATCAGATCGTGGATCTGCGCTGCACGCGCCGCGGCCTCGATCTCGGCGTCCGTGGCGTCGGGCCGGACGTGGCGCAGGTTCTCCCGGGCGCTGGTGTGCAGCAAGTAGGTCTCCTGGCTCACCACGCCGACGATGCGGGCGAGGTCGGCCAGGCGCAGGTCGCGCAGGTCGATCCCGTCGATCGTGATCCGGCCGGCGTCGGGGTCGTGCAGGCGGGTGATCAGCGCGGCGAGGGTGCTCTTGCCCGACCCGGTCTCCCCGACCAGCGCGAGGGACGTGCCGGCGGGGACGTCCAGCGTCACCCCGGCGACCGCGGCCGTGTCGCTGCCCGGATAGGCGAACGTGACGTCGTCGATCCGCACGTGGCCGCGGACCCGGGCCGGGTCGACGTCGATCGGGTGCTCCGGGTCGTCGACCTCCACCGGCAGGTCGAGGTACTCGAAGATGCGCGCGAACAACGCAAGCGAGCTGACCAGTGACACCCCGACGTTGAGCAGCCCGGTGATCGGCCGGAACAGCCCGGCCTGCAGCGCCGTGAACGCGACCAGGGTACCGATCGTCATGCCCGCCGGGAGCAGGCCCGCCCCCAGGTAGATCACCGCAGGGATCGCGGCGAACACCACGGTCGTGGCGGCCATCCGCCAGCGGCCGGCGAGCTGCGCACGCAGTTCGAGGTCGACCAGCCGGGACGACGACGCGGTGAAGCGGTCGACCAGAGCGGGACCGGTGCCGGTGGTGCGCGACAGCAGCACGCCGCCGATCGAGAGTGACTCGTCGACGGTGACGTTGAGGTCGGCCAGCTCGCGTTGCTGAGCGGCGGTGATCGCCCGGCGCATGCGCGCGACCCGGCGCGTGAGCCAGATCGACGGCGGCAGCACGAGCAGCGACACCAGCGTGAGCTGCCAGCTCAGCGCGAGCATGGCGACCAGCGTGGCGACCGCGGTGGTGAGGTTCGAGGCGACCGACGTGGCGGTCGAGGTGACGACGGACTGCATGCCGCCGATGTCGTTGGTGATCCGCGACTGCACCTCGCCGGTGCGGGTGCGGGTGAAGAAGGCGACCGACTGGCGCTGCAGGTGCGCGAACACGTCGGTGCGCAGCCGGTGCATGACCTGCTGGCCGGCCTTGGTCGAGATCAGGGTCTGGACGACGCCCAGCACCGAGGTCACGACGGCGACGGCGACCATGCCGATCACCAGCCGGACGAGCAGGGACAGGTCCTGGTGCGGCAGGGCGTCGTCGATGACGGCGCGCAACAGGAACGGCGAGGCCATCGACACGACCGACGACATGGCGATCAGCGCGGTGACGGTGACGATGGACCAGTGGTGCGGGGCGAACAGGCGCGTGATCCGCCGCAGCGAGACCTCGCGGGCCTGCGCCTTCTCCGCTGCGGTGACGGTGGGCCGCCGGGACGGCCGGGTGGCGTCGCCCTCCAAGGAGCGCTCCCTTCGTTCGATTTACTGAGGTTACCTCATCATGAGGGAACAACACCATTTCCTGCTACCGTGTTCCCATGCAGGAGCAGGAGGAGTGGGGGAGGCAGGAGAGCCTGTCCGACTCCTTCCGCGCCGTCTCCCGCCGCCTGCGGATCCAGAGCCAGAAGGCGCTCGCGCCCTGGGACGTCACGCCGGGCCAGGCCCGCGCGCTCGGCGTGCTCTCGCGGCACGGCCCGGTCCGGCTCGGCACGCTCTCCGAGCACCTGCGCATCGCCGCTCGGTCGGCGACGGAGGTGGCCGACGCGTTGGAGATGCGCGGGCTCGTCGACCGCCGCGCCGATCCCACCGACCGGCGCGCCACTCTGATCGCCCTGACCCCGCGCGGCGAGGAGGTCACGACGGCCATCCGTGCCGCCCGCGGCGTCGAGGCGGAGGAGTTCTTCGCCCGCCTCGACGCCGACGACCGAGCCGCTCTCGCCCGCATCCTCGACGCTCTCTTGGATCAATCTTCCGGGTAGCGCAACCGCCGACCGGGTGTGTCGTGCGTAACGCATTCCGCCGCAGTGCGATCCTCCGTACAGAGTCTGCGGCGGCGGGGTCCGCAGACCGCACCACGAAGTGACGAGGTACGGGCGCGATGAGCACGGCGATGAACACGGACACGACATCGGACGTGATCGACGGGGAAACCTTGACCTGGCGGGACCGCGCGATCCTGCGCGCTGTCGCCGGTGGGGGCGCGGAGCTGGTCTACGGCGCCGAGCCCGACCTGATCATCGACGGCCGCTGCTGCTGCGACCAGTCCGCGGCGCACCGCCTGGCCCGCGCCGGTCTCATCGCCCCGCTCGCCACCGCCACCGTCGGCCAGCGCGTGCCGGCATGCCTGACGCCCGCGGGTACGGCCCGACTGTCCGCCTGATTCGCACACCGGCTGCTTCCACACGGATCATCCGCGGGCCACCTCCACCGCCGCCGTCAGCGCGGTGGCTGCCGCCGCGGTCCGCGGATGATCCGGCAGCGCCGGGATCCCGGTCGGCGGCCGGGTCGACCCGGAGAGCGCCGCGTCGAGCCCGTCCAGGTGGGCGAGGAACGCGTCGGCAGCTGCGGGTGGCGGCTCCGGACGGTGCGCTGGGAGGGACAACGCGAGGAACGCGAGCTCTTCCGCCGCTGAGGACACCGGCCACGCGGCGTCGGCCCCGCCGGCGTCGGCCAGGGCGTCGGCGTGCACCACGCGCAGCGCCGCCAGTTCGGTCTGCAGCATCCGCCGCCGCTCCGGCAACCGCGGTCGCAGCTCGGGTGACCACGCGGAGGCGAACACCGCCCGCACCGCGGCGACGACCCTGGCCTGCCGCTGGGGCAGCCGCGCCACCGTCGCCCGCGGCCACAGCACCCGCCGCAGCACCAGCGCCAGCGCCGCCCCGATCGCGGTGTCGATCAGCCGCGCGCCCAGCGCCGAGCTCACGTCCTCGGTGGGCGAGCCGAGGTGGAACAGGCCCAGCGCCAGCACGGTGATCGCGGTGACCGCCAGCCCGTAGTGGACGGGGATCACCAGCTCGACGGCGAACTGCGCGGCCGCCACGGCGAGCACGACCACCCACAGCGGCGGGTTCCATCCGAGCACCGCGAACGTCAGCACGACGCCGGCGACGGTGCCGGCCAGCCGGTGCAGCACCCGCCCGCGGGTCACCGCGAGGTTGCTGCCCTGCAGCACCGCGGCGGCGGTGAGGCCCACCCAGTACGCGTGACCCAGCCCCAGAGCCTGTCCCAGCCCGACGCCGACGGCCACGGCGATCCCGATCCGCGCCGCGGAGGGCAGCACGACGGAGTGGCGGCGCAGCCCGGCGGCGAGCTGCCGGTGCAGCGTCGGCCACGGCGGCAGCGTGCGCGCGGCGGCCGGCGGGACGCTCGCCGTGCGCGCGTCGGTCAGCGCCCGGGTCAGCAGCCCGGCACCGGCCGTCCCGACGGTCTCCGGCAGCACCACGTTCCCGACGGGAAGCCCGTGCACCGCCGGGGTGAGCGCGCGTACCGCAGCCGCCCATCCAGGGTCCAACGGTGCGGTCGCCTCCACCTCGACGTGCAACGCCGCTTCCAGCAGCGCCTCCGCAATCACCACGAGCCCGGCGAGCGGGTGCCCGGGCGGCAGCGCGGCCTGGCTCACCGCCGCGCGGGCCCGCTGCACGCCCGTGACGGCGGCGTGCCGGGCGGCGCCGGCCCCGGCGGATCCCACGGCGTCCAGCAGCCCGGCCACGGCGCCGATCGCCGCGATCACGGCGGCCTGTTCCGGAGCCCGCCACCGGCCGGCCAACGCCGGTGCCATCGTCAGGAGCCAGGCGACGAGCGCACCTGCGGCCGCCAGGCCGGCGCGCGTGGCCGCTCCTGCCGGGTCGGACGGCATGTCCGTCGCCGCGAGCACGGCCATCACGAGCATCAGCTCGCGTGGCGGCGGCAGCTCGGCGGCCTGGCAGACGAACGACGCCGTCCCGGCCACCAGCCCGGCGACGAGGACGGTGACCACACCATGGCCGGCGGCCAGTGACCCGAGCAGCACGGCCGCCGCCAACCCCAGGCCCACCCGGCGCACGACCCGGGCCCGGAAGCGGTAGGGCGCCTGCGGCACGTAGAGCACGGCAAGCGCCCCGAACGACGCCGCAGCGCCGAGCTCGGGGCGACCGGCGGCGACTCCCGCACTCAGCGGCAGCGCCACGGCCAGCGTGGCACGGAGCGCGACGGTGACGCGGCCGGGCGCGACGGCACGGACGGCCTGCACGGTGCGGCGCACGTCGCCGGCCACCCGGGCGGGGAGCACTCTCAGCCGCTCTTGCCCTTACCGCTGTTGCTGCCGCCCTTGCCGCTGTTGCCCTTCTTGCCGCCCTTGTCCTTGTCGCCCTTGTCGCCCTTGTCGCTCTTGTGGTCCTTGTCCTTCTTCTGGTCGCCGCCCTCGTCCTTGCTGCTCTCGCCCTTGTCGCCCTTGTCGCTCTTGCCCTTGCCGTCCTTGTCCTTCGAGTCGCTCGAGTGGTCCTTCGACTTCTCGTCCGACTTCTCGGCGACCGTGCGGGTCACCGTCCGCGTCGCCGGCACCGGCCGTGCCCGCTTCGACATCGCGACGGGCACCGGTGCCCGCTGCGTCGTCGGCGCGACCGCGACGGCCTCCTCGACCACGGCCGGCGTGGTCGTCGGGGACGGCGGGGCGGCGATCAGCGCCGGTACCGGGCCGGCGACCTGGACGACGGGTTCGTCCGCTGCGCCTGCCGACGTGTCGGCGCCGCCGAGCAGCACCATGCCCGCCACGACCGAGGCGGCCAGCGTTGCGAGTGCCCCGGCGGAGACGAGCCGCCGGCTCAGGGCGCCGTCGGGCCCCCGGCCGAAGCCTGCGCCGAAGTTCCGGTGCGGCTCCGGAAGCGCCCGCAGGGCCGTGGCGACGTCCGGCGCCGTGGGGCGCTCGGACGGGTCGGTCGCGGTCATCCGCCGGATCGTCGACGCGAGCGGCTCCGGGAGGTCCGCGGGGATCACCGGGCTGCGGTGCAGCCGGGCGATCGCCGACTCCAGCGCGGCACCCTCGAACTCGCGGCGCCCGGTGGCCGCCTCCAGCAGCAGGAGCCCGAGCGCGTAGACGTCGGCCGGCGGTCCGACGACCTCGCCGCGGACCTGCTCGGGTGCCATGAAGGCGGCGGTGCCGACGACCAGCCCGGTGGCCGTCACCCGCGTGGCGTCGATGAGCCGGGCGATCCCGAAGTCGGTGAGCTGCGGGCGCCCCTCGCCGTCGAGCAGCACGTTGCCCGGCTTGACGTCGCGGTGCACGATCCCCCGCGCGTGCACGTAGGCCAGGGCGTCGGCGAGCGCCGCGCCCAGCCGGGCTGCGGCCGGAGCCGACAGGACACCCGCGCGCAGCCGGGTGGCGAGGCTCTGCCCGTCGACGAAGTCCATGACGACGAACGGACGCCCGTCGTCGTCGATCCCCGAGTCGTGCACTCCCACCAGGCCGGGATGCTGCATCCCGCTCAGCAGCGCCAACTCGCGGCTGCCGTCGCCGCCGGGACCGGCCGCCGACCCAGGCGGGAAGATCTTCACCGCGACGGTGGTGTCGGCAGCCCGGTCGCGGGCACGGTGGACGCGCGCCGTGCCGCCCAGCCCGACCAGGTCGCCGACCTCGTACCGGCCCCCCAGAAGCGCGCCGGAACCCCCCAGGTCCGGTACCGCGTCCATGTCGCCCCCGTCGCCCCGCACAGCCCCCGCTGTACCCACGATTGCAGAAACCGCTCCGACATGTGAGTTATCGCCGGTGGGGTCGCGGGAGTAACAGCTTTCTCGTAATGGTCTCCGCGATCACCCGTCCGCGAGCACCGCCATGGCGGCGTTCTGCCCGCCGATGCCGCTGACCCCGCCACCCCGCACCGCGCCGGCCCCGCAGAGCAGGACGCGCGGGTGGCCGGTCGCCACACCCCACCGCCGGGCCGGGGTGTCGCGGGGCGCACCGTCGTCGAGGAACGGCCAGGCCAGATCGCCGTGGAAGATGTGGCCGCCCGGCATGCCCAGCGTGCGTTCGAGATCAAGCGTCGTGCGGGTCTCGATGCACGGCCGTCCGGTGGCGTCGGTGAGCAGCAGGTCCTCGACGGGTTCGGCGAGCACCGACCGCAGGGAGGCCAGGACGGCCCGCTCGAGCCGGTCCCGCCAGACGTCGGGGTGCTGTGCCGGATCCGCGGCAGGAACCTGGAGGCCGAACACGGTCAGGGTGTGCGCGCCCGCCGCGGCCAGCTCCGGCGAGAGGATCGTCGGGTCGGTGAGCGAGTGGCAGTACGCCTCGCACGGCAGCGGGTCGGGCACGTCGCCGTTGCGCGCCGCCAGGTAGGCCTGGTCGAGCCGGGTGTAGCCCTCGTTGACGTGCAGGGTCCCGCCGAACGCGGCCGCGGGCGACACCGCGGGGTCGAGCAGTCCGGGGAGCCTGCGCAGCAACAGGTTGACCTTGACCTGCGCTCCGGCCGGCTTCGGTCCGGGGCAGGTGCCCGGGCAGAGCTGCTCCAGCATCCACGGGGCGACGCCGGCGAGCACCCGGGAGGCGCGGGCGGACCGTTCCGCGCCGTCGTGCGTGTAGGCGACCCGGCCGTCGGGGTCGATCGCCGTCACCTCGGCGCCGGTGACGATGTGTGCCCCGAAGCGCCGTGCCGCCTGCGCCAGGGCGTCCGTGATCGTGCCCATCCCGCCGATCGGCACGTCCCAGCGGCCGGTCCCGTTACCGATCACGTGGTAGAGGAAGCACCGGTTGGCGGCCGACGACGGGTCGTCGAGCCGGGCGAGGGTGCCGATCAGCCCGTCGGTCGCGACGACCCCGCGCACGAGGTCGTCGCGGACCCTGGCGGTGATCGTCTCCCCGAGCGGGCGCTCGACCAGCGCCGCCCACAGGGCGTCGTCGCCCACCTGCTCCCGCAGCTCGGTGCGGGTGGGCAGCGGCCCGGTGAGGGTCGGGAACACGGCCCGCGCCAGACGCCCGGTGCCGGCGTACAGCGCCGTCCAGCCCGCGTGGTCGCCCGCCGCGCCGATCCGGGCGAAGGACCGGCGGGTGACGTCCGGGTCGGGGTCGTCGACCAGGAGGCCGCGCGCCGGGTCGGCGGGGTCCGGGGTGTAGGAGGAGACACTGCGGCGGGCCAGGCGGACGTCGAGGCCCAGGTCGTCGACGATCTGCCGGGGCAGCAGGCTGACCAGGTACGAGTAGCGCGACAGCCGGGCCGCGACGCCCGGGAACGGCGCTTCCGAGACGGCCGCGCCGCCCACGTGCCCGGCCCGCTCGAGCACGAGCACGCGGCGGCCCGCGCGGGCGAGGTAGGCGGCGGCGGTCAGCCCGTTGTGGCCGCCCCCGACGACGACCAGGTCCCACGTGGGCCTCTGTGCAGGACTTCTCTGTGCAGGACTTCTCTGTGCAGAACTACTCATCCCCACCCGTCGCGCTCCGCGGATCACCGGCGTCGGAACCGGAAGGGTCGACACCGCTGGCCCCTCCACCTCCTCGGGAAGTGACCCTCATGCTCACCGCCGTCGCCGCACTGCTCCTGCTCATCCTGCTCGCCGCGACCGTCACCGTCATGGACGCGGTGCGCGCGGCCCACTGGCGCCTGGTCGCCGTCGAACGCCGGCGCTCGTGGGACGACCGGATCGCCGGCGGCTGACCTCACCCCGTCTGTCGGCCCGGCCCGCCTCAGTGCCCGGCGTGGGTGCGGGCCAGCGCGCAGTAGTTGTCCGCGTTCCGCAGGATCGCCGCGCGCTCGTCGTCGGTCAGCTCGCGGCGGACCTTCCCCGGCAGGCCGGCCACGAGCGATCCGGGCGGGATCTCGGCGCCCTCCAGGAGCACCGCCCCGGCGGCGATCAGAGTGCCGGCGCCGATGCGGGCACCGTTGAGGACGACGGCGCCCATGCCGACGAGCACGTCGTCGCCGATGGTGCAGCCGTGCAGCACGGCCCGGTGACCGACGCTGACCCCGGCGCCCACGGTCACGGGGACGCCCGGGTCGGCATGCACGACCACGCCGTCCTGCAGGTTCGTCCGCGGGCCGATCGAGATGGTCTCGGTGTCGGCGCGCACGACCGTGCCGTACCAGACGCTCACCTCCGCGGCCAGCGTCACCGCGCCGGCGAGGACGGCGGTGGGGGCGACCCACGCGTGCTCGTCCACCGCGGGGCTGCGGCCGTCGATCGGGATGATCAGGGGCGTCGGCGGCATCGGGCCCTCTCTCCGTCGGGGGGCCCGATCATCGACGCTCGACGCTCGGTCTGTCGAGCCGGCCGACACCGTCCGGCGACGGCGACTTCCTCCGCACGACGGGGGAGGTCGTGCCGGAGCGCAGCAGGGCGTCGGCGGTCCGCGCGAACGCGGGGTCGGCGAAGTAGTTCGAGTGGCCGCGGATCGGGGGGTAGCAGGGGTCGCCCGGCGGCCGCGCGAAGGCGGGGTCGCGCAGCGGTTGGTCGACGTCGCCAGTGTCGGTGCCGACCCGGGCGGCCAGCAGGGCGTGCTCGACGAACACCGCACCGCCGATCGGGTCGCTGGGCCGGTGCAGGTTGCGCCACCGCCATCCGGCGCGCTCGCCCGGGCCGGCGGCGCCGTCGGGACCGGTGGCGTCGTCGCTCAGGGGGTCGCGGAGGAACTCGCCCAGGCGAGCGAGCGCCTGCGCGCTGAAGTAGGCCGGGAAGAACCGGCCGTAGAGCCGGGCCAGCGGGCAACCGTAGGTGAGGAACGACGTCCGCGCGCTCGTCGCCGTCTCGACCTGCATCAGGACCACCGCCCCCAGCACCGAGCCCTGCGAGTGGCATGAGAGGAGAACCGTGCCGGCGTCCTGGTCCGCGCCCTCCTCCTCGGTGCCGGTGAGGTACTGGAGGCGCCCGATGAGGTCCGGGATCGCGCGTTCGGCGTAGCACGGCGGCGCCAGGGGGTGCACCGCCCGCGGCCAGAACGTCCCGAGGTCCCAGATGATGCCGACGGTCCGGCGCTGCGTCGGGTTACGGTAGGCCTGGCGGCCCACCCACAGCAGGCCGAGGACGAACAGGCTCAGCACCGCGTTGCCGGCGGTGACCACCCACGTCTGGGCGACCAGGATCTGCTTGTCGAACAGGAAACCGACACCGGTCAGCGCCACGACGACCGCGGTCACCGCCAGCAGGAACCCGAGCGCCCGCCGCAGCTCCCCCGTCAGCTCCGACGCCCGCGCCCAGGTCAGGGCGATCTGCTGGGTGCGTTCGTCGCTGCCCTCCGCGAGAAGGCCGTAGGCGTCGTCGACGGCCCGCTTCATGTGCGTCCACCGGCGCAGTCGCCGCCAGGCGAGCAGCGCGGACAGCACTGCGACGACGGCGAGCGCGAAGGCCGCGGCCGCCGACCACTGGTACGCCAGCGGGACGACGAGCGGGTACGGATCACTCCCCCGGTAGCCAGGGGCGACGGGCGTCCCGAGGGTCTGCGCCGTGCGCAGGACCGTGCCCGCGGAGAACCCGCCCGCGAGCACCCAGGCGAGCAGCGCGACGGCGGGCATCGCCAGCCCGCGCCACGCCCGCCGGATCTCGACCGGTGCGTGTCCGCCCTCGAGGGCCGGGAAGTCCTCGCCGGCACCATGCGGTCCGCTCTGCGACGACCGCCAGATCAGCAGGAGGCACGCCACGAGCAGCAGCAGGAGCAGGACGGCCTGCCCGGCGAACAACCCCTGCAGCGCGCCCACCAGCCACGGGAGGGTGCCGGTCACGGGTGCCGTGGCCGTCGTCGTCGCCACCACGACGAGGGCGAGGGCGGTGAGTACGGCGGCGCACCACGGCAGGAGGCGGAAAGGACTCCGCCGCTCCGTGGGCTTCTCGTCCGCGGCAGAGGCGGCGGTCGGCCGCTCCCGGCGCGCGATTCCGGGGTGGGCGACGGCGACGACCACCGCCAGGAGGAAGGCCAGAAGCGCGAGGAGGACGAGCCGCGACGGCACCCCACCCGACCGCACGGGTGCGAGGGCGAAGACGCCCGGCAGCGCGAGGCCCGTGGCGATGTGCACCGCCCGCAGCCGGCGCACGGGACCGCGGCCGTTCCACATCGCCCGGTCCTCGAGCGGCGTGCGCACCACCACCGGACGCGCCGCCGTGTCCGATGCCGGCGGCTTGACCCGCTCGTACCTGTCCCAGGTGGCGCCGGCCAGCCACCAGAGCAGCCCGACCACTGCCAGCGGGACGAGCGCGGTCATCGCCACCTGCTGCCCCGGCGCCACGCCCGGACGGTCCAGCCAGCTCAGCCAGGACGTACCGCAGACGTCGCCCACCGCAGGCGCCGCCGCGCACTGCCAGCCGACCAGGTCCATCGCCACGGCGACCGCCGTGAGCGTAAAGGTGGCGGTGAACGACAGGGCCAGCAACCGCTGCACCGCCGCGCTGGCCCGGTCGAGCACCGTCTCACCGACGACGACAGCGCGGCTCCGCCCGCCCAGCTGGGTCGGCCGCCGGTAGGGCGCCATGTAGAACGCGACGTTGAGCAGCATGAACGGGAGCAGGAGCAGCCACAGGGCCCGGAGGTTGTCGCCGGAGGTCAGCCCGCCCCACGAGTACACCTCCCGACGGCGCCGGGGAGAGTCGGCCGACACCGACTCGGCCTCCCACCACCGCCGGAAGAACCCCGCGTCCCTGTTGCCCGCCACCTGCTCGGCGTGCGGGTGCTGCAGCACCGCCTCCGGCGCCGTGCCCGCGACGCCGTGCACGCGCAGCTCGGTGCACCCGCCCGCATTCCGCTCGACGTACCCCACCGTGGTCCCCCTGTGGTTCGACGGGCTCGCGCGGGAATCTCGTCGCGCCGCGTACCGGGCTCGTTACCGGCCTTGACCTCGACGGCGGTCGAGGTTGAACGCTGAGTGTGCCGGGAGTCGAGACGGAAGGACGGCGGCCATGCGAGTGGCAGAGGTGACGAGGTTCGGTCCACCCGAGGTGCTGGTGACAGGGCGGCGACCGGATCCGGTGCCCGGACCCCGTGACGTCGTGATCGCGGTCGCCGCGGCGGACACCCTGTGGGTGGAGACGCTGATCCGGAGCGGCGCCGGCCAGGACGTGTGGCCGATGCGGCCGCCCTACGTCCCCGGAGGTGCTGTCGCGGGCCGTGTCGTCGCGGTCGGCAGCGAGGTCGAGCCCGGGTTGTCGGGTCGCGCGGTGGTCGCGCACGTCCGCACCGACGGACGCGCCGAGGGCGGGTACGCCGAACAGGCCGTCGTCCCCGCCGCGGCGCTGGTCGACGTGCCGGACGGGCTGCCGCTCACGGTGGCGGCCGCGGTGCTGCACGACGGGCCCACGGCGCTCGCGCTGTTCGACCTGACCGGGATCGGCGCGGGCGACACGGTCCTCGTGGTCGGCGCGAGCGGCGGGCTGGGCATCGTCAGCGTGCAGCTGGCACGCGCCCGGGCGAAGCGGGTGGTGGCGACGGCGCGCGGCGCCGCGAAAGTGGAGCAGGTGCGCCGGCTCGGGGCCGACGCCGTCGTCGACTCCGCTGCTCCGGACTGGCCTGCGCGAGCGCGCGACGCCCTGGGCGGCGCGGCGGACGTGGTGCTCGACAACATCGGCGGGGCGGTCGGCGAAGCGGCGTTCGCACTGCTCGCACCCGGTGGCCGGTTCTCCGCGCACGGCACGCCCAGCGGCCGGTTTGCGCAGATCGATCCGCAGGAGGCGCAGCGCCGCGACGTCCGGTTGTTCGGCATCGGTGACGTGCAACTGCCGGACGAGCAGCGCCGGCGGTACACCGCGACGGCGCTCGCGGAGGCCGTCGCCGGCACGGTCGCGCCGGTCGTCGGCCAGACCTTCCCCCTGGACGACGCGGCGGCGGCACATGCCGCGATCGAGGCGCGGACGGTGTTCGGCACGACGCTCCTCATTCCCTGACCAGACTGTGCTCGTGGGCGGAGACGACGGTTACCTGCTGGACAACCGGCAGCCCCAGGCCGGTGCGCGGTTCGAGGCGTTGGCCGCGCTGTTCGATCCCTCGACGTTCCGCCATCTCCGGGACATCGGCGTCGGCTCCGGGTGGCGGTGCTGGGAGGTCGGCGCCGGAGGCATGTCCGTCCCGCGGTGGCTGGCCGACCAGGTCGGCGGCACCGGCCTGGTCGTGGCCACCGACATCGACACCTCGTGGATGACCGCCGCCGGCGCGGCAATCGACCAGGTGCGCGTCCTCCGGCACGACGTCGGCGCCGAGGACCCGCCGGCCACCGATCTCGATCTCGTGCACGCCCGCCTGGTCCTGACGCATGTCCCGCACCGGGACGCCGCGCTGACGTCCATGATCAACGCGCTGCGTCCCGGTGGCTGGATCCTGATCGAGGAGGCCGACCCCTGCCTCCAACCGCTGATCTGCCCGGACGATCACGGCGCCGCCCAGCAGTTGGCGAACCGACTCCGCCACGGCTTCCAGCACCTCGACAACATCGCCGCGGGCCGGCTCCCCGACCTCGCCACGTCGCCCATGGTCTCGGCCTGGGGGCGCAAGCCCTGATTCTCACCCCAAGTCACCGATGAGTTCCGCCGGTCGGGCTGGTCCACCACGCCGTACCCCGCGAACCCACCGACTGGAGACCCTCCATGACCACCCCCGCACACCCCGGCCGCATGCTCTTCGTCGCGCTCCCCGTGGCGGACCTCGAGCGCAGCAAGGCGTTCTTCGCGAAGCTCGGGTTCAGCTACGACCCGACATTCAGCGGCGAGAACGCCGCCTGCATGCCGATCGGCGAGCAGGCCGTCGTCATGCTGCTCGCCCGCGAGACGTTCGCGCAGTACTCGCACCGCCCTGCAGGTGACCCCACCACGCACTCGCAGGCGCTCTACAGCCTCGGCGTCTCCACCCACGACGAGGTGGACACCGTCGCCGACGCCGCGCTGGCCGAGGGCGCCACCGAGGCGGACGGCCCCGAGGACCTCGGCTTCATGTACACGCGCAGCTTCTTCGACCTCGACGGCCACCCGTGGCAGATCATGTGGATGAACCCGGCGGCGCCGCAGGGCACCGAGGAGTCCAGTGCCTCCAAACAGGACATCGCGGTCTGACCACCCGCACGCCGGCGCCGCCCCGTACCGTCGTCGCAGAGCCGTGCGTGCGCTCGCAGAGGCGGCCGCCCCTGCGACGACGACGCGGCACCTGCGACGACGGCGTGGCCTCTGCGAAGACGGGTCTCACTCGGCGCGCAGCACCGGGTCGGTCACCTCCAGATCCGCCTCCAGGCTGCGCTGGGCGGCGGTACCGGCCTTGGCCAGCGCATCGTGGTACTCCCGCACGGCCTGCTCCGGGGTCAGCTCCCCGCGCAGCACCGGGCGCATGAGGCCGACCAGGTCGAGCTGCGACTCCGCCCGCTGGATCTTGCGCCCGAACAGCGCGACCCGGGCGCCGTGTGCCTGGGCGCGCTGCAGCAGCTCGAACGTGTCGCGGGTGGTGCCCGCGGACCCGCCGAGGATGCCGACGACCAGCGACGGGTCGTGCTCGACCAGCTCCGCCACCGCACCGGCCCCGTTGTACGGCATCTTCAGGAACAGCGGGCGCTCGCCGCGGGTGACGCCGGCCAGCGTCCGCACGATGCAGTCGTTGACGAACGCGCCGACGTCGCGCGGAGCGAGCCCCACCGGGGCGTTCGGGTTGAAGACCTCGAGGAAGTACCGCATCCCCGCGGCGGCGGCATCACGCCGGAACGTCCGGTACGCCTCGAGGGTCGCGATGTCGCGGTCCAGGTCGTTGTTGAACGTCACCGAGTAGAGGACGAGATCGCAGAACGGGCGGACCGCGGCCAGGTCCGCGGTGCGGAACGGGCGTGAGGGCTGTGCGACGTAGGTACCGCCGCGGGGGTTCCAGACGTCGGTCGTGTCGTTGGCGCGCACGGCCAGCGTGACCCCGTTGCCCAGCGCACCCTCGTCGGCGAGGCGTTCCCCGTTCGACGCCGACGTCAGCAGGATGTCGAGCGCGCGCGCGTCGACGAGGGCGCGCATCGCGTCGAGGTACTCGGTCCGGCTGCGGTACCGCCCGTCCGCACCCGGGACCGGGCCGGCCGCTGCGGCGCCGAACGCCATGTCGGCGTCCTTGGCGTCGGCGATCACGAAGTCGTCCGGGGTGTAGCGGCCGGCGGCGATGGTCGCCAGCTTGCGGTCGAGGTCGCGGGTCGTGTCGGAACCGGGCACCGGGTCTCCGCCCTTCGTCGATGAGGACCGTGTCCGTCTCACCCTGGCGGGTGACGCGGCGCGGCGCGAGGTGTTGGGTAGGGGCCGGTGGCCGTGGGCCGTGCGGCTGCCGTTCCGGCGCGACGCGAAGGAGCGTGCACGTGTACGAGGGAGCCTACGAGCTGGACCGGTCCGCCGACGGCGGCTACACCGCCCGCATCTCGGCGCGGGGGACGTCCGTACTGGCCTCGCCGATGATCAACCGGGGGACGGCGTTCACCGCCCGGGAACGCCAGGAGCTGGGGCTGACCGGGCTGCTGCCGTCGGGGGTGTCGACGCTCGACGGGCAGCTGCGGCGGACCTACGCCCAGTACTCCCGCCAGGCGGGCGATCTGGCGAAGTGGGTCTATCTGGCGAACCTGCGCAGCCGCAACGAGGTGTTGTTCTACAGGCTCCTCAGCGAGCACATCGAGGAGATGCTGCCGATCGTCTACACCCCGACGGTCGGGTTGGCGATCGAGCGGTTCTCCAGCGAGTTCCGCCGCCCGCGCGGGGTGTACCTGTCGGTCGACCACCCTGAGGACGTGGAGACCGCGCTGCGCAACACCGGCCTGGGCGCCGAGGACGTCGACCTGCTGGTGGCGACGGACTCCGAGGGCATCCTCGGCATCGGCGACCAGGGCGTCGGCGGCATCGAGATCTCCGTGGGCAAGCTCGCGGTCTACACCGCCGCCGCCGGGATCCACCCGTCGCGGGTCATCCCGGTGGTCCTGGACATGGGCACCGACAACCTCGCGTTGCTCAACGACGAGATGTACCTGGGCGAGCGGCACGCCCGCATCCGCGACGAGCGCTACGACCAGCTCATCGACACCTACGTCACCGCCTGCACGAAGCTGTTCCCGAACGCGATGCTGCACTGGGAGGACTTCGGCGCCTCCAACGCGCGGCGGATCCTCGATCGCTACGCGACGCAGGTCTGCACGTTCAACGACGACATGCAGGGCACCGCCGCCGTCGTGCTCGCCGCCGCCTTCTCCGCCGTCCGGGCGGCCGGTGGACGCATGCGCGACCAGCGCGTGGTCATCCACGGCGCCGGCACCGCCGGGCTGGGGATCGCCGACATGATGCGCGACGTCATGATCCGCGAGGGTCTGTCGCACGAGGAGGCCACCCGCCGGTTCTGGGCGCTGGGCAGCCGGGGGCTGCTCGTCGACGACAACCCGCGCCTGCGCGACTTCCAGGTGCCCTACGCCCACCCGGCCGCAGAGGTGGCGGGCTGGTCGGCCGACGGCCGCGGAATCGGCATCGCCGAGGTCGTCGCCAAGGTTCGCCCGACCATGCTGATCGGGACCTCCACCCAGGCCGGGGCGTTCACCGAGTCCCTGGTCCGCGACATGGCCGCCCACACCGACCGCCCGATCATCATGCCGCTGTCCAACCCCACCTCGAAGGCCGAGGCGATGCCCGCCGACGTCCTCGCGTGGACCGGAGGCCGCGCGCTCGTCGCCACCGGCAGCCCGTTCGCACCCGTCGAGCTCGACGGGGTCACCTACCGGATCGCCCAGGCCAACAACGCCCTGGTCTTCCCCGGCCTCGGGCTCGGCGTCACGGTCGCCCGCGCGTCACGGATCACCGACCGCATGATCGCCGCTGCGGCCGACGCCGTCGCCCGGCTGTCCGACGCCACCCGCCCGGGCGCACCGCTGCTCCCGCCCGTCTCCGACCTGCGCCCGGTGTCCGCAGCCGTCGCCATCGCCGTCGCCGAAGCCGCCGTGGCCGAAGGCCTGGCCCAGGTGCCGGTCGAGCACCCCATCCAGCAGGTGCACGAGGCCATGTGGCGCCCGGACTACCCGCGGGTGGAGACGAAGCCGCTCTGACCGCGACCCGTCGTTGACCACACCGCCGCCGTCGAGCAGCATCGAGCCGTGACGACCATCGACGCGACGGCGACCGGCCCGGCGACCAGCACCGCACCCGTGACGGCCGAGGTGCGCGACGGGATCGGCGTTCTCACCCTCGACCGGCCGGCCCAGCGCAACCCGCTGTCCGTGGCCACGATGACGACCTTCACCGGGCTGCTGCGTGAGGTCGCCGCCTCTGAGGTGCGGGCGATCGTCGTCCGCGCCGCGGGGCCGGCGTTCTCGGCGGGCCACGACCTGCGCGAGATGGTCGGCCGGACCGTCGAGGACGAGCGCGAGGTGTTCGCGGTCTGCACCGAGATGATGGCCGCCGTCCAGGAGGTCCCCCAGCCCGTGATCGCGGCGGTCCAGGGCACGGCCGTGGCCGCCGGGTGCCAGCTCGTGGCCACCTGCGACCTGGCCGTCGCCGCGTCGACGGCTGTCTTCGGCACTCCCGGCGTCCGCATCGGGCTGTTCTGCTCCACGCCGATGGTCGCGGTGAGCCGGGCGATCGGCCGCAAGCGCGCCCTGCAGCTGCTGCTCACCGGAGAGGTCATCGACGCCGCCACAGCCGCCGACTGGGGGCTGGTGAACGAGGTCGTCGCACCCGACGAGGTCGACGCCCGCGCGTTCGCACTGGCCCACCAGATCGCCGGCGCGAGCCCGCTGACGCTGCGGATCGGCAAGCAGGCCTTCTACCGCCAGATCGACCTCCCGCAGGCGCAGGCCTACGAGGAGATGCGCGAGATCATGGCGACGAACGCCGTCACGTGCGACGCCCAGGAGGGCATGCAGGCCTTCCTCGACAAGCGCCGGCCCACCTGGCAGGGCCGCTGACCGGCCGAACCGGAGGCGATCAGCGCCGCCGGGCCCGCAGCACCGCGTCGGAGACCGGGACCTCCCGACCGTCCGGGGCCTGCGCGAGGCGCGGCCGCGACTCGGCGACGAGCACCTCCCAGCGCGCCGGATCGAGCCCGCCGGCGAGCTGCGTCGCGGTGACGAACATGTCCTCGGGATGGTCGTGGCCCATGCCCGTGTGCAGCTCCGACGGGTCGTGGGCGACGATCAGCAGGGTGCCGCCGGGGGCGACGGCGTCGGCCAGCCGGCTGTACACCCTCTCCCGCAGCGCGCTCGGGAAGTGCAGGAACTGGGCGTTGACGAGGTCGAACGCCGCTCCGCCCGGTTCCCACGTCGTGAAGTCGGCCTGCTCCCAGCGGATGCGGTCCGCGGCATCGGGTGGCGCGTGTGCGGCACCCCGAGCGAGGGCGACCGCCGAGACGTCCAGGGCCGTCACATGCCAGCCTCGGACGGCGAGCCAGTGAGCGTCGCCCCCCTCGCCGCAGCCCGCGTCCAGCACCGTGCCGGGACGCAGGTCGCTCACCTCGGCGACGAGCTGCGGGTTCGGCGCGCCGCTCCACACCCGCTCGGTCGACCCGTAGCGCTCGTCCCAGTACGCGGCGGTGAACCGCTCGTCCACCGGTGATTCGTGGTCGTTCATGAGGCCCACTGTCCTCCTCGGGCCCGCGTTCTGGCACAAGGTGTTGCCGGAACGGCAACCGAATCAGCGGGCGGCGCGGGGCAGTTCGCGGTCGAGCAGGTCGGTCTGCTTGCGGAGGTCGATCAGGTGCCGGGCGTGGGCGTCGAGCGCGACGTCCTCGTCCGACACCGGAACCCACTGCGGCACCGGCGCCGCGCGCTGCTCGTCCAACCCGACGAAGATCATCATGCAGTGCGTGGTGAGCTGCCGCTCGTCCGTCTTCGGGTCGCCGGAGCGGACGTGCACCGAGATGTGCATGCTCGTCCGCCCCGTGTGCACCAACCGCGCCCGCACCTCGACGACGGAGCCGATCAGCAGCGGCCGGTAGAACCGCACCCCGCCCGCGTAGACGGCGATGGCGGAGCCCCGGTTCCAGCCGGCGGCACACACGTACGCGGCCTCGTCGATCCACCGCATCACGGTGCCGCCGTGCACCTTGCCACCCCAGTTCACGTCCGAGGGGGCGGCCAGGAACCGCAGCGTGCGCTCCAGCCCGGTGCCGGCGGAGGTGTAGACCTGGTCCTTCATCGACGCCTCGATGTCGGCCCGCACCTGCGCGCTGCGCAGTGCGCTCGTCTGCAGCTCGGCCGCCTCCGGGGTCGGCGGTGTCCACGTCGGGACGGCGACCGGCCGCCCGTCACCGTCGACGGCGACGAACACGGTGACGCAGCGCGTGGCCTCGGTGTACTCCCCCGTCTTCGGATCGGCCGACGACACGGTGACAAGGATGTGCATGCTCGTCCGCCCGGTGTTCACCAGCCGGGCCTCCACCTCGACCAGCTCGCCGATCGCGACGGGACGCGTGAACCGGACGTCGCCGACGTAGACCGTGACGCAGTAGTGCGCGCTCCATCCGGCGGCGCAGGCGTAGCCGGCCTTGTCGATCCATTCCAGCAGCTTTCCGCCGTGCACGGTGCCGCCGTAGGTGATGTCCATCGGCGCGGCGAGGAACCGCAGGACGATCGAGGAGTCCTTCTGCGTGGTCGCGGTCACGTGCGGAGTGAACCAGACGACCGCGGCTTCACGGCAGGTCCAATGTGGCGGCGGCGGCGAATGTCCCGCGCACCCCACCCGGGAACACGCCCGCCGCCTATCGCGGCTCCCCCGCGGCCCTCCACGTCCGCAGCTCCACCCCGACCCCCGGCTGCGCCCGCCGGACCTGCACACGCCACGGGTCCATCCGGGCCACGACGAAGCCCGGTGCGGCGGGTGCGTCCCAGCCGGGGACCCCGATCGCCCCGGGGTCGAAGCCCAGGGGCGGCGGCGCGGCCCGGAAGAGCTCCCACACCCGGGTGCGACCGGCGTCGTCGGTGATCGGTTCGACGTGGCTGTCCGCCACGACCGCGACGGCCCACGAGTCCAGGTAGGTGCAGCTCACGTAGGGGCGCTCGGCGAAATCGCTCAGCTTGGGGCTGGGGGTGGTGGCGAGCCAGCCGGTGAGCCGGCTGCCGTCCCACTCCCAGATCGGGTGCATCACGCGCGATCGCGGCCGCCCGGCGCGGTCGACGGTGCCGACGCTGCAGTAGACGAGGGAGTGCGCGGCGTCGACGAAGTCGGGGGCCAGGGTGCTCAGATCGGTCATGGGGGCAGCCTGGCAGCGGAGGGGAGACCGGGGATGGGCAACGGTCGCCCATGTCGGGCGACACCACCCCCGACGTTCAGCGCGCCGCCCATCCGCTCCAGCGCTCGGGCGTGATCACGACGACCGGTCCGGCCGGGCGCGCGACGCGGTAGGGCGGGTACTCGGCGGCGAGCGCGTCGAGCGCCCGCTCCCGCAGCGCGCCGTCGGCGTGCACGGCCGCGGTCCCGTCGACGCGGACCCACCACAGCGCCGCCCAGTCGTCCTCGTAGTGGTCGACCAGGAGCGTCACCCGCGGATCCCGCGCGATGTCCTCGAGGCGGGCGAGCCGCGCGTCCCGCTTGGGCTTGACCTCGTCGACGGCGAAACACAGCAGGTCTCCGAGTTCTGCGAGCAGCGCGAACGTGACCGGCACGAGCCGGGGGCTGCCGTCGGGTCGCACGGTGGCGAGCCGGGCGACGGGCGCGGCGGCGACGCGGCGGCGCAGCTCGTCCGGGTCGTCGATCGCGGGCACAGGAGCAGTGTCGCGCAACGCGGTCCACCGGGGCCGCTCGATCTCAGTCGAGCGGGAATGGCGGCTGCGCCCACCACGGGCGCGGTGACAGCTCCACCCCGGCCACCCACTTGACCCACCAGAACCCGCGCCGCCCGGGCGCCACCAGCCGGGCCGGGTACCCATGCCCAGGCGTCAGCGGCGCCCCACCGACAGCGACCGCCAGCAGCAGGTGGTCCAGGTCGGACAGCGGCAGGTACCGGTCGTACCCCGTCAGGGAGCGCACCCGGATGCTCCGGGATGCGGGACCGACGGCCGTCAGCAGCCGCGACAGCGGCACACCGGTCCAGCCCGACGTGGCGTACCAGCCCGACGTGCAGTCCAGCGTCGCCTGCACGGTCGCCGTGCCCGGGGCGACGAGCTCGTCGAGCGAGAGGTGCCGCGTCCCGGCCGCGTCGGTCACGGCCAGCCGCCAGTCGGTTCCGGAGACGGCCGGCGTGGCGTCGTCCAGCCAGCTGGTGACCGGCATCCGGGCCGGGACGACCGCGTGGGACCCGGTGAACCGCCGCTGCGCGCCGGGCAGCCCGGCGATCCGGACGGCGCCCTCGAGCCCTGCGTACAGCGCGCCCCCCACGGCAGCGAGCAGTCCTGCGTGCACCAGGGTCCGCCGTCCGAGATCGACGGGGTGGCGGCGGAGCGGCCGCGCGACGACGTGCCAGGCCAGCAGCGGCAGGAGCACCAGGGCGAGCGCGATGTGCAGCCACAGCGGCTCGACCCCCGCAACGGGGCCCGGCACTCCCGTCGACGAGCCGACCCCGGCGGCGAGCGTGCCGAGCGCCACGACGGCGAGCCCGACGGACAGCC
Organism: Pseudonocardia charpentierae; assembly: GCF_031845345.1. Taxonomy (NCBI): domain Bacteria; kingdom Bacillati; phylum Actinomycetota; class Actinomycetes; order Pseudonocardiales; family Pseudonocardiaceae; genus Pseudonocardia; species Pseudonocardia charpentierae. The sequence continues at coordinate 290,874 of NZ_JAVREJ010000003.1, read as the reverse complement.
ATCGGCCCGGCCGTCTGCGGCGCATGCCGCCGGCGGCGACCGGGCTCTTGCGCGGGATCAGCGCGACCACGACGAGTCCGACGACGCCGTGCACGACCGCGATCCACGCGCCCCGCGCCGACCCCGTCGCGTGTGCGGCCGCACCGGTGACGAAGGCGAGCGCGAGGACGCCGAACAGGGCGAGGTTGGTCGCCCGCCACGTCCACGGCCGGGACCGGCGCCGCAGGACGGCGCGCACGCGATCAGCCATCTGCGCTCCCGGGAACGCCTGCGGCCCGGCCGCCCGGAAGAACCGGACGACCGGGCCGCAGGACGACAGGATCAGCCGTTGTACGCCGCGGCCTTCCGGGTCGCCGCCTGCAGCTTGTCCCAGCTGCTCAGCGTCGAGATCCGCAGGTCGCGGTAGATCGCGAAGAAGTCGTCGTAGATGTCGGTCTTGGCCCGGTCCGGCTCGTACTCCCGGACGATGTTGACCGTCGCGTCGACGCCCGACTCGTAGCTGTCGAAGACGCCGAGACCGACGCCGCCCACGATCGCAGCACCCTTGGCACCGAACTCGGTACCGGCGGGGATGATGATCCGCCGGCCCAGGACGTCCGCGAAGATCTGCGCCCAGACGGCGCTGTTCGCGCCGCCACCGGCCATGCGGACGGTGTCGACCTGCGTCGGGATGGAGTCGAGGCAGTCGCGGATGCCGTAGGCGACGCCCTCGTACACCGCACGCAGCAGGTGCCAGCGGGTGTGGCTGCCGGTGATCCCGTTGAACATGCCCCGGGCGCTCGGCTTGATGAACGGCGCACGCTCGCCACCGGGCGCCAGGTAGCCGTGGAAGATCAGACCGGCCGAGCCGACCGGCGTGGCCTTGATCCCCGCGTCCAGGAAGTCGAACAGGCCGACCTCGCCCGGCTGGGCGAACGCCTCCAGGCGGAACGGCTCGCCGAACTCGCGCAGGTACCAGTCGAGGTTGGGCGTGCAGTTGCTCATGCCCAGTGCGCGGATCCAGGTGTCGGGGCTGTGCGGGATCACCCAGCCCACGTCCGGGGGCTGGAACCCGGTGCTGAGGTCGTTCGTGGCCACCGTGACGATGCCCGCGGTGCCGACCACGGCCATGCAGTCGCCCGGCCGTGCGACGCCGACGCCGAGCGACGAGGCCGTGATGTCCATCTGGCCCTTGAACACCGGCGTGCCCTCGCGGAGCCCGGTGACACCGGCGGCGTGCTTGGTGACGGTGCCGCACTGCTCGGTGGGATTGCGCAGCTTGGGCAGCGTGGCGCGGGTCTTGTCGTTGATCCCGAACGCCTCGAACACCTGGTCCGAGTAGGTGCGGTTGCGGGCGTCGATGCCCGACAGGCTGGCGTCCGACGGGTCGGTCGACGCGTCGCCGGTGAGGTTGTACTCGATCCAGTCCTTGCACCACAGGTTCGTGGCCCCGTCGAGCAGCTCGGCCTGGTTGTCCTGCCGCCAGCGCAGCAGCGCCGCGGTGGTACCCGCGTAGGGGCCGGTGCCGCTGACGTCGAACTGGCGGGTGATCGACCCGTCGGTGTTCCAGGCGTCGACGATCTCGCCGGCGCGGCCGTCGGTCCACAGCAGCGCGGGGCCGATCGGCTTGCCGTTGCCGTCGATGAGCCAGCTGCCGTCGCCCTGGCCGGTGGCGCAGACCCCGAGGATCTCGTCCGCGCGGACGGAGCCGCCCGTGAGCGCCTGGCTGATCGCCTCGGTCGCGGCGACCCACACCTCGTTCATGTCTTCTTCGGCCAGATGCGGCTCGGGGTTGGTGATGGGAACGCTGCGGGCGCCCCTGTTGAGCTCGTTGCCGTGCAGGTCGAAGATCGCCGCCTTGACCACGGACGTCCCCGCGTCCAACCCGAGGATGTACCCGTCTGGCATATCGTTTCCCCCATCGATTCTTCGCTGTATCGAGGTTGTCGTGCGTCACATCAACCGGCCAGCCGAGTCTGCCGGGCGGGTGCCCCCAGCGCAATAGACGTGTATGTACATGTCTGGTGAAGCCGAGGCCGAGTCGGTACCGTTCCGTACCGTGCGTGCACTGGTGAAGTTCGCTCCCGGTCCCGGCAACGTCGCAGTGCAGGAGGTCCCGGCGCCCGAACTCTCGCCCGGCAAGGTCCTCATCGACGTGCACGCCGTGGCGATCTGCGGCACGGACCGCAGCGCCATCGCGGGCGGGCACGACATGAAGGTGCCGCGGACGCTCGGGCACGAGGTCGCCGGGACGATCGCCGCCATCGCCTCCGACGTCACCGCGCACCTGGCCGTCGGCGACCGCGTGACGGTCGAGACCGACGCCTACCGCTGCGGGAACTGCGAGTACTGCCTCAAGGGCGAGTACAACCGCTGCCCCTACCGGCTCGGGATCGGCACCACCGTCGACGGCGGCCTGGCCGACCAGCTCGTCATGCCCGCCGAGACGGTGCACAAGCTGCCCGAGGGGCTGTCGATGGCCGCCGGCTCGCTCAGCGAGCCGCTGGCGGTGTCCGTGCACGCCGTGATCGAACAGAGCCCGCCGCTGGCGGGCGAGGTGGTCGTGGTGATCGGGCCCGGCGCGATCGGGCTGCTGTGCGCCCAGGTGGCGCGGGCGGTGGGCGCGACGGTCGTCCTCGTCGGGCGCAGCCGGCACGCGGACCGCCTGGAGCTGGCGCGCCGGCTCGGCGTCGACCGCACCGTCGACTCCGAGACGGAGGACGTCGAGGCCGTGGTCAAGTCGCTGACCGACGGCTACGGCGCCCACAGCGTCTTCGAGTGCAGCGGCGCCGCGGGCATCCTGGAGAGTGTCCCCCCGCTGCTGCGCAAGGGCGGCCGGATCGTGCTCGTCGCGTTCTTCCACACCCCGCCGACGGTCGACATCGACAAGCTGATCAACAACGAGCTCGAGCTGGTCGGCTCCCGCGGCAAGCGGGCGTCCAGCTTCCAGACCGCGCTGCGCCTGGTGGAGTCCGGCCACGTCGACCTGGAGCCGGTGATCGGCGCCCGGCTGCCGTTGGACGAGTGGGAGAAGGGCATCGACCTCGTCTCGCAGGGCGTCAAGGTCGTGCTGGAGGTCCGCCCGGACTGACCCGGCTCGTGCCAGGAAGGCCACCTTCACGGCGCCACGTGCCCTGAAGGTGGCCTTCCTGACAGTGAGCCCGGTCAGAAGTTGCGGGTCGAGAAGTCGTTCAGCTTCTGGTACTGCCCGCCCTTCGCGATCGCCTCGTACATACCGCGGTAGATGCCGTTCGCCTCGTCGTACAGCTCCTTGGTCGACTGGTTGGGCTCGAACTCGCCCTCGACGTTCACCATCGCCTCGACCGCGTCGCCGATGGACGAGAACGCCCCGGAACCGAAGGCGCCCAGGATGGCGGCACCGAACACCGTGCACTCGCGCTCACGGGTGACCTTCGTGGGTTGCCCGATGATGTCGGTCATGACCTGGGCGAACCCGTCGGACTTGGTGCCGCCGCCGGTGAGCCGCAGGTCGGTGATGCCGCCCTTGATGTCGGACTGGAACGAGTCGACGACCATCCGCATCTCGTGCGCACAGCCCTCCAGCAGAGCGCGGAGCATGTCCGCGCGGTCGTGGTAGAGGCCGAGGCCGATCCAGCCGCCGCGGGACGCGGCGTCGTAGTACGGCGTGACCTGGCTCGCGAGGAACGAGTGGAACAGCAACCCGTTCGCGCCGGCCGGCGCCGTCAGCGCCTTGTTCACCATCAGCGCGTAGACGCTCTCGCCGATGGTGTCGGCGGCGATCTGCTCGGTGGCGCCGAGGTTGTCGCGCCACCACTTCAGGGAGGCGCCCAGCGCGAACGCGCCACCCTCGATGTCCCAGGCTCCGGGCACCGCGTGGCCGCCCCACCAGAGATTGCGGCCCTGGATGCGGTCCAGGCTGTCGAGGTGGGCGACCATGACGCCGGCGGTGCCGACGGTGAACTCGGCCTGCCCCTGGCTCACCACGCCGGCGCCGATCGCCGCGCACTGCTGGTCGCCAGCACCCCGGCAGATCGGGATGCCGGCGGGCAACCCGGTCTCGGCCGCGGCCGTCGCCGACAGCGTGCCGGCCTGCCCGGAAGGGATACCCACCGGCGGCACCCGGTCGCGGTCGATGCCGCAGAGCGCCAGGATCCGGTCGCTCCAGTCGAGCTTGCCGATCTCCATCATGCCGTTGAGCGTGAGCGACGCGGGGTCGGTGACCCACTCCTCGGCGCCCATGCGGTGCAGGAAGTACTCCTGGCCGTTGGCGAACCAGCGGGTCCGCGAGAACACGTCACGGTCGTTGTCGCGCAGCCACGCGATCTTCGCGGCGGTCCACAACGGCGACAGCTGCATGCCCGTGTGGGTCTGGTAGTCCTCCGGCGAGATCTCCTTGGCGAATTCCTCCTGGTACTTCAGCGCGCGGCCGTCGTTCCACACGACCGACGGCATGAGGTTGTGCTTGTTCTCGTCGAGCATGAGAACCGTGCCGCGCTGGCTGGAGAGCCCGACCGACCTGTACGCCGACGCGGGCAGGTTCGCCGCCGCCACCGCTGCCTTCGAGGCGGCGCAGATGCCGTCCCACACCGCCTCGGCGTCCTGCTCGATCCACCCGGCGCGAGGGGACGTACAGGGGTACTCCTGGTAGCCCTGCCCCAGCCGCTTGCCGTTCTCATCGAAGATCATCACCGTGCAGCCGGTGGTCCCGGCGTCGATGCCGACGAATGCCTGCCCAGCGCTCATGCCTACACCTCGTTGTCGTCTTGGCCCAGAGTCGGGCGGGCGGAGTGGATCGGGGTTTCTACAGGCCGCCGCCGGTGCGGGCGGCACGGTCGAGGACGCGCTCCACGAGCTCGTCGTTCCAGCGGCCGGCCAGCAGGAGCAGGTCGGCCAGGGTGAAGCGGTCGCGCATGAACGGGAGGCAGCGGAGCGCCCACCGCGCCCGCTCCGGGTCCACGGCCGGGGTCAGGTCCGCGAAGCGCAGCGGGGCGCCCCACCGCTCCAGCGCGCGGGCGGGGACCTCCGGCGCGTACGCGTAGCGGTGCAGGGTCTCCTCGTGGGCGGCCCAGTCGCCGAGGAACCGGCTGGTGCCGCCGCGCTGCTCCTCCCACGTCGTGAACTTGCGCTCGACCGCCGCCCAGCACTCGGCCCCGAGGCGGCCCGTCGGGTCGAGGTCCATCCAGCACTCCTCCACCCGTGCGCGCAGGTCGTCCGGCGGCGCGAGGTCCGACGCGGTGAGCGCCCCGACACCGTCGTCCTCGAGCGCGATCTCCCACAGCGCGGCGGAGACGACGCTCGCCACGCCGACTTGCGCGCCGTGCAGGTCGTGCTCGGTGCCGTCGGCCATCGCCGCCATGTCGAGCAGGTGGCTGATCAGGTGCTCGCAGCCCGACAGGCTGGCGGTCGTGCCGGTCGCGCCGATGGCCAGCCCGCCCAGCGTCAGGGTGTCGGCCAGCGCGGTGAGGGCCTCCGGCGTCGCCGGATCGGCCGACAGCATCACCTCGGCGGCGTCCAGCACCGGCTGGAGGACCTCGCCGTCGAACGCGCGGTCCAGGCCGAGCGCGCACGCGAGGTACCAGTCGGCGGGTGAACACCAGGCCGCGGCCGCATCGCCGACACCGGCCCGGGTCAGCCGGTCCGGGGCGGCACGCAGCACGTCGTGGTCGATGATCAGGGCACTCGGCCACGTGCTCGGCCCGGTCCGCTTGGCACCGTTGCGGACGAGGACCGACAACGAGTCGGCGTAGCCGTTCACCGACGCGGCGGTCTGCACGACGACCACCGGCACGTCGAGCTCGGACGCGACCTGCTTGGCCAGGTCGGTCACCGTGCCCGAGCCGACGGACAGCAGGAGCGACGCGCCTTTCGCTGCGGCGACCCCCGCGGCCACGGTGGGCTCGTCGAGCACCGTGCCGTGCTCCCCGGCCAGGGCCGTGACGGTGCGGGTCGGGGTCCCGGCCGGCAGCAGCCCGCGGACCGCGGCGACGACGTCGCCCCCGGGGTAGGTGATCGGCGTCCCGTCGACCACCAGCGCGAGATCGGCGACGGGAACGAAGCGGTCGAGCACCGCGGGCAGGGTGGCCAGCGCGCCGGGCCCCGACTCGACGGCGCGCAGCGGCAGGTCCCAGCGGGCGATGTACGCGCCGGCCCGTCCCGGGTCCAGGCCGGTCACGACCGGTCCGCCTGTGTCCCGGCGGGCTCCGTGTCGGCGAACTCCGTGTCGGCGGGCAGGGCCGCGACGAGCAGGTCGTCGAGGCGCTCCAGCACGACATGGGGATGGTCGGCCGCCGGGGCGGCGGCGAGCATGGCGCGGTCGGTCTCGCCCGTGAGCACCAGCGCGCCGATCATGCCCGTGTTGTGCGCGAACCGGATGTCCGTCGACAGCCGGTCGCCGATCATCAGCGTGGTCGCCGGCACGAGGCCCGTGGCGTCGGCGATCATGTCGAGCAGGCCGGCCTCGGGTTTGCCGAACACGGCCTCGCACGCGACGCCCGTGCAGGCGTTGATCGCCGCGGTGATCGACGCGGCGTCGGGCTCCCCGCGACCGCCGGGGAACGGGCAGAACCGGTCCGGGTTGGTGGCCACCAACCGGGCCCGGCGGTGGAACCAGAGCGCGTCGAAGGCGATCTGCAGCTTGCGGTAGTCGAACGTCCGGTCGTAGGAGCTGATCACCAGGTCGATCCGGGCGGGGTCGTCGCAGATGTCGACACCGGCCGCGGTGAGTGCGTCGTGCAGCGGCTGCTCCCCGATCGGGAACACCGCCGCCCCGGGCATCGTGGTCAGCACCCAGCGGACGGTCGCGGCCAGGCTGGTGAACACCTCGGCGGGATCGGCCGGGATGCCGAGCCGGGTCAGCTTGGCCGCGTAGTCCTCCGGGTGCTTCGTGGGATTGTTGCTGCAGAAGATGATCCGCTTGCCCGCGTCCCGCAGGGCCGTGACGGTCCGGATAGCGCCGGGCAGGGCGGCCTCACCCAGGTAGACGGTGCCGTCGAGGTCCAGGATGACGGACTCGATCTCGTCGAGGATCACTCTCAGACCACGATCTGCATCGGCTCTTCCAGCAGTTCCTTCAGCCGGGCGAGCCAGCGGGCGCCGTCCGTGCCGTCGACCGGGCGGTGGTCGACCGACAGCACCAGCGAGAGCACCGAGGCGATCTCGAGCGTGTCGCCCTCGCCCACCACCGGCTTCCGCACAGCCGCACCGACGGCGAGGATCCCGGCCTGCGGCGGGTTGATGATCGCGTCGAACTCCTCGACGCCGAACATGCCGAGGTTGCTGACCGTCAGCGTGCCGCCCTGCAGGTCGGCCGTCGACAACTTGCCCTGGTTCGCGCGGCCCACCGCATCCTTGATCTTCGCCGACAGCCCGGAGAGCGACAGCGACGCCACGTCCCGGATCACAGGAGTGACCAGGCCCTTCTCGCTCGCCACCGCGACGGCGACATCGGCGGTCGGAGCCTGGAGGACCGCGTCCTCGGTCCACACGACGTTCATCGCCGGCACGTCCACCAGCGCCTGGCCTGCGGCCTTGACGATGAAGTCGTTGACCGAGACCTTCACCCGGCCCGAGGCGTTGAGCTGCGCGCGCAGCGCGAGCAGCGCGTCGACCCGCGCGGACATCCGCAGGTAGAAGTGCGGCGCCGTGTTCTTGGACTCCTGCAACCGGGACGCGATGATCTTGCGGATCCGGCTGTGCGGGACCGCGGTCCACCCCTCGGGCACGGCCGCAGCCGGCGCTGCGGCGGCCGCTGCGGGAGCGGGAGCCGCCGCGGCGGCGGCCGGCTGTGCGGCCGGAGCCGGCTGGGCGGCGGGAGCCGGCACAGCCGCCGCGGGCGCGGCCTCGGCCGCAGCACGCACGTCCGCGTTGACGACACGACCCTTCGGGCCACTCCCGCTCAACGTGCTGACGTCGACGCCCAGCTCGCGTGCCAGCCGCCGGGCACTCGGGCTGCTGAACCGGCGCCCCCCGTTGCCGCTCGCGGCCGGCTCCGCGCCGACGGCGACGTGCTGCGCCACCGGGGTCTCGTCCACGTTCGCCGGACCGTCCGGCGCGGTGGCGTCCTCCGGCACCGACTGCACCGCGGCGTCGAGCTCCTTCTCCACCTGCGTCTCGGTCCCCGTCGAGGCCTCCTCGACGTCCGGAGCGTCGCCACCGGCCGGGGCGCCCCCGAGACCCAGGTCGGCCAGCAGCTTCTCGGCCGCGGCGGCCGGCTCGTCGACACCGAGCAGGATCGCGATGGGGTCGCCGACCGGGACGGTGGCCCCGTTCTCCACCAGCAGGGTGTGCACGACGGCGTCGACGTCGGACTCCACGTCGACGACGGCCTTCTCGGTCTCGACCGAGGCGATCGTCTGCCCGCTCGCGACCTGGGCCCCCTGCTCGACGGTCCAGGACTCCAGGACCGCCTCGTCGGAGTCGGCCGACACACCGGGCATGCGGAAGTAGGTAGCCATCTCAGGTTCCTTCGGGAAGCGGCCGGGTGCGGGTCAGATGCTGCGGAGGGCTCAGATACTGCGAAGTGCGGAGACGATGTCGCCCGTGCTGGCGAGCGCGGCCGCCTCGAGCACCTTCGAGATGCTCGGCGACGATTCGCTGCCGTGCACCCGGGCGACCGGCGCGTCGAGGTAGTCGAAGTAGCGGCGCTGGATCTCGTCGGCCAGCCAGCCGCCGTACGACGTCTGCAGCGAACCCTGCTCGACGATGAGCACCTTGTTCGTCTTCTTGATGCTGGCCTCGACGGTGTCCCAGTCGAGGCTCGCCGGGTCCAGCCACCGCAGGTCGATGACCTCGCCGTCGACGCCCGACTCGGCGACCGCGTCCATGCAGCGGTGCACCATCGACAGGTAGCTGATCACCGTGACGTCCGAGCCGGCACGGCGGATCGCGGCCTCACCGGGCGGCAGGATGTAGTCGAAGTCGTGCTTCGGCGCGAGACCCGAGATCTTGTAGAGGTCGGCGTCGTGCTCCAGCACGGCCACCGGGTCCTTCAGCTTCATCGCGGCGTTGACCAGGCCGACGTAGTCCAGCGGCGTGGACGGCGCGATGATCCGCCAGCCCACCGAGGTGGCGAGCACGCCCGCCGGGTCCATCGAGTGCTGCGAGCCGTAGCCGGTGCCGGTGCCGATCTTGATGCGGAGCAGTAGCGGCATGTCGTGGTCGCCGCCGAACATGTGCCGGGCCTTGCCGATCTGGTTGAACAGCTGGTCCGCCGCCACCCAGATGAAGTCGGCGTACATCAGCTCGACCACGGGGTAGTACCGGCCGTCCAGCGCCAGGCCGCCGCCGAGCCCGCTGAACGCGGCCTCCGAGATCGGCGTGCCGAACACCCGGTCCTCGAACTTCTCCTTGAGCCCCTTGGTGGCACCGCGGGACCCGCCGTTGAGCCGGTGGACGTCCTCCCCCATCACGACGACCGACGGGTCGGTCTCCATGCGGTGCCCCATGACGTCCGCGACGACCTCGATGAACTTGCGCTGCTCGAGCTCGTCCGGCTCGAAGTCGGCCTCCTCGCGGACGGTCAGCCCCTCGAGGCTCGACAGGTCGCCGCGGATGCCGACGTCGAGGAACGCCGGGTCGGGCCACAGCTCGGGGCGGATGCGCAGCTGCCCCGGCTTGCCTGCGGGGTCCGGCTCCACCAGGCCCGCGCCGATCTCCCCCATCGCGGCCTTGATCGACTTACGGACTCCCGCGAGCTCGTCTTCGGTGTAGAGGCCGCGGCGCACGAGGTGACCCTCGATCTTGGCGATCGGGTCGCGATCGCGCCACGACTGCTCCTCCAGCTTGGAGCGGTAGCCGAAGGCGCTGCCCGGGAACGGGCCGTTCTGGTGGAAGTAGCGGTAGGTCTCGGCCTCGATGACGGTGGGGCCGCCGCCGTTGCGCATGTGCTCGCACGCCTGCTGCATGGCGAGGTACACCGCGACGACGTCCTGGCCGTCGACCTGCCAGCTGGGGATGCCGAAGCCCAGCCCGCGCGCCGAGAGCCGCGGCTCGCCGGTCGCCTCCTGGACGGTGGTCGACACGGCGTACTGGTTGTTCTCGATGAAGAAGCAGACCGGGAGCTTCCACGCGGCCGCGAGGTTCATCGTCTCGAGGACCGAGCCGATGTTCGTGGCGCCGTCGCCGAAGTAGGTGACCGAGACGTTGTCGGTGTCGGCCCACTTGTCGGCGAACGCGAAGCCCGCGGCGAAGGGGACCGCACCACCGACGATGGCGTTCGTGCCCATCGCCCCGGCGTCGATCCACTGCAGGTGCATGGATCCGCCGCGGCCGTAGCAGTAGCCGTCCTTGAGCCCGGCGATCTCCGCCATGCTCTTGTGCAGCACCTCGCGAACCTTCTCGGGCAGCGGCTTGCGGGGGTCGAGCCCGTCCGGCGCGACGAAGCCGAGCGCCTTGGCGAGGAACTGGTGGTGGCCGCGGTGGCTGCCGTTGACCTGGTCGGCTCCCACGAGCGGGAGCCCCGACCCGACGGCTCCGGCCTCCTGGCCGATGCTGGCGTGGGCCGGTCCGTTGATCAGCTTCTGTCCCGCGAGCCCCAGCACCTCCTCCTCGAAGGTCCGGATGAGATGCAGCTGCGCCAGCATCGTGTCCAGGATCTTCGGGTCGAGGGCGTCCCAGTCGGCGTCCGTGGACGCGAGCGACACCCACGGTGCGAGCGGCTGCAGTGGCGTTGTCTCGGGCATCTCTCTCCTCGTCGTCACCGGTGACCGGCGGGTCTCGGAGACGCGGGGCGGAGGCCACCTGGCCGACCGCAGCTTCTCCACATCGAGACCGACTGTGCACGGGATAACCGGCATCCAGGCCTGGCGGACCTGACAAGTACGTACATGTATAGGTGATGGGGCGAGCAACGTGCAATAGTCATGGGATGCCAGGTCACACCGTTGCGCACGACGCTTCGTAACCGCGAGGCGTCGAGCGGTGAAACCGGGTCGGTACCATGAAACCGGACGGCCGGCGCGTCTGCGGAGGCCGAACGATCGGAGGACGACGTGCTGAGCTGCGCCAACGTGGCCCGATGATCGCCCCTACTTCCGAACTCGGCAGTGAGACGCTCGACCGCGACGCCTCGATCCCGCTGTACCTCCAGCTGGCCGGGCTGCTGAGGAACCGGATCGAGCGTGGCGAGTGGCGGGCCGGACAGAAGATCCCGTCGGAGAACGAGCTGAACCGGCTCTACGGCGTGAGCCGGATGACGGCCCGTCAGGTTCTCGCCCAGCTGGTCAACGAGAACCTGCTCTTCCGTGTGCAGGGCAAGGGCACCTTCGTCGCACACCCGAAGATCTCCACCCGCTCGCCCGCCTACAAAGGGATCCGCGAGCAGCTCGAGGGCATGGGGTACGCCGTCGCCACCAAGGTCCTCGCCGACGCGCTCGTCCTGGCGGACGACCCCGTGGCCAGGGCCCTGCGTATCCCGGTGGGCGAACGGGTGCACGAGATCCGCCGGCTCCGGCTGCTCGCCGACGACGAACCGATCAGCCTGCACACCTCGTACGTACCCGAGCGGCTGGCTCCCACGCTCCACGGCCTCGTCGACCGCCAGCTGTGCGTGATCCTGGAAGACGACTACGGCCTGCGGATGAGCAAGGTGACCGAGAGCCTCGAGTCGACGCTGCCCAACGCCCAGGAGGCGAAGGTCCTCCAGATCCGCCGGAACACTCCCCTGCTCCTGCTCACGCACGAGATCACGGACCAGGACGGGAGGCTCTTCGAGTTCTCCCGCATCCTGTTCCGGGGCGACAAACTGCGGCTGCAGTTCCACTACGACCTCTAGAACGCGCGAGGCGCCCGAGAACCCGCGGGGGAACCGCAGCCGCTGCATCGTCATCTGGGTGCCGGCGCCTCGTCGAGCATCCGGGACAGGGACGCGACGTCGACGACGCCGTCGGTGCGCACGTCCAGGCCGGCTCGCAGCTCCGCGGGCGCACCCGGCTCCCCGAGGTCGCTCACCACGAGGGTGGCCGCGGGGAACGGGTCGCCGCCGGTGAAGGAGCTGACGGTGACGACGTGGCGCAGCCCGGCGTTCGCCGCCGCCAGCGCCCCCGACTCCGAGTCCTCCACGACCACGGCCTCGTCCGGACCGCGCCCGAGCTCCTTGAGGGTGAGCAGGTAGATGTCCGGGGCGGGCTTCTTGGCCGGCACGATGTCGCCCGCCCACACCCCGGCGATGCGCGCCCGGGTCTCCTCGCCGACCACGGCCCGCAGCACGGCCTCGACGCTCTTCGTCGCCGAGGTCGACGCGACGGCGACCTGCCAGCCGTCGTCGAGCGCCTCCTCGATGAGCCGCTTGACGCCCGGGCGGCCCGGGAGCCTGCCCTCCTCGACGAGCTGGATGTAGATCGCGCTCTTGCGCTTGTGCGCCTCGACGATCTTGTCGTCGAGCTCGGCGCCCGAGCCGAGGTCGATCTCGGGGTGGGCGCTGAGGTACCCGCGCAGCCGCTCCTTGCCCCCGCCGATCTTGAGCAGGTCGGCGTACTCGTCCTCGGACCAGCGGAACGGGAAGCCCAGCTCCTCGAAGGTCTGGTTGAAGGCCACCAGGTGGCCGTCGCGCTCGGTGTCGGCCAGTACGCCGTCGCAGTCGAGGATCAACGCCCTGCTCATGCCGACACCCCCGATGCCGACACGGCCGCCTTGCCGGTGCTGCCGAGCTGGTCCATGTGCTCGCGGACCGTCGTCTTCACCGCGGCCGTGATGTCGTCGAACATCTTCACCGGCTCCCACTTGCCCTTCGTCTCGGCCTCGGCGATGTGCGCCTGGGCGGCGCGCATGTAGGTGAGCTTGAGCGTGGTCGACAGGTTGACCTTCGCGACGCCGTTCGCGATGAACCGGCGGAAGTCGTCGTCGGTCAGGCCGGTGCCGCCGTGCAGCACAACCGGGACCGGGGAGAGCTTGCCCAGCTCGGTGACGCGGTCGAACAGCAGCACCGGAGAGGCCTTGTACAGCCCGTGCGCAGTGCCCAGCTGCGGGGCGAGCAGGTCCGCACCCGTGGTGGTGACGACCTCGACCAGCTGCTCGCTGCTGTAGGCGTGGCCCGGCTCGTCCGATCCGACGCCGTCCTCGACGCCGACGATGTTCTCGATCTCGCACTCGACGCCGACGCCCTTGGCGTGCGCCTCGGCGACGACCTCCTTCGTCTCCTGCCACGCCTGCTCGAGCTCCCGGTCCGAGGCGTCGAACAGTACCGACGACCAGCCGTTCTCGATCGCGAGCGTGATGAAGGAGCGGTCCGGGCAGTGGTCGAGGTGCAGCGACACCGGCACCGACACCGCGTCCGCGGCGAACGAGAAGATCGACGACAGCAGCGGGGCGCCGATGCTCTTCACCGTCTTGACCGAGGTCTGGATGATGACGGGCGACTGCGCCTCCTCGGCGGCAGCCACCACGGCACGCAGCGACAGGTCGTCGACGATGTTGACTGCGGGGACCGCGTACCCGGCCTCCTTCGCGGCCACGACGAGGTCGACGGTCTTGGCGATGGTCATGTCGGCCCTTCTGTTCTGCTCTGCACGCCGCTCCACCGAGTGCGCGACTTGTGACGCTCAGGGAGACTACCTGTCTAGCCCTGTATAGACAACCTAGGACAAATGTGACCCACGGACTTCCCCGACCACGGTCAGGAAATCCTTCGGATCCAGGCCGAAGCGGGCCATGAACACCCCGTCCGGCACCGCGGCGGGCTCGCCTGCGGCATCGCGGATCGCGCCGAACGTGCCGGGCTGCGCGCTGCCGCCGTAGACCACCCGGGCGTCGGCGACGCGACCCTCGAGCAGTCCGCGCACGGCGAGCGTCGCCGCGGCCACGTGCCCGGGCGGTGCGGGTGCAGGGGCGCCGATGGCCCAGGCCGGCTCGTAGGCGACGAGCACGTCGGCGCCGTCGGGCAGGTCGACGAGCCAGGCGTCGAGCTGGGCGGCGACGGCCCGCTCCGCGGACTCGCCCTCCTCCTGCTCCCCCACCACGAGGATGGGCGCCATGCCGGCCGTGGCGGCGGCCGTGACCTTCCGGCGCACGACGTCGTCGGTCTCACCGAAGAGGCGCCGCCGCTCGGGGTGGCCGGCCATCACCAGGCGGACACCCAGCTCGGCCAGCACCTCGGCGCTCACCTCACCGGTGTAGGGCCCGCTCGGGTGCACCGAGACGTCCTGCGCGCCGACCATGCCCCCGGCCGCCCCGAACGAGGCGAGCAGGGTGGGGATCAGCGGAAAGGACGGGCACACGAAGAGCCCGTCCGTTCCCGCCGGATCACCGGCGACGCCGTCGACGACCTCGGGCCCCCACCGGGTGGCCCGCTCGACGCTGAAGTAGCTCTTGGAGCTGCAGCCGACGAGGGTCCTGGGAAGCATCGATGGTTCCTCTGCATTCTCGTCAACAGGGCCCGCCGCCGGCGCCGCTCACGGCCCCGGCGAGACGAGCTCCGTGACGTCGCTGGATGTGGCGACTCCCCCGAGCAGCCGCTCGGTGATGTACGTGTCGTGGGCGGCGACCTCGTGCGAAACGTCGTCCGCCGACCAGCCGAGCAGCGGCGCGGCCAGCTCGGCGACCTCCCGGTGGATCTCGCGGCCCCAGCCCGGCTCCAGGCCGATCATCGTGCGCCGGTGCAGGATGTCGATCAGGTGCCGCGCACCCTCCTGCTCCACCGCGACGACCACCTCGGCCGCGACGAGCGCCGAACGGCCCGTGCCGAGCACGCGGCTCAGCTCCGGATCGCGCGCGCACAGGGCGAGGAGTTCCCGGCATCGCGTCCCGTACACCGCCAGCAGCCGCTCGACCACCTCGTCCGGCCAGGGCAGCTCGTCGCGCAGCCGGGCGGCCTCGGTCAGCCAGTCGGCCCCGACCGCCGGCGCGCCGGGCAGCGGCTCGCGGTCGGCCGTCGACGCCGGGAGCGTCCGCCCGAGCAGGCCCGCGACCTTGTCCACGACCTCGCGGCCCAGGCTCAGGTGCGGCGTGAGCTTGCCGCCGACCACCGTGACCAGGTCCGCCACCTCGTCGTGGGTCAGGATGAGGTGCGAGCGCGGGATCGAGCCGGGTTTCGCGCCGGGCCGGTAGGGCAGCGGCCGGATCCCCGCGTAGGTGTAGCGGATCGACTCGCGGGTCAGCCGGGCCCGCGGGAGCAGGAAGTTCGTCTCCTCCAGCAGGTAGTCGATCTCCGCCTCGGTGCCCGCCGTGGTGTCGAGGTCGCCGTCGAACCGGTCGTCCGTGGTCCCGATGAGGTAGCGGCCGTTCCACGGGATCACCAGGATCGGCCGGTTGTCCGAGCGGGCCTCGTAGTAGACGGTCACGTCCGGAGCGCCGGGGAACGGGTCGACGACCAGGTGGGTCCCCTTGGTGCCGCCGATGAACCGGGGCAGGGACAGGCCCGCCGACACCTCGTCGACCCAGGGCCCCGCGGCGTTGACCACCACGGAGGCGCGCACGGTGCGCTCCTCGCCGGTGCGCCGGTCGCGCACCGCCACGCCGGTCGCCCGGCCACCCTCGGTCACCACCAACGTGGCCTCGGTGTAGGTCAGGGCGACCGCCCCGGCGTCGACGGCCGAGAGCAGCGTCTCCAGGACGAGCCGCTCGGCGAAGACGACCTGGCCGTCGTAGTACCGCAGCGCACCCGAGAAGCCCTCGCGGTTGAGCGAGGGCAGCTCGACGGCGACGGCCTTGCGGGACAGACGGCGGTGGCGCGGGACGGACTTGCGGATCGACAACGCGTCGAACAGCACCATCCCGGCCCGGAACATCCAGGCCGGCTTGTGGTTGTGCGGGTAGAGCGGCACCACGAAGGGGACCGGCGCCACCAGGTGCGGCGCGATCTCCAGCAACCGCCCCCGGTCGTGCAGCGACTCGTGAACCAGCCGCAGCTCGCCGTGCTCCAGGTACCGCAGCCCGCCGTGGATCAGCCGGCTCGACCAGGCGGACGTGCCGCAGCAGACGTCGTCCTTCTCGACGACCACCACGGAGAGTCCGCGCAGGGCCGCGTCACGGGCGATCGCGGCGCCGTTGATCCCGGCGCCGACGATCGCCACGTCGTAGGTCGTGCTCGAAAGCTCGTCCGGGTCCGGACGGCCCAGTGCCTTCATTGCAGTGCCCTCGCTGCCCTCGCTGCCCTTGCTGCCCTCGTCAGCCCGCGCTGGGGACGTTGCGTGCCCAACCCTTGGTGAGCTCACGCGCCGCACGCCATCCGGCGTACATCGAGTCGGCCTGGTCGCGGCTCATGTTGGGCTCGAACCGCCGGTCCTCCCGCCACATGCCCGCGACCTCGTCCAGGGTCGAGAAGACCCCGGTCGAGAGCCCGGCCATCAACATGGTGCCGAAGACGGTCGCCTCGGCGATCTGCGGCCGCACCACGGGGATGCCGAGGACGTCGGCCTGCAGCTGGCAGAGGAAGTTGTTCTTCACCGCGCCGCCGTCGACCCGCAGCTCGGGGATGCGGATGTTGTCCGAGCCGGTCAGCGCCGCCTCGACGACGTCGCGGGTCTGGAAGACCATCGACTCCACCGCGGCCCGGATGATGTGCAGGCGGGTGGTGGCGTTGCTCATGCCGATGATCGCCGCGCGGGCGTAGGGGTCCCAGTCCGGCGCGGACAGGCCGGTGAAGGCCGGGATCAGGTAGACCCCGTCAGTGCTGGGCACCTGGCCGGCGTACCACTCCGAGTCGGGCGCGGCGTGGATCAGCTTCAGGTCGTCACGCAGCCACTGCATCGTCTTGCCCATGGCGAACAGGACGCCTTCGATCTCGTAGGCGACCTTGCCCTGCACACCCCACGCCATGCTCGGGGTGAGACCCGCGATCCGCTGCGGCTGCTCGCCGCAGTTGATGTTGAGCACGCCCGCCGTGCCGTAGGTCATCTTCGACTGGCCGGGCGCGAACGCCGCCTGTCCGAACAGGCCGGCCTGCTGGTCGCCGAGGTTCGACGCGATCGGGACGTCCGCACCGAAGGTCGCCCCGATGTCGCCGACGATCGTGTCCGACGGCACGATCTCGGCCAGCATCCGCTTCGGGATGTCGTAGACGGCGAGCAGGTCGTCGTCCCACTCGCGCGTCTCGAGGTTGAACATCATCGTGCGCGAGGCGTTGGAGTACTCGGTGACGAACGACTTGCGCCCGGTCAGGTTCCAGATCAGCCAGGTGTCGACGGTTCCGGCGAGCAGCTCGCCGCGCTCCGCGCGCTCCTGGGCCCCGGGGACGGCGTCCAGGATGAAGCGGATCTTCGAGGCGGTGTAGTAGGCGTCCGGGATGAGGCCCGTCCGCTGCTCGATCATGTCGCCGTGGCCCTTGTCGAC
Source organism: Pseudonocardia charpentierae (assembly GCF_031845345.1). NCBI lineage: Bacteria > Bacillati > Actinomycetota > Actinomycetes > Pseudonocardiales > Pseudonocardiaceae > Pseudonocardia > Pseudonocardia charpentierae. The sequence continues at coordinate 273,651 of NZ_JAVREJ010000003.1, read as the reverse complement.
CCAGCGCTCGACGACGTCGACGGTCTGGCGCGAGGCCCACACCACGGCGTTGTAGATCGGCCGCCCCGTGTCCTTCTCCCAGACGATGCCGGTCTCGCGCTGGTTGGTCAGCGCGACCGCGGTCAGGTCGGACGGCTGGAGCTTGGCCTGGCGCAGCGCCGCGCGGATGACCTCGAGCTGGACGCTGAGGATCTCCATCGGGTCGTGCTCGATCCAGCCCGGCCGGGGGTAGTGCTGGGTGAGCTCCGAGGCGGCGAGTCCGAGCACCGTGCACTGGTCGTCGATGACGAAGGCCCGCGCACCCGTCGTGCCCTCGTCGATACCGAGAATGTACTTGGCCATCTGAGCGTCCTGCCTCGTCGTCGAGTGAGGTGACCGCGTCGAGCTCGGGGCCGGATGGCCACACGCGGCTCGCCCGCTGTAGTGGCGGCAACGCTAGGCACGCGGCCCGTTAGTGGTCAAGTACTTGTACGCACTTGTATATACCGCTATGTTCCGCTCCGGCGCCGCAGCCGTCAGGCGGAACCTGCTGTTCGCAATTCCTACCGGTCGTCGCTACACAACGACGTCAGCGCACGGAAGGCCACTCGATGTTCGATCTCCTGACCCTCCTGATCGCGGCAGGCGGCGGCTTCTTCGGAGCCGCCATCGGCGGTCTGCACGCCTTCATCTTCACCGGCTTCATGGTGCTCGTCGGTTCGGCGATCATCATGGCCGGCGGCAGTCCCGAGTTCCTCAACTACGTCGCCTTCGGGCCGGCGTTCGGCCCGCACATCGCCTTCGCCGGCGGCGTCGCGGCAGCGGCGTACGCCGCACGGCAGAGCAAGGACGTCGGCGGTAAGGACATCGGCATCGCCCTGGTGTCGATGGACCGCGCTGCCGTTCTGCTCGTCGGGGCGGTGTTCGGCGTGTTCGGCTACATCGTGCAGGTCGGCGTCGCCCTCATTCCCGGCTTCGGCAGCCTGACCGACAGCGTCGCACTCACCGTGTTCATCTCGGCCATCGTGGTACGCCTCGCGATCGGCCGGTCCAGCCTGACCGGCGACCTCCCCGAAGGGTCGGGCTGGGGCCGGTTCGCGCCGCGCGACGGCGTCGCCTGGATCCGCTACCACGAGCGCTTCGGCCAGCTGAGCGTCCTCAGCGTGTTCTCCGGGCTGCTCGCAGCCGGCGTGGCGGTACGGCTCGCGGGGTACTACCCGGACTTCGCCGGAAGTGCCCACGTGCTGATGTTCGGCGTGTCCGCTGTCTCCCTGCTGTTCCTGAGCCTCGGGATCAGCTTTCCCGTCACCCACCACATCACGATCATCGCCGGCCTCGGCGCCGTCTCGTTCCTGCCTGTCGTGGGCGGCAACGCGGTGCTCGCGGTACTGATCGGCACGATCTGCGGTCTGCTCTCCGGCCTGCTGGGCGAGGTGTGCGCCCGGGTGTTCCACAACAGCGGCAACACCCACTTCGACCCCCCGGCGGCCGCGATCTGGCCGATGACGCTGGTGGTGAAGGGGCTCGCGGTGCTGCTCGGGGCCGGCGCGGGCGTCGGCTGATCCCTGCCCCACCGGACGAGGAGATCAGTGCACGACCCCAACCTCGATCTGTCCGGTACGACCGCCGTCGTCCTCGACGTCGACGGCACCATCGCCGGCCCGGACCACCGGGTGTCCCCCCGGACCCGGGCGGCGATGGCAGATCTCGAACAACTGGGCGTGCCGGTCGTCCTCGCGACCGGCCGCTCACGGGCCAACGTCCTCGACGTCGCAGCGACGGTAGGGCTGCGGACGCCGGGGGTGAGCTGCAACGGCGCAGTGGTCACCGACCCGGTCTCCGGCGACGACCTGCGGGTGCAGACCATGGACCCGGCTGAGGCGACGGCGCTGCGCACGGTGCACGAGGAGACCGGGTACGCGTTCACGTGGTGGACCGTCCGCGGCATCTACACCACCACCGAGCAGTTGCGCGACCTGCTGATGGCCTTCGGCGACCCGGACGTGCAGGTCGCCGTTCCGCCCGAGCGCATGCCCGACGACGTCGTCAAGGCGATGATCCACGGCACTGCGGCCGAGATGGACGCGGCCCGGCCCGTCATCGAGCGGTACACGCCGCGGGCGACCCGCTCGATGGACGTCTTCTGGGAGCTGTCCGATCCAGACGCCCAGAAGTGGTCGGGCATCTCGTTCGTCCTCGACCTCCTCGACGTCGATCCCGCGGGCGCCGCAGGCCTCGGCGACGGGGAGAACGACGTCGTCTGGATGCGGGAGATCGGCGTGCCGGTCGCGATGGGCAACGCCCGTCCTGAGGCCCGCGCCGTGGCGCGGGCGGTCACCGGGCACCACGCGCAGGAGGGTGCGGCCGACTTCCTCGAGGAGGTCCTGCGGCAGCTCCGGCAGCGCGCGGCCTAGCCCCGGCCCCGCGAGTCGGCACGTTCGACAGGGGGAAACACCCGTCGTGACACCACTTTCCTTCGACCCGGAGTCACTCATGACCGACACCTCGCCCACCGCCTCGGGTTCACCGGCCCCCCGCAAGGGCCGCGTGTTCCAGGCAGCCGCCCCACGCGAGCCGCAGCCCGTCCTCGACGAGAAGCTGACGGCGCCGGCGGGGTACGGATCGTCGGCCGCGCCTCCCACGGAACACACCGCCGGTGCGGCTGCGACGGGTGCGCCCGCCCCGTACACGGGGGCGAAGGGTGATGTGCACGCCGAGGTGTTGGTGCTCGGCGCCGGCCCGGGTGGCTACACCGCGGCGTTTAGGGCGGCGGACCTGGGCAAGAAGGTCGTGATGGTCGACTCCCGCGGCCCGCTGGGCGGGGTCTGCCTCAACGTCGGCTGCATCCCCTCCAAGGCACTGCTGCACGCCGCGAAGGTGATCGCCGAGACCAAGGAGATGGCCGGCCACGGCCTGTCCTTCGCGGCGCCGACGATCGACCTGGACGCCCTGCGCGGCTGGAAGGACAGCGTCGTCACCCGGCTGACCGGCGGGCTGACCGGGCTGGCCAAGCAGCGCAAGGTCCAGACGATCGTGGGCACCGGCACGTTCACCTCGCCGAACATGGTGTCGGTCGCCGGCCCCGACGGATCCACCACCACCGTCAGCTTCGATGCGGCGATCATCGCCGCCGGCTCGGAGCCGGTGCGGCTGCCGTTCATCCCGCACGACGACCCGCGGGTGATCGACTCCTCGGGAGCGCTGGACCTGGAGGACATCCCTGAGCGCCTGCTGGTGCTCGGTGGCGGGATCATCGGGCTGGAGATGGCGACCGTCTACTCCGAGCTCGGCACCAGGATCTCGGTCGTCGAGCTGATGGACCAGCTCATCCCCGGCGCCGACAAGGACATCGTCACTCCCCTGACCAAGCGGATCAGCAAGTCCTACGAGGCGATCTGGCTGGGCACGAAGGTCACCGCCGTCGAAGCGGGCCCCGACGGGCTGACCGTCACCTTCGACTCGTCGGCCAGCAAGGACAAGGCCAAGGCACCCGAGACCGCGGTGTTCGACAAGGTGCTCGTCGCGGTGGGGCGCCGGCCCAACGGCCGCGCGGTCGGCGCCGATGCGGCGGGGGTGTTCGTCGACGAACGCGGCTTCATCCCGGTCGACAAGCAGCAACGCACCAACGTCGGCCACATCTTCGCCATCGGCGACGTCGTCGGGCAGCCGATGCTCGCCCACAAGGCCACCCACGAAGGCAAGGTCGCCGCGGAGAACACCGCCGGGCACACCTCCTACTTCGACGCCACCGTCATCCCCTCGGTGGCCTACACCGACCCCGAGGTCGCCTGGGTCGGGGTCACCGAGAACGAGGCCAAAGCCGCCGGGGTCAAGTACGGCAAGGGCGTGTTCCCCTGGGCCGCGTCCGGCCGCTCCCTGTCCCTCGGGCGGGACGAGGGCCTGACCAAGGTGCTGTTCGACGAGGCCAACGACCGGGTCATCGGCGCCGGGATCGTCGGCCCCAACGCCGGAGACCTCATCGCCGAGGTCGCCCACGCCATCGAGATGGGTTCCGACGCCAGCGATGTCGGGCTGACCATCCACCCCCACCCCACCCTGTCCGAAACCGTGGGCATGGCCGCCGAAGCGTTCGAAGGGACCCTCACCGACCTCTACATGCCCAAGAAGAAGAAGTAGCCGTGGGCGTCACCCTTGCCGTGCTCACCAGCGGGGGCGACGCGCAGGGCATGAATCCGACCGTTCGGGCGGTCGTGCGCTCCGCCCTGCACCACGGCGCCGAGGTCCACGCCGTGTACGAGGGCTACCAGGGTCTCGTCGACGGCGGCGACCGGATCCGTCACGTGGCGTGGGACGACGTCGGCTACATCCTCACCCGCGGCGGCACGGTGCTGGGCACGGCGCGGTCGGCCGAGTTCCGCGACCGGGCCGGCCGCCGCCGCGCCGCCGCGAACCTGGTGGCGCGCGGCATCGACCGGCTCGTCGTGATCGGCGGTGACGGCAGCCTCAGCGGGGCCGACGTGCTGCGTGCGGAATGGCCCTCGCTGCTCGCCGAACTCGTCGGGGCCGGCGAGCTCGACCAGGAGACGGCGGACCGGCACCCGGTGCTGGCGCTCGTCGGCCTGGTCGGGTCGATCGACAACGACATGGTCGGGACGGAGACCACCATCGGTGCCGACTCGGCGCTGCACCGGATCGTCGAGGCCCTCGACGCCATCGGCTCCACGGCGTCGAGCCACCAGCGCAGCTTCGTCGTCGAGGTGATGGGGCGCCGGTGCGGCTACCTGGCACTCGCGGCGGCGCTGGCGGCCGGGGCCGACTACGTGCTGATCCCGGAACGCCCTCCGCAACCCGGCTGGGAGGACGACCTGTGCGAGCTGGTGCGGGCCGGGCGCGTGGCGGGGCGGCGCAACAGCGTCGTCGTGGTGGCCGAGGGCGCTCACGACTCGGCGAACCAGCCCATCACCAGCGCCTACGTCCGCACCGTTCTGGAGGAGCGGCTCGGCGAGGACACGCGCGTGACGATCCTCGGGCACGTCCAGCGCGGCGGCGTCCCCAGCGCGTACGACCGGTGGATGAGCGCGATCCTCGGCTCCGCCGCGGTCGAGGAGCTGCTCGCGGCGACCCCGGAGACGGTCCCGCCGCTGGTCGGGGTGCGCGGCAACCGCGTCCACACCGTGCCGCTGCACGAGGCGGTCACCCGCACCCGCGAGCTGGCCGACCGGATCACGGCCCGCGACTTCGACACGGCGCAGAAGATGCGCGGCGACGGCTTCACCGAGATGGTGCAGCTGTTCGAGTCCCTGTCACGGGCACTGCCGGACACGGACCGCGACTCGTCGCCACGCTCCCGGATCGCGGTGCTCAACGTCGGCGGCCTCGCCCCCGGGATGAACGCCGCTGCCCGCGCGGCGGTGCGCCTCGGCCTGCACCGCGGACACACCATGCTCGGCGTCGACGGGAGCTTCCGCGGCCTGGTCGCGGGCGACGTCCGGGAACTGGCGTGGGGCGACGTCTCGGACTGGACGGGTGCAGGCGGGGCGGAGCTCGGCATCAGCCGGGACGTCCCGGCGGTCGAGGACCTCTACGCGATCGGGCGCGGCCTGGAGCGGCACGGCGTCGACGGCCTGCTGATCGTCGGCGGCTGGGACGCCTTCGCGTCTGCCGGCACGCTGCGCGCCGAGCGCCACCGCTACCCGGCGTTCCAGATCCCGACGATCGTGCTGCCCGCCACCATCGACAACAACATCCCCACCTCGGAGATGAGCGTCGGGGCGGACACCGCGCTCAACCACGTCGTCTCGTCGATCGACCGCATCCGGGAGACGAGCGCCGCGACCCGGCGCTGCTTCGTCGTCGAGACCATGGGCGGGTACTGCGGCTACCTCGCGTTGATGAGCGGCCTGTCCGGCGGCGCGGTCCGCGTGTACCTGCACGAGGAGGGCGTGACACTGAGCCGGCTCGCCGCGGACGTCGAGCAGATGGTCGACAGCTTCGCGGCCGGCCAGCGCCTGTTCCTCGCCGTCCGCAACGAGCGGGCCAGCGAGATGTACACCAGCGACTTCCTGCGACGGATCTTCGAACAGGAGGGCCGCGGGACCTTCGACGCCCGGCAGATCGTCCTGGGACAGACCCAGCAGGGCGGGAGCCCGTCGCCGTTCGACCGGATCCTCGCGGCCCGGCTGGCAGCGCGTGCCGTCGCGTGGCTGGGCGACGAGATGGCCGCCGGCAGTGCGGCCTCGGCGGTGATCGGCCTGCACGAGGACGGCGTCCGCATCGTGCCGCTGCAGCGGGCCGAGGAGCTGGCCGACCGGGAGCACCGCAGGCCGACCGACCAGTGGTGGATGCGCCTGCGTCCGACGGTGGACATGCTGGCGGCACGGACGGCGGCGGGCCCGGGCGTCTGACCGGCGGCGGGATCGCCAGCGCACGTCCGTAGGGTGCCCGCGTGCAGCAGCCCTCCGACCTCGAGACGGTCCGCGAGTCCTACGACCGGGTCGCCGACGCCTACGTGGAGCTCGGCATGGGCCGGTTGGAGGCGGAGCCGTGGCTACGGGCCGTGCTCGGCGCCTTCGCCGAGTCCGTCCGCGGGCTCGGCCCGGTCCTGGACGTCGGCTGCGGCCCCGGCACCGTCACCGCGCACCTCACCGAACTCGGTCTCGACGCCTCGGGCGTCGACCTGTCGCCGCGCATGGTCGAGCACGCGCGCCGGCAGTACCCCGACCTGCAGTTCTCCGTCGCCTCGGCGACCGAGCTCGACCTGGCGCCGGCCTCGCTCGGCGGCGTGCTCGGCTGGTGGTCGCTGTTCAACCTCCCGCGGGAGACGCTGCCCGGCGTGCTGCGGACCTTCGCCGAGGCGCTCGTCCCCGGCGGTCAGGCGCTGATCGGCACGCACGTCGGCGACGGCGACCTCCGGCGGACCGAGGGGTACGGCGGCCTGCCGGTGTCGTGGACGACCCACCTGTACCGGCCTGAGGAGCTGGCCCGGATGCTGGTCGACGCCGGTCTCGAGGTGGTCGCCGAGATGCGGCTGCCGGAGCATCAACCGTCGCTGCGTCCGCAGGTGTTGCTCGCTGCGCGGCGGCCGGCCTGACCCGTTCACGCGACCGGGGCCGTGCTGGCGAGATGTCGTGAGCGTCGACGACCGGGTCGGCACTGGGAGCGGCATGGCCGGACGAGTCAGACCAGATGTGGCAGTGCCCGTCGTCTGGGGTGCTGCTGGGGATCGATCCACCGGGGCCCAGGGCGCGGACCGGGGACTTGCAGCCACGTTCGGCGAACACCCCGCGGCGATCCAGCGCCGCGACCGCCTCCACGCTGACCCGGTCCAGCCGCCGGATCACACCCTCACAGGTCGCCAGCACCGACACCAGTTCGGCATCGCTGCTCGACTGCGCCACCGAGAACAATGCGTCGGCCGCCTGCACCAGCAGACGCTGCGCGGCGGCGGACGGGCTCTCGGTCACACAGGCATTCTCGCATCGACCACCGACAATTCCGGCCCCTTATCGGCCCGGGCGTCGAGACTGTTGGTGCGCGCCGCGGGCATCGGCGTGAAGACCGCACCGACCGCGGAGTCGCGCTAACCCGACCCGCGGCGACGCTCCTCCACCACGCTCCGCCCCGACCCCTCCCGCGACTCCCACTCCCACGTCTCGTGCGACCGGATCCGGCCGTCGGCGAGGACCTCCAGCTGCGCCGTGCAGTGCCCCGACGCGGTCCCGCCGCCCACCGACAGGTGCACGTAGCGGAAGTCGAGGGCCTCGCCCGTGCGGGTGCCCACGAGGTAGCCGCGGACGACCGAGCCGCCGGCGTACTCGGCCCACACGGCGCCGTCGTGCTCGCGGTAGTGGAAGACGGTGTCGCCGCTGACCTCGCCGGACGCCGAGTTGCTCACACCGACGACGGTGCGTCCGTCCATGCTCGGGGCCACCGGATTCACCCGAGTCTCTCGACGACCGCCGCGGTGACGTCGCGGCAGACGTCCGCGCCGTAGGTCAACGGGCGGTCGACCGGGTACCGCGTCAGGACGGCGAGCACGTACTCGTCCCACGCCGCGACGCAGTTCACGTTCCACTTCCCCGTCGTCGACGAGTGCGGCATCCACCCGTTCTTCAGCGACACCGTCTCCGTCGGCGGCAGGCCCGCCTTGATCCCGAAGGCGTCGTCCGGGTCGACGCTCCGCAGGTCGGTCAGGAGATCGTTCCCGCCCGGGTAGGCCGGCGCGGTGCGCAGGACACACGCGAAGATCCGCGTGGCGTCCACCGCCGTGATCTGGGTCAGCGACCAGTAGCCCGGGGTCGCGGTCGAGACCGTCACGCCGCAGACCGAACGCAGGTGGCGCAGGATCGCGTCGCCGCCGAGCGCCCCGTACAGGCGTTGCGCGGCCGCGTTGTCGCTGCTGCGCACCATGGCGGCGATGTCGGCCCGCTCGGCCGCCGTGACCGCCCGGCCCTCGGCCTGCACCACCCGCAGGTAGTCGGCCGCGATCCACGCCTTGATGCTCGACTCGGAGTTCGTGCGGTCCGTGTCGCTGTTCGCCGACCCGACCCGCCGCTCCCGCGCGGTATCGACGAGCGACCACGACATCCACAGACCCTCCTCGCCGTCGCGGGGCGTCGTCATGCCCGAGAGGAAGACGTCGGCTGCCGGTTCGGCCGGCGAGGGCTGCCCCGCGATCTTCTCGGTGGCCGCGACCGGGACCGCCCAGCCGACGATCGCCACGGCCAGCAGGACCCCGACGATGGCCCAGCGGATCCGCACCCGACGGGTTGCAGGGCTGACACCGGTGGGGGCACGCCTGCGGCTGTCCGACACCGTACGGTTATAGCCGGGCGACGGTCCGTCACTCGGCACATCAGGCGTGTGTCGCCCGATCAGGTCGCTACCCGGCAGATCGCAGCACCGCGACGAGCTCGTCCGTGCTCAGACCGATCGGGTTGCCCTGCATGCTGCTCGACTTCGCCGACTTCTCGGCGACCTCCTCGTACTGCGCCGGCTGCAGTCCGACCGCACCGAGCGGGGGTACGTCCAGGGCCGCCACCGTCTCGCGCAGCCACTCCACGCCGTCCTCGACGGTCGCGTCGTCGCGGCCGGTCAGCAGCCGGGCGACGGTGGCGTAGCGCTCCAGCGCGGGCGATCCGGGGTCGCGCTCGCGCAGCGCGCGCACGTTCGCCTCGGCCACGGGGGCGAGCAGGGCGGCACACACGGCGCCGTGCGCGGCGTCGACCATCCCGCCGACGACCCCGGCGACGCCGTGCACCGCCCCGAGCTTGGCGTTGGCCAGGGCGATCCCACCGAAGAGGCTGCACAGCGCCATGTCCTCGCGGGCGGCGCGGTCGTCGCCGTGCTCGTAGGCCCGGCGCAGCGACCGTGCTCCACGCCGCAGCCCGTCGGTGGCGACGGCGTCCGTCGCCGGATTGGCCTTGGGCGAGACGAAGGGTTCCAGGCACTGGGTCAGCGCGTCGAGCCCGCTGCTCGCGGTCACGGCGGGCGGGCAGCCCAGCGTGAGCAGCGGGTCGACGAGCGCCACCGCCGGCAGCATGTACGGGCTGCGGATGCTCGCCTTGCGACCGTGCTCCGGTGCGGCGAGCACGGCGTTGGCGGTCGCCTCGGCACCGGTGCCCGCGGTCGTGGGCACGGCGACGTAGGGCACGGCCGGTCGCTCGATCGGCAGCCCGCGGCCGACGACCTCGAGGTGGTCCAGCGGATCCGTGCCGTTGCCGAGCAGCACGGCGATCGCCTTCCCCAGGTCCAGGACACTGCCTCCGCCGATGGCGACGACGGCGTCCGCCCCGGCCGCCCGGGCCTCGTCGAGCGCTGCGCGGGCGTCGTCGACCAGTGGCTCCCGGGTGACCCGCACGACGGCGACCGGCTCGACGTCGCCGAGCAGGTGACGGTGACGCGACGGGTCGCTCCCCGTGCACAGCACCACCCTCGATCCGAGGGTGGGCAGCAGGTCGGCGAGCTCGCCCGCGCGGCCCGGACCGAACAGCACCTTCCGGGGAAGAGCGAGGTCGAACGCGCTCACCAGCCGTCCTCCCCCGGTGCGACGGCGGCGAAGCGGGTCGACGAGCGCGGCTGCGCCATCATCCCGGCCACCGCGTCGCGCCAGCGCGCGTAGTGCGCCGTCTGCTTGTGCGCGTCGGCCGCGGCCTGGTCGACGTAGACCTCGCTCAGCACCACGTGCGCCGGGTCGCCCTCGTCCTGCAGCACGTCGAACCGCCGCACCCCGGGCTCCTGGAGCGACGCCTCGGAGTTGCGCCGGCACTCGTCGAGGAAGGCCTCGACGTCGTCGGGTGTGACGTGGACGTGCACGTGGACGACGAACATCCCTACCTCCCGGTGCCGCTCCCCTGCCGTTCATGATCCTAGGCGTTGTCGGGCCGCTCAGCCGCCCCCGCGCAGCCGCGCGACGACGTCGAACTCGTGGGCGTCTGCGAGCAGCGCCCGGGCGGCCTGCCCGCGACCGCGCGCGGCGAGGTACTCCCCCGCCCCGGCGAGCAGCCGGCCCACGTCGCCGGCGACGTCCTCGAGCCGCCGCACGGGATCGGTGGCGGCGAGCACGTGCGGCAACAGCCACCGCCACGTGGGCCAGGTGGCGGGCTCGCGCGGCGGCCGGTCCGGGACGGCGGCCGCCAGCAGCCGGACGGCGATCCCCGTCCACCCGTCGTCGGCGGTCCGGGCGGTCAGCAGCCCGGCCGGCAGCGGGTGCAGGAGGAGGGAGCCGTCGGCGAACCGGGCCAGGCCGCGGCGGTCCAGCATCGCGGCGTGGTCGACGAGCCCCGGAGCTCCGGCCGCGGCGCGCAGCGGCTCGGGCAGCACCTGCGAGTTCCCGGTCAGCAGCGTGAGGGGCACCGGGGCCGTGCCCAACCAGGCGGTGAGGGTGAGCAACGCCAGAGCGACGGGATCGTCGTCCGCCAGCCGGTCCAGCGCGGCGGTCCACACCGTCTCCCAGCCCGAGGCCCCGTCGGACGGCAGTGCATCGAGGGCATCCGGGCCGGTCCCGGCGAGCAGCGCCGCGGCCGGGCCCACCACGAGCGGCAGGTCACCGAGACCGGTGGCGATCCGGTCGGCGGACTCGGGAGCCAGTTCGGTGCACCGGGAGCGCAGCAGTGACACCGACTCCGCACGGGTGAACGCCGGCACCGTCACCTGCGTGGCGACGTCGCCCCACCCCGCGTCCGACGACGCGATCAGGACGTGGCCGGGACCGTTCGGCAGGTACGGGGCCAGCTGGCGCGGACCGGCGGCGTCGTCGAAGACCAGCAACCACCGGCCGCGCCGGGACAGGGCGTCCAGCAGGGCCGTGGCCGCGCGGTTCGCCGAGTCGGCCGCCGTGGCCAGGCCGAGAGCCTCCGCGAGCTCGGCCAGCCGGTCCGGCACCAGGTCGGGATCGGCGGCAGGGACCCACCACGCGATGTCGTAGCGGTCGCGGTGCCGGTGCGCGAACTCGATCATCGCCGTGGTCGTGCCCAGACCTCCCACACTCGGATGCGGCCGCAGCCACACCGGCCCGTCCCGCTGCAGCGCCCGTGTCAGCTCGGCCCGCACCGCCGCCCGGTCGACGAGGTGGTCGGGCAGGGCCGGGATGTTCGTGATCGGCGTGGACGAGGCGGACCGGCGGCCCCACGGCCGTCTCCGGACGAGCAAGACGGCGCCCGTCACCAGGACTGCGGCGAGCACGCCGCCGACCGCCACCGTCACGAGCGGGCCGGCATCGTCGTCGGCCCGCGGTGCGGGCCCGCTCGTGACGGTGGCAGCCAGGGGCACGTCGGTGGTCAACGTGCCGGCACCGGTGTCGACGCGGACCGCCACGGTGGCCGGAAGTCGGGCCGGTTCCGTCATCGTCAGCAGGTAGCGGGCGCCCAGGGCCGCCGTCGCGGCGTCGAACGCGCCGATGACACCCGACGGCCCCACGGTGGCGGCCATGCCACCGGTGCCCTCGGCGGCTGCCGCCCAGTACTGCGTCGCCGCCGCAGCGTCGGGGCCCTCCCCCGCCGGGCTCACCACGGTCAGCACCACACCGGCCGCCCGCATGCGCTCAACGAGCACCCGGGCAGGTTCGCCGCCGGCGTCGGCCGCTCCGGTGTAGAGCACCACCAGCCGGGGCGCCGTCGCGTCGGTCGGCAACTGGGCGACGGCCAGGTCGAGCGCGGCGGACGTACTGCGCGCACCACCGGACCGCACCGCACTCAGGCCGCGCAGGGTGTCGACCGGGCCGGACGGCCAGGGCACCGCAACGGTCGGCGGCGTGGAGTCGGCGACGACCGTGCTGCGCGCCGACGGCGGTGCGGCGAGCACGAGGTTTGCAGCACCCGCGAGCCCGACCGGCAGCATCGGGCTCCCCACTGCCGAGGCGTCGACGACGAGCGCCATGGCCAGGCGGTCGGACAGGACGGGTTCGGCCCGGGCCTGCTGGGGCACGCCGTCAATCGAGGCGGTGACGGCTCCGGGTCCGACGGGCCCACCCGGCACCTGCACGACCAGCCGGACCTGCCCGTCCGTCGTCGCGATCGGGACGGCCGTGATCGGCGGCTGCGCGGCGGCGCCCGGGGCGGCCGCGAGCACCAGCACCGCGGCCAGCACGAACAGCGCGGCGGACCTACTGCACCGGATCAGCGGAGACGATGACATTGTCCCGGTAACTCCCGGCTGCGTGGTCGAACGGACCGCCGCACGTCACGAGCCGCAGTGACGCCCGCAGGGTGGGCCCGTACACCTGCTCGGTGGGGAACCCGGTCTTCGGCACCGTCGCCACGCCGTTCACCCGGAACGCGGCCGTGCTGCCGTCCGCGCGGTCGACCAGTACCTCGCTGCCCGGGGCCAGCCCGGCCAGCGGGTAGAACACGCCGGGGCCGTTGCGCGAGTCGACGTGCCCGAGGATCACCGCAGGCCCGTTCTGACCCGGCCGGGGGCCGTCGGCGAACCAGCCGGCGACCCCGAAGTCGTCGGGCACCTCGACGGACCGGTCAGCGGCCCGGCCGAGTCGCTGCAGCGCAGTGTTGATCCGCACCGCCGGGATACGCAGCCGTACCGGCTCCGCCACTTCCTGGTAGGTCCGCACCGAGTGGAAGGGCTGAGCCTCCACAGGGGGCAGGGGGACGGCCGCCGCCGGCACGAGCGCGCCCGCCATCCCACCGGCGCCGGTCCGCGCGCCGCCCTGTGGCATGCGTGCCGCGAGCGTCGCCCCGAAGGCGTCGGCCAGGTTCCGCGCGAGCCCGTACACCTGCGGGTAGGTCTGGTCGCCCAGCTGTTGGGCCCGCGGGAAGTCGCGCGCGGCGAAGGCGTCGACCTGCTGCAACAGCAGGTCGTCGAGGCCCAGCAGGGCCGCGGCCAGGTCGGGAGCGGGCACCCGGCTGCCGGTCGCCGTGTCGATGAACGCGGCGAAGCGCTGCTGCCAGTCGTGCAGATCGTCCTGCACCGCCTGGCGACGGTTCGGGTCATTGGCCCCCACGTCGGCGGCGTAGGTGCCGAGCAGGTCGAGGTGGTCGGCCCACAGCGTCATGAACTGCGACGCCGCCGGTTCACCGAACAGGCTGCTGACCGCCGCGGTGACGTCGGTCGTGTTGCCGTTGAGCGAGTCGACCATCGCCGGGAAGTCGGGGGCCCTGGTCGCGCCGGCCCGGAGCGTGCCGAGTGCCAGCCCCACGTGCTCGCCGAGCAGCCGGGTCATCTCCGAGCGGAGCTGCCACGCCGGCGTGTCGAGCTCGCCGACCTGGTCCGGGGGCACCAGGGCGTGGGCGAGGGTGCCGCCGAGCGCGAACGCGTGCTGGTACCCCTCCCGGTAGAGGGCGTTCGCCCGCGCGTAGTCCCCCGCGGCGTACGCGTCGGCCTGCTCGGTGAGGTGGTGCTCATGGGTGGTCAGCGCCGCCCGGGCCGCAGCGGGATCCAGCCGCCCCTGCGCCCCCGTCGCCACGAGGTCGGCGAGCTCGCCGTTCACGGTGTCGAGCTTCGCGCGGGCCTCGTCGCGGACCGTCGCGTCGTCCGTCGCGAGGCCGCGCGAGTAGTTGACCAGCGCCGTCACGTGGTCGTTCCACAAACCCTGGAACCGGTCTGCCGCGTCCGCGCCCGCCAGCGTCCCGACCAGGCGGGCCAGCTCGTCGGAGTTCTGGCCCAGCGCCACGCTCGCGGCCTGCGCGAAGTCGTCGTCCTTGCGCAGCCTGCTGCGCATCAGGTCGCCGATCCGGATCATGTGCTGCCCGAGCAGGGCCTCCAGCCGCAGTGCCCCGTCGGCCGGCGACTCGGCCGCCGCCGGCGCGGGCTGCGTGGCTGCGGCCCGAGTAGGTGACGTGCCCGGCGACGCCGCCGCCGAACAGCCGGTCAGCACCACCAGACAGGCGAACAGAGCGGTGGCCGCTCCCCTGCGTGAGCGGCCCCACCACGTCGTGCACACCATCTGCACCCCTCAGGCGAGCATCCACGGTGAGTGACGACCATCCGGGGATCTCGTCCCGGACCGGCGCTTCCGGCCGCACCATACGCCCGCCCGAGTTACGCAGAACACTCGGCGTAGTGAGTTGTCGGACCATCACGGTGGCGGCGGTTCAGGAACGGGGACGCCACCGCTTCCACAGCGCCGTACCGGTCGCGCACGTCTTGCCGTTCGCGACGACGTGCGCCACCACCGTCATCTCCGACTCGGCGACCGACTGCAGCTCCGCGGTCAGCCCGAGCGGCTCACGCAGCGGCGTCGGACGCCGGAACCGCACGTCCAGCCCGGCCGTGACGAAGGCCAGCCCGCTCCCGGCCGCCGGCTTCCACCCCTGGCGGTGCGCCTCCAGCAGAACCGCGGCGGCACCGTGGCAGTCGAGAAGCGTCGAGATGATGCCACCGTTGAGGTAGCCGCCCCCGTTGTCGTGCTCCGGCCACGGGGTGAACGTGGCCCGCACGGCGCCGTCGACCTCGTAGCTCTGCAGGTGCAGCCCCCGCTCGTTCGCATGACCGCAGCCGAAGCAGGTCAGGTCGGGGTAGTAGGTCTCCTGGATGCTCGGGCCGCCGTCCACCGCGCCATCCAAGCACTCGAGGCGGCGCGTTCAGTCCTCGCGCGCCGCCGCGATCACCTGAGTCAAGGCGGCGTGGAGGTTCTCCAGGTCCGAGATCTCCATGCCCAGCCGGGCGACGATCGCGGCGGGCACCTTCTCGGCCTCGCTGCGCAACCGCCGCCCCTCGTCGGTCAGAGTGACGGCGAGGACCCGCTCGTCGGCCCGGTCGCGGCCGCGCGTGAGCAGACCGGCCGCCTCGAGCCGTTTCAACAAAGGCGAGAGCGTGCCGGGATCCAGGGCGAGCGCGCTGCTGAGGTCCTTGACCGAGCGGGGCGAGCGCTCCCACAGCGCCAGCATCACGAGGTACTGCGGGTGGGTCAGCCCCATCGGCTCGAGGACGGGGCGGTAGAGCGCGACGACGCTGCGGGCCGCGACCGAGAGCGCGAAGCACACCTGTCGGTCGAGCCGCAGCGGATCGTCGGCGTCGTCCGCCTCACGAACCATCCCTGGAAGCACGAGGAAAGTGTAACCTGACGCCAAGAGTTGGTACACCAATCATTAGGGAGCCATGACAAAGCCGACGCGACCGGGTCCCTTCCGCTGGCTGCTGTACGCCCTGGGCCGCGGGTTGCCGCCGCGGAACCGCGAGTGGGTGCTGTACGACGTCACGACCCGGACCTGGGTGCTCCGGCACCTGCTGCGTGCGACGGTGCAGTTGGCCCCCGTCGCCGTGCTCCTCTACCTGCTGATGCCCGGCTCGTCGGGAGTCCGGATCGGAGCGGTCCTGGGCGGCCTCGCACTGGGCTACTTCTACTCGCTGGCCTACATGTACGAGACCACCGAGAACCGGGCGATGAAGGCCGGGTACCCGCGTGGCACGGCCAGAGAGCTGCGCGACCGGCGGACCGCCGTCGTCCGCGACGAACAGGCGCGCCGGTACGCCGAGCAGTACCGCACCCTCCCGCCCGGCTCGTAGCCGCGCCGTTCCGTCCCGCCGCTCACCGCCGCACGCAGAGGCCACCGAGGAAGCCGACCGCGCCGCCCACCGCGACCAGGATCGCGCCGTCGGCGAGCGAGAGACCCGTGAAGCGCCAGAACAACGCGGCCGCGACCATGGTCAGGGCCACCACCATGCCGGTCGTCCGGGTCAGGCGCCCCCGGGGGCCCGTGAGCCCGAAGGCCATGACCGCCGCGAGCAGCAGCGTGAGCGTCCGTTCGACGGGCTGGAGCGTCCGGAGCAGGTCGGCCGCCTCCCGGGCAGTGTTGGGAGCTCCGAAAGCGGCGGCGTTGCCGATGCTCGCCGGGATCGTCGACGCGTTCGGCAGCAGGGAGTTCGGATCACCGGACAGCCAGTCGCGGAAACAGCCGACGGCCACCAGCAGCGTCCCGAGAACGGTGAGCACGACCCGCCAGACGGGGCGCCGGTCCCCCGCTGACTGCACGAGACCGCCCACCGCCTCGACGACTCCTCGGCCGTCGTCGGCGATGATCGTGAACGGCCGGGTCGAGGTCTCGCCGCTCTCCGGCCGGGGAGCCGACACCCGCACGTCCGCGACTCCGACCTGACCGGGAGCGACGTCGAGCGCAGCCGGGTGGAACACGAACCGGACCGCCTGCTCGGGGTCGGTGCCGCGCAGGTGCGCGGAGAGCGGGAACGCGCCGGCCCGGTTGTCCAGGTGCACGCGCAGGCGACCGGTGCCGCCTCCGCGGGCCACCACCCGCTGCGGCTCGAGGGAGAGCCGCGCCGTCGAGATCGCCGTCGGTGAGCTGTACTGGTGCAGGGCCCCGGTCGCCTCCACGGCGCCGTTCTCATCGCTCGCCCGCACCCGGATGGCCCGCACCGTCTCTTCTCCGTGCGGCGGGTGCGGCGCAGCTACCCGGATCTCCGCCCACGCGCTCGTCCCGGGCGCGACGTCGAGAACCGGGGGCCGGAAGGCGAAGCGGACCGCGTTCTCCGGGTCGTCGCCCGACAGCCGGACGCGCAGCGGGCGGCTCCCCCGCTGGTTGTCGACCACCACGGCCAGCTGGGCCTCGGCCCGGTCGCGCAGGCGGACGACCTCGGGATCGAGCTGGATCGCCGCCGTGGCGATCGGCGCCGTCCCGGACCGCTGCGCCCAGTGCCCGGCCGCCTCGATCTCGAGCCGCCCGTCGGCGGCGGTCACGGTGAACGTCCGGTCGGTCTGCTCGCCGGGCGGGGGCACCGGGGCGCGCAGCTGCAGGACCGTGGCGCGTTCCGTGCCGGGCGCCACCCACAGCTCGGCCGTCCGGAACACGAACCCGATCTGGCGTTCCGGGTCGTTCCCGGTGAGCCACACGCGCCGGTCGCGGTGGCCCGCGCGGTTGTCGACCACGACGTGGAGCTCGGCGAGGTCGCTGTCGGCGGTGCGCAGCGAGCTGGGTTCCAGCCGCAGCCGGACCGGCACCTCGACGGCCGCGGCCGAGGTCTCCTGGATCAGGCGCACGACGGCTCCGAGGCCGTCGTCGGCCGGGTCCGCGTTCGCGCGGACGGTCAGGTTGCGCTCGGAACGCTCGCCGGCCGCGGGCGGCGGGGCTGTGACCTGCACGTACACGGCCGTGCTGCCGTCCGGTGGCGCTTCGACCACCTCGGGGTCGAAGGTGAACCGGACGACCCCTTCGTCGTCGGTGCCGGACATCGCGTAGCGCCTCGGGTGGTTGCTGCCGCGGTTGTCGAGATGCAGGGTGAACCGCCCGTGCACCGCGTCCTTGACGCGGACGACGGCAGGCTCTGTCCGGATCCGGGCCGGGCCGCCGACTCGCGGAACGACCAGCGCGACCTCGGCGTCCGCGTGCACGCGCTGGTCGCTCTCGGGTCGCAGGTGCAGCCGCAGCCGGACGCGCTGCGCGACGACCACCGCTCCCGGCCGGACGTCGAAGCCGATCCGCACCGCCGCGCGGTCGCCGGGCAGCAGCCTGGTCTCCGGCACCGCGACCGTCAGCCAGGGTGGCGGCGCGACGAGCTCGACGCGGTACCCCTCGACGATCGACGACGGGTTGGTCAGCTGCAGCTCGACACTCCCCCGGCGGGCACCCTCGAGGACGACGTCGCCGTCGGGGACCGTCACCTTCGGTGGCAGCGCCGCGGGCTTCCGCAATGGCGTGATGGTCGTCGGGTCGTCGGCGGGGGTGGCGGGCACGCGGTCCCGGATGATCGCGGTCGCCGAATCGGCGGACGCCGCGGCGGCCGCCTGGCGGTGGTCGGGCGGCCGGACCCCGGCGGGGCGCTGCTCCGCCGGCGGGTCGTCGGCTGGTGGCTCCACTGCGGGGGCGGAGCTCCACATGAAGTGGCCGCAGGCCGGGCAGAACTGGACGCCGGACGGGCTGGCCTCACCGCACTCGGCGCACACGCTCTGCGTCACGCCACACCTCGCCGCACGGCGTCCCGGGGGGATGTCGCGCGAGGCGCCGTCGTGCGCTTCGCGACCATGCACACATCGTGGACGGACGGCCCTCGCGGCGCACGCACCTGTTCGCGGTATTTCCCGCCGACGCCACACGGGGCGAGCGGAACGTCAGTCGGGCTTGGAGCCGACTCGTGTCCCGTTCGGGCGCTGTCACACACCGATTCGGTTCTCACAGCCGTCGGGTGGGGTGTGACGGTCACCGTTGCGGTGCGACGGCATCGTGGACGGACGACCCTCCCAGCGCACGCACCTGGTCGACATTTCCGGCCGAGACCACAGGCTCGGCGAGCGGAACGTCAGTCGGGCTCGGAGCCGACTGATGTCCCGTTCATGCGCTGTCACACACCGATTCGGTTCTCACAGCTGTCGGGCGGGTGCGACGGACTACCCGAGTTCATCCCGCCACCGTGGATCGACCCCGAGCAACACCCCAGACGACGAGCCCTACCGCACCTGGTCGGGGCGAGGGCGGCTTCGTGACCAGTGTTCTCGAGCCCTCGATCTCAGCCGATCACCCGCGCCCACCCAGGAACGCCTGCAACGCGGCCAGGGTGTCGGTGTGGTTCTCCTCCGCCAGGAAATGCCCGGCACCGGCGATCACTCCCCCGATCATCGACCCCGGGTCTGCGGCGAGCGACCGCCAGACCTCCAGCGGAACCGTCGGGTTGGCGGCCACCACGCCCCGTTCGCCCCACAGCACCAGGCACGGCGCGGCGATCCGTCCTCCCGCAGCCGCACTCACGGCGTCGTGTTCGAGGTCGATCGACGCCGCGGCGCGGTAGTCCTCGATCATCGCCCGGCGGGCTGCGGGGTCGGCGAACACGCGCTCGTACTCCCGCAGCGCCTCGGGCGCGTGGGCGTCGAGCCCGCTGCCCCAACTGCCGAGCAAGCGGTGCAGGAAGTAGAGCGGTTCGCCACCGATCAGCCGCTCTGGCAGATCGGCCGGCTGGCTCAGGAAGAACCAGTGGTAGTTGGCGGTCGCGACCCTCCGGTCGACGTGCTCGAAGACGTAGGCCGTGGGCAGGATGTCCAGCAGCGCCAGCCGCTCCACCCGGTCCGGGTGGTCGAGCGCCATGCGGTGCGTGACCCGGGCCCCGCGGTCGTGGCCCACCACGGCGAACCGCGGGAACCCGAGTGCCCTCATCAGCGCGACCTGGTCCGCCGCCATGGCCCGGAAGGCGTACCCGGCGTGGTCCGGGCCCGCCTCCGGCCGGTCCGAGTCGCCGTAGCCGCGCAGGTCGGCCGCCACGACGGTGTACTCGCGAGCCAGTTCGGGGGCGATCCTGTGCCACATGACGTGGCTCTGCGGGAAGCCGTGCAGCAGGAGCACCGGCGGCCCCTTACCGCCGCGGACTCCGTGGATCCGCACGCCGGACACCACGACGTCGACCGGCTCGAACCCCGTCCCGAACATCACCCGACCGTAGCGGCGAGATCAGCGGCGCGCGAAGCGATCGGCGTAGTCGTGGACGAACTGTGCGAAGGAGATCGCCGGCCGCCCCACGACCGTGTCGACGACGTCGGTGACCTCGCTCGCCTCACCCCGGCGGTAGTGGGCGTAGTCCTCGCGCAGGCCGTCGACCTGTCACGGGGGAAGAACCTCGCGCACCGCCGATCGGAGCGGGAGCACTCCGTTCCCGACGATGCTGCCCGCCACCGCGAACAGGCCCTGGAAGTACAGGTTGGGCCGCAGGAACGTGAAGTCCAGCCCGCTGTCGCGCACGTGCTGCTCGACGGCGGCGTGGTAGCGCAGGAACCGGACGGGAGAGTCGGCGACACTGCCCAGCCGCGACAACACGACCAACCGTTCGACGCCGGCCGCGGACCGGGCGGAAACGGCGCTCGCGATCTGGGCACTCCTGCACGGGCTGGCCTCGCTGGAGATCACCGGCAACTTCACCTCGGTGGGCGTCGACCCCGGCCCGCTCTACGCCGACGCCGTCCGATCCGGCCCGGCCGGGACAGAGATCCCTTGACGCGATTCCGAGACACCCACCAAGCTGGCGACCGATATCAACTCCAGAGGTCCGGGCAGCGACGCCCCGACCAGGACGGAGAACATCTCCATGCCCGAGGTCGTCTTCCCTCTCGACTCGTCGAAGAAGTTCACCGACCAGGCCATCGTCGGCCACAACCGCTGGCATCCCGACATCCCCGCGCAGGTCCACGTCAAGCCCGGCGACGTCTTCCGGGTGGACTGCCGGGAGTGGTTCGACGGCGCGATCCACAACGACGACTCCGCCGAGGACATCCTGAACGCCCCGCTGCCGGGGGTGCACGTGCTGAGCGGCCCGATCGCCGTGGAGGGCGCCGAGCCCGGCGACCTGCTCATCGTCGACATCCTCGACGTGGGCCCGATCCCGCAGGAGGACTCCGGGCCGCTGGCCGGCCAGGGCTGGGGCTACACCGGGGTGTTCGCCACGGAGAACGGCGGCGGCTTCCTCACCGAGCAGTTCCCCGACGCGTACAAGGTGATCTGGGACTTCCGGGGTGGCGTGGCGACCTCGCGGCACGTCCCGAGCGTCTCGTTCACCGGCATCGTGCACCCGGGCCTGATGGGCACCGCCCCGTCCGCCGAGCTGCTCGCCCGCTGGAACGCGCGCGAGCAGGCGCTGATCGACACCGACCCGCAGCGGGTGCCGCCACTGGCCCTGCCGCCGCTGCCGGACTCGGCGATCCTCGGCAGCCTCAGCGGCGCCGACTTCGACCGCGCCGCCCGCGAGGCCGCCCGCACTGCACCGCCGCGGGAGAACGGCGGCAACCAGGACATCAAGAACCTGACCAAGGGGACGCGGGTCTTCTACCCGGTCTTCGTGCCGGGCGCGAAGCTGTCGATGGGCGACCTGCACTTCTCCCAGGGCGACGGCGAGATCACGTTCTGCGGCGCGATCGAGATGGGCGGGTTCATGGACCTGCACGTCGACCTGATCAAGGGCGGCATGGAGACCTACGGCGTCTCCGAGAACGCGATCTTCATGCCGGGCCGGACGGACCCGCAATACAGCGAGTGGCTGGCGTTCTCCGGGACGTCGGTGACGCTCGACGGCGAGCAGCGCTACCTCGACTCGCACCTGTCGTACCAGCGGGCCTGCCTGCACGCGATCGACTACCTGACGAAGTTCGGCTACAGCCCCATCCAGGCCTACATGATCCTGGGCGCCGCGCCGATCGAGGGCAGGCTCTCCGGCGTCGTCGACATCCCGAACTCCTGCTCGACGGTCTACCTGCCGACGGAGATCTTCGACTTCGACGTCCGGCCGGGCAAGAACGGCCCCCACCAGGTCGACCCCGGTCAGGGAGTGCCGAAGGCGAGCTTCTGAGGCGTCCACGACCCGCGGGCGGGTCGTCGGTCGGTCACCGATCCGGCTGACGATCCGCTCGCGGTACCACTCCTCGTCCGCAAACAGGGATGCTGCACGGGTGGCGAAGAAGAAGGCGAAGAGCGACCGGCTCACCAGTCCGGTCGACCGCTCCCGGGCGGTGCCGATCGGCGACTACGGGTTCCTCAGCGACGGCGAGGTGTCGGCGCTCGTCGCCCCCGGCGGCTCCGTCGACTGGATGTGCATACCGCGCTTCGACTCGCCGAGCGCCTTTGGCCGACTGCTCGGCAGGCAGGCGGGAGCGTTCCGGATCGCGCCGTTGGACGTCACCGTGCCGTCGGACCGCCGCTACCTGCCCGGGACGATGATCCTGGAGACGAGCTGGGGCACCCCGACCGGCTGGATCGTCGTGCGCGACGCGCTCCTGATCGGCCCGTGGCACCACGACGACGACCGCTCCGTCACCTACCACCGCACGCCGAACGACTACGAGGCCGAGCACATCCTGCTGCGCACGATCCGGTGCGTGTCGGGCGAGGTGCAGACCGTGATGGACTGCGAGCCGGTGCTCGACTACGGCCGCGCGCACGTCCGTTGGGAGTACACCGGCACGAGCTACCACCAGGCGACGGCGACCGCCGAGGGCGACGACGTCGAGCTGACCCTGACCACCGACATGCGGCTGGGGTTCGAGGGCGGGCAGGCCACCGCGCGGACCCTGCTCAAGGAGGGCCAGGTCCGGTTCGTCGCGCTCTCGTGGGGCGGTGCCGTGCCGCCCACGACCTTCGACGAGGCCTACAAGAAGCAGGTCTGGACCGCCCACCACTGGCAGCACTGGCTGGCGCGCGGCCGGTTCCCCGACCACCCGTGGCGCAGCTACCTGCAGCGCAGTGCGCTGACGCTCAAGGGGCTCACCTACGCACCGACGGGCACCCTGGTCGCGGCGGGCAGCACGTCACTGCCCGAGACACCGGGCGGCGACCGCAACTACGACTACCGCTTCACCTGGATCCGCGATGCCACCTTCGCCCTGTGGGGCATGCACTCCCTCGGCTTCGACTGGGAGGCCGTCGACTTCTTCTCCTTCATCGCCGACATCGCCGGGAAGCACGACCACCTGCAGATCATGTACGGCATCGGCGGCGAGCGTGAGCTCGTCGAGTCGGAGCTCGACCACCTGCCCGGGTACGCCGGCTCGCGGCCGGTCCGGATCGGCAACGCCGCGTACGCCCAGCAGCAGCACGACGTCTGGGGCGCTCTGCTCGACTCGGTCTACCTGCACACCAAGGCGATCGACCACCTCGACAACCGGATGTGGCCGATCCTGCAGAAGCAGGTCGGCGAGGCGCTCAAGCACTGGCGCGAGCCCGACGCCGGCATCTGGGAGGTACGCGGAGAGCTGAAGCACTTCACGTCGTCGAAGATCATGTGCTGGGTCGCCGTCGACCGGGGCGCCCGGCTCGCCGTGACGATGGGCGAGGAGAGCAAGGCCGCCGAGTGGCGCCTCGCCGCCGAGGAGATCAAGGACGACATCCTCGCCCACGGCGTGGACGACCGCGGCGTCCTCACGCAGTACTACGGAAGTCCGGCGCTCGACGCGTCGCTCCTGCTGGCCCCGCTGGTGCGCTTCCTGCCGTCGGACGACCCCCGGATCCGCGCCACCGTGATGGCGATCCGCAACGAGCTGACCGTCGACGGCCTGGTGCTGCGCTACCGGGTGGAGGAGACCGACGACGGCTTCAGCGGCGAGGAGGGAACGTTCACCATCTGCTCGTTCTGGCTGGTCTCGGCCCTGTGCGAGATCGGCGAGGTGAGCAAGGCCCGCAAACTGTGCGCCAAGCTGCTGTCGTTCGCCGGGCCGCTGGAGCTCTACGCCGAGGAGATCGACCCCCACAGCGGTCAGCACCTGGGCAACTTCCCGCAGGCCTTCACCCACCTCGCGCTGATCAACGCGGTGCTGCACGTCATCGAGCTGGAGGAGCGGGGCAACGGCACCGATGACAACGGCCCGGCGGACGCGGTGGGGACGGCGTCCGCGGACCGGACCGGCTGACCGGCCCACCGGTCAGGGCGTGCCGAAGCGCCGCTCCAGGTCGCGGATCTCCGGCAGGCCGATCAGGTCGGTGAAACCGTCGAACGTCGGCAGGCCGGGCAGGGCGGCCGCCGGGGTGCCGTCGGTGCGCAGCGTCGCGAGCAGTGCGCGGATCCCCGCCGTGGCGGCGAGCAGGGTGCCGATCGGGAAGAGCACGAGCGAGAAGCCGAGCTCGCTGATCCGATCGAGGGACAGCGGGGGCGTGCGGCCGCCCTCGGCCCAGTTGAACACCAGCGGGGCCACCCCGTGCAGTTCGGCCGCGACCGTCGCGATGTCGTCCTCGCTGGTCGGCGCCTCGACGAACAGCAGATCGGCACCGGCGTCGGCGTAGGCACGGCCACGGGTGATCGCGGCGGCCAGCCCGTCCACCGCCGCGGCGTCGGTGCGGGCGATCAGGAGGAGGTCGGGGTCGCGGCGGGCCTCGACGGCGGCCCGGATCTTGCCGACCATCTCGTCGACGCCGATCACGGCCTTGCCGCTCATGTGTCCGCACTTCTTGGGCATCACCTGGTCCTCCAGGTGGATCCCCGCGACGCCGGCCTGCTCGTAGCCCTGCACGGTCCGCACCACGTTGACCGCGTTGCCGTAGCCCGTGTCCGCGTCGGCAATCACCGGGACGTCGACGGCCGCGACGATCCGGCGGGCGTTGTCGATCATCTCCGTACCGGTCAGCAACCCCACGTCGGGCCGGCCGATCAACGAGGCCGTGGAGCCGAAGCCCGTCATGTAGACGACGCCGAACCCGGCCTGCTCGACGAGCCGGGCCGAGAGGGCGTCGTAGGCCCCCGGCGCGACGACGGGCTCCGGGCCGGCCAGCAGCTCACGCAGCCGGGCCCGCGGAGCGCCCGGCTCACCTAACAGATCACTCACGTCGTCGACCGTAACCGTCGTCCCGGTAGGGCGGTCCCTACCTTTTCCCGGGGGCGCCGTCCCCCGTTTCTGGGGTCGTCACCCTCGCTCGCCGCCACGCCCCGGCCGGACACTTCCGCAGCACAGAGCGGCAGGAAGCAGAAATCGAGCGAGGGAGTCGCAGATGTCGACGCACGCCGACAGTCGTCACCGGTGCAACGTCGCGGACCTTCTCCTCGCGGCGCGACGCGGCGATCGATCGGCCTGGGAGCAGTTGATCGACCGCTACTCCCGGCTGATCAGGTCGGTCGCGGCCGAGTTCCGGCTCCAGGAGTCCGACGCCGCGGACGTCGCGCAGAACACCTGGCTGCGGCTCTTCGCCTACGCCGCGACCATCCGCGATCCCGAGAAGCTCGCCGGCTGGCTCGCAACCACCGCGCGGCGCGAGGCGCTGACGCTGATCCGCAAGTCCCGGCCCGAGGTGGCGACCGAGTCGGCGGGCGACGACATCGCGACACCGGATCCCTCTCCGGAGGACGTCGTCGTCCTCGCCGAGACCCGGGCCGCGGTCCGGCGCGCCGCCGCCGAGCTGACCGGCCGGCAGCGGCTCCTCGTCGACGAGCTCTTCTACCAGCCGCCCCGCAGCTACGACGAGGTGTCGCGACGCACCGGGCTGCCCGTCGGCAGCATCGGCCCGACCCGGATCAGGACGCTCCGGCGACTCCACCGGTCACTACACAGCGCGGAGTACGGGGCGGAGTACGGGACGGCTCGCGCGTCGTGATCCCGATCGTGGTCAGGTCGTCGCCACCCACTCCTGCACCTTCTGCGGGTTCGCGGCGAGCCATTCCTTCGCGACCGCCGTGGCGTCCTTCTTGTCGACGTCGACGCTCTTGAGCATGCCCTCCATGTCCGGCACCGGGATCTCGAACTTCTGCAGCATCGCGTAGAACTTCGGCGCGTCCTGCTGCACCTTGGTGCTGGCCGCCGTCCACGCGGAGTAGGCGGGCATCGCGCACGCCCCGTTGCCGGTGGTGAAGCAGTCCGGCGAGTACGGGGTCGGCTCCTGGAGCTGGGTCATCTGGAACTCGGCGAACACCCAGTGCGGGTGGTAAAGGTAGACCAGGATCGGCTCCTTGGCCTGGTAGGCGCGGCGCAGCTCGGCGAGCTGCGCGGCCTCGCTGGATGCCACCTGCTCCAGCTTGAGCCCGTAGCCCTGCAGCCGCTTGGCGTTCTGCTGCGTGGTGATGAAGCTCGGGTCGGCGTCCACCAGCTTGTTGTTCAACGGGGCGGCGTAGTCGTTGAGCTGTGTGACGCTCGTCAGCCCGGCCAGCGGCTGCCCGGGCTCGGTCGCGTAGGTCGGGACGAACCAGCCCTGCTGCGCGTCGCCGTAGGTCTGGTGGACCAGGGAGACCTTGTCCTTGGCCTTGTCCGCCAGCTCCTGCTGGTTGGGCAGCGCGACCTCGGAGAACAGGTCGAGGTCGCCGCGCTGGCCACCGGCCCACGCGGGCGCCGGGCCGAGCGTCGTCGGTTCGATCTGCGAAACGCCCAGCTCGGGGTGCTGCGTGGCCACCTCGGTGAGGATGACGTTCGTCAGCTTGGCGGCACTCCACGGGAACTCCGCCGCCTTGACCGCGACCCCCGCGCCCGCGGAGCCCGAGGTGCCTCCGGAGCCCGACGACGTCCCTCCCGAGAAGGAGGAGCCGCCGCCACAGGCGGTGAGCGCCATGCCGACCGTGAGCAGAGCGGAGAGCGCGACACCGGTCCGGTGTCGGCGGAGCAGGCCCATCATCGTCGAGTCCTTTCGTCGATCCGCCGGCGCCGGGGTGCCCAGACGGGTCGGAGATGGTGCGGGACGTTAGCGCAGGACGTCGACTCCCACCGGCTCGTCACCACGCAGGGTGATCCGGTGCATGACGCGGCGGGCGGTGCCGTAGTCACGGTTGGCGTAGTGCACCGTCGCGCGGTTGTCCCACATCGCGACGTCGCCGGGCTGCCAGCGGTGCCGGACGATGTGCTCGGGCTTGGTGATGTGGGCGTAGAAGAGGTCGAGCAGGTGGCGGCTCTCGGCGTCGGACACGCCGTCGATATGGCTGACGAAGCCCGGGTTAACGAACAGCGACTTGCGCCCGGTCTCGGGGTGCACGCGGACGACGGGGTGCGCCATCGGCTCCAGCCGCGTGAACCGCTCCCCCTCCCACAGCGAACCCTCGCCCTGGCGACGCTGGGCCAGGTAGTAACCGAACTCGCGGGTGCCGTCGTGCACCGCCGTCAGCTGCTCGGCCAGCCGCTGCACGGGCTCGGACAACGACGCGAACGCCAGCTCGAGGTCGGCCCAGTTGGTGTCGCCGCCGTGCGGGGGCAGCGTCACCGCGCGCAGGATCGAGCCCAGCGGCGGCCGCTTCACGAAGGTGACGTCGGTGTGCCACATGTCGGCGAACCCGTTGTCCGCACTGTCGAGGGCGTAGATCTCCTGGTGGGCGTCGTCGATCCCGGGGACCACCGGATGCGACACCGTGAGGCGGCCCATCCGGTTGCCCAGCGCCACCTGGCTGTCGGGGTCGAGCTGCTGGCCGGGGAAGAACAGCACCTTGTGGTCCGTCAGCGCCTGCCGGACCGCGGCGACCGTCTCGTCGTCCGCGCTGGCCAGGTCCAGGCCGCGCACCTCGGCGCCGAAACCCGGTCCGAGCCGGTCGATGTCGAGCTCGACCGCGGTCGAGGTGGTGATCGGGCGATCCAGCGTGCTGGTCATGGGAGTACTCCGTTCCCGGGCAGCGGCATGCGCCGTCGCCCGGTCGCTCTGCGAACTGGGGAGAGGGGAGGTTCGGTCCGGCCGGCGGCGTCGCGCGCGGGGGGCCGTCAGCGACAGAGCGCCGCGGACTGCAGGCGGCACAGGTCGACGTGGAGACGCTCCACGAGAAGGAACCCGGCGGCCATGACGGCGATCCTCGCTTCGCCGCGGCGTGATGCGCAACGGATGCTGCGGAGTCGTCCACGCGCTGGGAGCGGCGACCGGTCGTCCGGACATTGCACCGACGGCCCGTCCCCTGGTGGCGCGCGACGGGACAGGCTCAGCGGCGAGCCTCGGGCACGACGACCTCGACGGTCAGCTCCGCACCGCCGGCCGTGCTGCGACGAGGGCGTCCCCGCAGCGGGTCGAACAGCAGCCGACGGGCGGCCTGGTTGTCGGCCTGCACCGTCGCCCGGACGGTCCATCCTGCCCACCGGGGCCGGGCCAGCTCGCTCGCGAGGAGGTGCGTCGCGATGCCGCGCCGCTGCCACGGATCGGCCACGAGGAGGCCGACCTCGACGAGCCGGTCCCCGACGGCCACCAGGTTGAGCAGGCCCACGGGCCTGCTCCCGACCGTCGCGAGGACCGACGCCCCCGACGGCGGCCCGATCAGCAGGAAGCGCCGATAGCGCCGGAACACCTCGCCGGCCTCCAGCGCGGCAGGCAGGAAGAACCGGCGCCGCAACGTCTCCGGCGAGCAGTCGCCGACCAGTACACGCACCTGGTCGGCCGTGACGTCGTGGGACACGACCACCGGTTCGGCTATGACAGTTGTCATAGAAGGGTCGTACGGCAATCCGGGGCGTGATGCACTATGACAGTCGTCATAGTAGGAGCATGGTAGGAGCGGCCGGAGTGCTGCGGAGGCGTCGGAGGTGCCCGTGCGCGTCGGTTTCGTGGGACTCGGCCTGATGGGGCTGCCGATGGCCCTCAACCTGGCCCGGGCCGGGACGCCGCTCGTGGTGTGGAACCGCACGGCCGGGCGCGCCGAGCCGTTGCGCGCACTGGGCGCGCACGTCGCGGCCGACCCCGCGGAGGTGTTCGGGACGGCGGAGGTGGTCGTGCTCATGCTCGCGGACGCCTCTGCCGTCGACGCCGTCCTGCAGCGCGGCACACCGGGATTCGCCGCGCTGGTCGCGGGGCGCACCGTCGTGCTCATGGGCACGACGTCCCCGCAGTACTCCCGAGGGCTGGCCGACGACCTCGCCGCTGCGGGCGCCCGGTACGTCGAGGCGCCGGTGTCGGGCTCGCGGGTGCCTGCCGAGGCGGGCGAGCTGGTCGCGATGCTCGCCGGTGTCCCCGAGTCCGTCGCACGGATCCGGCCGCTCCTGGGTCCGATGTGCCGCCAGACGGTGGTCTGCGGTCCCGTCCCGAGCGGGCTGCTGATGAAGCTGGCCGTGAACATCTTCCTGATCACCACGGTCACCGGGCTCGCCGAGGCGCACCACTTCGCCCGGGCGCAGGGCCTGGATCTGCGGACGTTCCGCGAGGTCGTCGACGGGGGCCAGATGGCGAGCCCGATCTCGCGGGTGAAGACGGCCAAGCTGCTGGCCGACGACCTGACGGCGCAGGCCGCCGCCGCGGACGTGCTGACGAACAACGCCCTCATCGCGGACGCGGCCCGCGCGGCGGGGATCGCCACCCCGGTGCTGGACGCCTGCCATGCGCTGTTCGCCGAGACCGTGGCTCTGGGCCACGGCGGTGGCGACATGGTCGCCGTCGTGCGCGCGCTGGAGGACCGGACGGCGAACGGGACGGCGGACCGGGCGTGATCAAACGTTCAGCAGGGCGTCGAGCTCGTCCTGCACGGCGTCGAGCGCGCTGAGGTCACCGCGGGCCCGGCAGATGACGAGCGCCCCCTCCGCCGCGCTGACGACGAGCAACGCCATGCGCGGGGCCCGGTGCGCCGGCACTCCCCCACGCTCCAGCGCCTGCTGCAGCGGGGCGAGCCACGTCGCGAAGCCCTCCTGCGCGGCGCGGGCGACCGCCGGGCTCTCCCACGCGGCGTCGGTCACTCCGGCGACGAGCGGGCAGCCGCCCCGGAACCCGGTCAGGGCGAGCAGTTCCCGGAACCGGTCGAGAACGCCCCGGACCACCTCGCGTGCCGGCGGCGGCTCCGGCGCGGTCGCCGCGGCGCGCAGCGGTCGCGCGGCCCGCTCCGCCATCCACGCCATCGCCTCGACCAGCAACTGCTCCTTGCCGCCCGGGAAGTAGTGCTGCAGTGACCCGCGCGGCGCCTCGGCGTGCTCCACCACGTCGCGCATCCCGGTGCCGGCGACCCCGCGCTCGCGCATCAGCAGAGCGGCGCTTCGCACCAACCGCTCGCGAGGGCCCCTGGTCGCCATGACCACTGTCATACCAGGAGGCATACCAGGAGGCATACCAGGAGACATACCAGGAGACATACCAGGAGACATACCAGGAGACATACCAGGAGACATACCAGGAGACATACCAGGAGACATACCAGGAGACATACCAGGAGACGACGCCGTGCATCGGCCGCCGGCCACCACGCGGTGAAGCCGGTTCCCCTGGTGCCGCAGCGCCGCCAGACTGAACCCATGCCCCGCAAGGACACGTTCGTCGGTCGGGCCGACGAGCTGGCGGTGATGGGCGCGGAGCTCGACCGGGTCCGGTCCGGGCAGCCCCGCGTCCTCTGGCTGAGCGGTCCGGCCGGCATCGGCAAGACCTCCTTGGTCCGCCGGCTCCTCGGCGACCGGTCCGACGTGTGCGTGCTGTGGGGTTGCGGGGAGGAGAGCGAGACCGGCATCCCGTTCGGGGTGCTGGACCAGCTCGTCGCGGACGTGCCCGACCGCCTGCGCGGTCCGCTGCTCGGCAGGGGTCCCACTGCGGACGCGGATCCGCTCGCGGTGGGTGCGGAACTGCTGACCGTGCTCGGCGGGCTGCCGGACTCCGGGCCGGTCGTCATCGTGGTCGACGACGCCCAGTGGGTCGACGACGCCACCGCCCGGGCACTCGTGTTCGTCGGGCGGCGGCTGCGCCGCGACCAGGTCCTGGTCGTGGTCGCAGCCCGCGACGACACGCCACCCGAATCGGCCTGGTGGGAACGAGGGCTGACGCAGGACCACCTGCTGCACCGCGTCCGGCTCGGCGGCCTCGCCGCCGAGGACATCGTCGAATTGTCGGGTGCGGTCGGCGGCCCGGCTCTGACCCCTGAGGCCGGCAGGCGCCTGCACGACCACACCGGCGGGCATCCGCTGCACACCACGGCGCTGCTCGACGAGCTGCCTGCCGAGGCGCTCGCCGACACCTCCCGGATCCTGCCCGCACCCCGCTCGTTCGCCGCGCTCGTGCTGGTGCGGGTGGCCAAGCTGTCGCGGGCCGCGCAGGACATGGTGGTGGCGGCCGCGGTACTCGGGACGCGGTCCGCGCTCTCCGACGTCGTCGCGCTCGCCCGCACACCCGATCCGCTCACCGCGCTGGACGAGTCGGTCCGGGCCGGCCTGCTTGACGAAGTGCTGACCGGCACCGCGCACCACGTCGCCTTCCCGCACGAGCTGGTCCGCGCGGCGGTCTACGCCGACCTGCCGCCGGCCCGCCGGCACGCGCTGCACCGGGCGGCCGCCGCGCTGCTCGGCGGCAGCGCGGGCATGGACCACCGGGTCGCCGCCGCGATCGGGCCGGACCCCGCACTCGCCGCCGAACTCACGGCACTGGGCCGGGCCGAGGTGCGGTCGCGCCGGTGGCGCCAGGCGGCGGACCGGTTCACCGCGGCCGCGGACCTCAGCGGCGACCCGGAGGACCGGGCCGCGCGGCTGGTCCTGGCGGTCGGCGCGATGCTCGCGGGTGGCGAGCTCGCCCGGGCGCTGCGCGTCGAGCCCGACCTCCGCGCCGGGCCCGCCACGCCCGGGCTCGGCCACGCCCTCGGCCAGCTGGAGGCGCTGACGGGGCGGTTCGACATGGCTCGGGAGACGCTGGCGACGGCACTGCACACCGCCGACGGCGACCCGGGAGGACGTGCCGTCGCCACCGCCCATCTCGCGCTGGTGTCGCTGATCGAGGGCGACGCCGGTCCCGCCGCCGCACTCACCACGCAGGCGATGACCCCGGAGCCCCCACCGGAGGTCGCCGCGCTGGCGCGGTTCGTGCAGATCCTGGGCCTGGCCGTGCAAGGCCGCCACGGCGACGCCGACGAGGAGCTGGCACGGCGGCGGGCCGGGGCCGACCCGGCCGCCGCGGAGGAGGCCCGCGCGCTGTCGGGGATCCTGGCGCTGTGGGCCGACGACGCCGGCCGGGCCGCAGCCACCCTGGGCTCGGTCGGGCGCGACGGCGCCCCGCCGATGTCCGTCCAGGGCCGGATCATGGTCCTCGGCCACCTCGGCGACGCGCAGTACCGGCTCGGCGACTGGGACGCGGCGGCGGCGAACGGCGCGCTCGCCGTCTCGCTGGTCCGCGACGCAGGCGTGCTGCTCGGTGCCGGCGTCGCCAACGCCCTCGCAGCGCATGTCGCCGCAGGCCGCGGGGCATGGGACGTCGCGGAGGAACGGGTCGCGACCGCGGCCATGGCCGCCGAGCTCCTGCCCTGGTGGGGCGCCCGGGCGCATGCGGCGACCGCGCAGGCGGTGCTCGCCCAGGCCCGCGGCGACCACGCGGCGATGCACGACGCCCTGCAGGCCTACACCGACCCCGCCGTCCACGACCCGGTCGACCGGATCGGCGTGCTGCCGTGGCGGGCGTTGCGCGTCGAGGCGTTGCTGGGGCTCGGTCGGATCGACGAGGCCGACGGCGCACTCGCGGAGCTGGAGGAGCGGGTGGCGGGACGGCCGCCCAGCTGGTCCGCCGTGGAGGCGGCGCGGCTGCGGTGCGAGATCACGGAGCTGCACGCCGCTCCGACCGTGGTGCGCCGGGCCTACGAACGCGCGATGATCCTGGCCGAGGACGTCCCCGCCGAGCTCGGCCGGGCCCGCCTCGAGATCGCCTTCGGCCGGTTCCTGCTTGCGGCCGGCGAACGGCGCCCGGCCGTCGACCTGCTGCGGACCGCGCGCGCACGTCTCGATCGCCTGGGCGCCAGGCCCTTCCTCGACCGGTGCGACGAGCTGTTGAAGGCGGCCGGCCTGCACCCGCCCACCGCGGGCGGCGCCCTCGACCTGACTCCGCAGGAGCTCGCGGTCGCCCGCCTCGTCGCGGAGGGCCGCACGAACCAGGAGGCGGGGGCCGCGCTGTTCGTCACGGGCCGGACCGTCGCGTTCCACCTGAGCAACATCTACGCCAAGCTCGGCGTCTCCTCCCGCCGGGAGCTGGCCGCGCAGCTGCATCGCACTGGCAGGTCCGCTGGAAGGTCCTGACATTCCCGCCGGCGTGCAGGCACGGCAACGTCGGGGATGCCCGGCGATCCCCGGGCGTGGAGGGCCGATGCGACTCATGATCGATCTCTTCCGCGCTGCCGACGGGCGCCTGGAGGGCGTCGTCCACACGCCAGACGTGGGCCACACCGAGTTCGCGGGGGTGCTGGACCTGCTGCGGGTGCTGGAGGGGATCGATCTGTGCGCCCCGGTCGACCCCGACCCGACACAACGCCCGGACGACGACGGCTGAGCGTCGCGGCTCCGCTGGAACGAGCGGCACAGTCGTCGGATAGGTTCCGACGAGGGGCCCGTTCGTCCAGCCGCTACTGCGGTGCGACGGCGCGGCTCGGGACAGCGGAAGGTACGGCATGCGGGGCACGACGATCGGACGACTGGTCTCGGCGGTACTGGCGGCCGGGCTACTGGCCGGTTGTTCGTCCGCCGCACCGGTCGCCGCCGCGCCCAGCCCGGCCGGCGACGGGGCGTACGCCCACCTCACCGAGCTGCAGCGGATCACCGACGCCGCCGGCGGCACCCGCCACACGCCGAGCCCCGGGTACGACGCGGCCGTCGACCATGTGGCCGCCGTGCTGCGGGCCGCAGGCTGGGACGTCAGCACCCCGACCTACCAGGCCGAGGGCCAGAGCGGCAGCGGCTTCCGCAACGTCGTCGCGCAGACCCGCGGTGGCGACCCCGCGCACGTCGTCATGGCGGGGGCGCACCTCGACTCGGTCCCCGAGGGCCCGGGGATCAACGACAACGGCTCTGGAGTGGCGTCACTGCTGCAGATCGCCCAGCAGCTGGGCGGCTCCCCGGATCTGCCGGACACGATCCGCCTGGCGTTCTGGGGATCGGAGGAGGACGAGCTCGACGGCTCCGCCGGCTACGTCCGCGGACTCGACCAGGCGGACCGCGAGGCCATCGAGCTCTACGTCAACCTCGACATGGTCGCCTCGCCCAACGGGGGCTACTTCGTCCAGGGCGGAACCGGTGAAGACCGCGACGAGACCGGGCCTGCCGGCTCGGCCGAGGTGGCGCAGGTGCTCACCGACGAGCTGACGCGGGTGGGCGCCGCGCCCGAGAGCGACGTCTTCTACGGCGACTCGGACTACGACGCGTTCGTGACAGCCGGCATCCCGAGCGGCGGGCTCCACGCGGGCGACGAAGACGACAAGTCGGCCGCCGAGGCGCAGAAGTGGGGCGGGCAGGCCCGCGAGGAGTACGACCCCTGCTACCACCAGGCCTGCGACCGCATCGACAACATCGACCGCACCGCGCTGGGCCGGTTCACCGACGCCGTCGATGCGTCCCTGCGCCGTTTCGCCGCCTCGCCGACCTCGCTCTAGGCGGCCCGGACCCGCACCGGCAACCGGGCCACGGCGACCATCGTCCACGGGTTGCGTTCCTCGACCGCCTCGTCGTCCGCCACCTCGACGTCCCGGTAGCGCTCCAGCAGCAGCCGCAGCGCGACCCGGGCCTCGAGCCGGGCCAACGGCGCCCCGAGGCAGAAGTGGATGCCGTGGCCGAAGGTCAGGTGCGGGTTCGGGTGCCGGTGGATGTCGAACCGGTTCGGGTCCGTGAACACCCGCTCGTCGCGGCCCACCCGGGGAACGGTGCGCGGAGCCGCAGCACCTCCTCGATCGCCGCCGGCAGCAGTGCCGGGTCGGCCCTGATCTCGGCGGCGGCGTCGGGGTTCTCCTGGAAGCACAGGACGCTGTTGCCGAGCGTCGCGGTGGTCGTGATGTGCCCGGCGAGCAGCAGCAGTCCATGGTGACGAAGTTGCCGCGTCGGAAGAGCGCGAAGTCGTCCTGGTCCGGCTGCAGGGAGCTGAGGTCCGAGGAGAAGACCGCCGGGTCGGAGAGCACAGCGGTCGACTCGGGGTGGCCGAGCACCTGTCAGCACTGCTGCTTCTCGTCGAAGTGGATCTGCCCGCGCTCCCGGCCGGCCTCGAGCCAGGCCAGGAAGTCGTCGAACGTCGGCCGGGAGCTCGTCATGCTCGCCCACCCCTTCGGAGATCTGCCCCCCTTCCTACTCCCCAGCAGGTCCCTTGGGGTGCACCTGTTGGATGGGCGGGTGGCCTCCCCGTCGACCAACCTGACCCACGCCGAGTGCCTGAACCGCGCGGAGTCGCTCGAGCTCGCGAGCTACGACGTGGCGCTCGACCTGAGCCGGGCCGCCGATCCGGACGCCGGCACGTTTCCGTCGCGCAGCGCGGTCGCCTTCACGGCGCGGGGCGGCGACACGTGGATCGACCTGATCGCCGAGCGGGTCGTCGCGGCCCGGCTCAACGGCCGCGAGCTCGACGTCGCCGGTTACGACGGTGCGCGACTGACCGTCCCCGGCCTCGCCGACGGGCCCAACGAGCTCGTGGTCGAGGCCGAGTGCCGCTACAGCCGCAGCGGGGAGGGCCTGCACCGCTTCGTCGATCCCGTCGACGACGCCACCTACCTCTACAGCCACTTCGAGCCCACGGACGCGCGCCGGGTGTTCGCGAACTTCGAGCAGCCCGATCTGAAGGCGCGCTTCACCTTCGTGGTCACCGCACCGGACAGGTGGCAGATCGTGTCCGGGCAACCCGAGACGGCCCGGACGGACGACGGCAACGGCTCGGCTACGGTGACGTTCGCGCCGACCCCGCCGCAGTCCGGCTACCTCACCGCCGTGGCCGCAGGGCCCTACCACCGGGTCGAGGACCTGTGGACGAGCGACGACCAGAAGGTTCCGCTCGGTGTGCTCTGCCGGGCGTCGATGGCCGAGCACCTCGAACCGGACGCGATCTTCACCGTCACGCGGCAGGGCCTCGACTTCTACGACCGCGCGTTCGGCTTCCCGTACCCCTGGGGGAAGTACGACTCGATCTTCGTGCCCGAGTACAACCTCGGCGCGATGGAGAACCCCGGCCTGGTCACCTTCACCGAGGGCTTCATCCACCGCGGCGCGGCGACCCGCGCGGACCGCGCGCGCCGGGCCGAGGTGATCCTGCACGAGATGGCGCACATGTGGTTCGGCGACCTGGTGACGCCCCGGTGGTGGGACGGCACGTGGCTCAAGGAGTCGTTCGCCGACCTGATGGGCTACCACGTCACCGAGGTCGCCACCGAGTTCGACGGCGCGTGGACGACGTTCGCCGGGCGCCGCAAGGCCTGGGCCTACCGCCAGGACCAGCTGCCCACCACCCACCCGATCGTCGCCACTGTGGACGACCTCGAGGCGGCCCGGCAGAACTTCGACGGCATCACCTACGCCAAGGGCGCCTCGGTGCTCAAGCAGCTCATGGCCTACGTCGGGGAGGCGGCGTTCTTCGCCGGTGCCCGCGACTACTTCGCTCGCCACGCGTACGGCAACACGGAGCTGGCCGACCTGCTCGACTGCCTCGAGCGGTCGTCCGGGCGCGACCTGCGGGCCTGGTCGCGCGCCTGGCTCGAGACGTCCGGCATCTCCCGGCTCGACCCCCTGCTCGAGACCGGCCCGGACGGCCGGATCACGCGGCTCGCCGTGACCCAGACCGCGACCGATCCGGTGACGGGCGCATCCGTCGACCGCCCGCACCGCGTCGTCATCGGCCTGTACGAGCCGGCCGACGGCGGGCTGCAGCGCGTCCGGTCGATCGAGACGGACGTCGTCGGGGCGCGGACCGAACTCACGGACGCGGTCGGCGGACCCGCAGCGCTGGTGCTCGTCAACGACGACGACCTCAGCTACGCCAAGGTGCGCCTCGACGCCGGTTCGCTGGCCACCGTCCGCGAGCTCCTGGCCACGATCCCGGCGTCCCTGAGCCGCGCGCTCGTCTGGTCCGCGCTGTGGAACGCGACGCGCGACGCGGAGCTGCCCGCGTCGGACTACCTGGACGTCGCCTTCCGCCAGGTCGGCCACGAACCGGCGGCGGACCTGCTGGACACGGTGCTGGGTGAGGTCGCGACGGCGATCGAGAACTACCTGCCCGCCGCACAGCGACCCGCGGCGCGCTCACGCCTCGTGGCGACCTGCCGCGCCGGGCTCCACGACGCGACGCCCGGGTCGGACACCCAGCTCACCTGGGCCCGGCACCTGACGCGCGCGGCGACCGTCAGTGCGGACGGCACCGCCACGGTGCGCGACCTGCTCGACGGCAGCGCGCTGCCCGAGGGGCTCTCGGTCGACGCCGACCTGCGCTGGGCCTGCTGGGTGGCACTGGCCGCGCAGGATGCGGTGTCGTCCGCCGAGCTGGACGCGGCGCTGGCCGAGGACGACACGATGACCGGTCGGCGGGCCCATCTGCTGGCGACGGCGAGCCGACCCGGAGCCCGCGAGGCCACCTGGCAGCGCGCGACGACCGACGAGTCGCTCACCAACGACCAGCTGCGCGCCCTCGTCCAGGGCTTCAGCCGGCCCGTCGACCCCCCGGCCCCGGCCTACGCCGAGCGCTACTTCGCCTCGATCGTCGGCTGGTGGGCCGGGCGCACCATGACCATGGCGACGATCCTGGCCCGCGGGCTGTTTCCGGGCGGGTCGCTCGACGACGGACAACGCCTCCAGCAGCACCCGGTGGTCCGGCAGGCCCGTACCTGGCTGCACGAGCACCCGGACGCTCCGGGCGCACTGCGACGCATCGTGATCGAGCAGCTCGACGACCTGGAACGTGCGTTGCGGGCCCAGGCCGCCGCGCCCTGACCCGCCTACAGCAGATCGCGGAGGCAGCGGGCGACGGTCACGGTGTCCCCCGCCTCGGCCAAGGCGACGACCACGGTGTCCGTCCGGGGTTCGACGATCAGGAACTGGCCGCCCGTCCCGTCGCAGTAGTAGGTCCCGTCGTCGCAGAGCCACAGGCCGAGGCCGTAGGCGTTCGCCCGCAACGGGGGCTCGTAGTCGCTGGAGGCCCGCACGGCCGGCGACCGCATGCACGCGATCCACGCTCGCGGGACCACCTGCCGGCCCTCGTGCACGCCACCGGCGAGGAGCATCCGCCCGACGGCGGCGAGGTCGACGGCCGTCATCGACAGCCCGGTGGCCGCCGCCTCGTACCGGCCGTAGGCGGTCCACGTGACGTCCGTGATCCCCAGCGGGCGCAGGACGAGGTCGCCGACCACGTCGCGCAGGCCCACCCCGAGTTCCTCGCGCACCATCGCCGAGATCAGGTACCACCCGGCGTTCGAGTACGCGAAGTGCGAGCCCGGCCGGTGGACGAGCTCGTGGGCGAAGATGTGGTCGAGCAACGACCCGCGGTCGCGGCCCTCCAGGTCGCGGCGGAACAGGAACCCCTCGGCGTTGCCCGTCGTGCTGGTGAGCAGGTGACGTAGCCGGACCGCGCGGAGGTTCTCGCGCCCGGCCGCTGGCTGGCGCTCCAGGAACTCTGTGAAGTACGGCCAGATCTCGAGGTCCAGGGCCAGCGGCCGACCGCGCAGGCGGGTTCCGTCGGCGATCGCCGCACCGACGGCTAGGGAGACCACGGCCTTCGTGATCGACCGCAGGTCGACGCGGGCCGACGGAGGGGCGAAGTCGTGGACGAGGACCTCGTCGCCGCGGGAGACGACGAGGGTCCTCATCCGCAGGCCCTCCGACCTCGCCGCCGTCAGGCGGTCGACGACGCGGGCGAATCCCTTATCGATCACTGCTCGTGTCTCTCCCGAACGTCGGCGTGCAGGACGCTGGCGGCGAATAACGGCACGGCCCATGCTGTTGTCCCATACGGGAGCGGGCGACGTCCCGCCCATGATCGAGGAGTGACGGTGACCGACACCAGGCCAGACACCACCCAGCGCGCGGTGCTCGCGGGAGGGTGCTTCTGGGGCATGCAGGACCTCATCCGGCGTCAGCCCGGCGTCGTCTCGACCCGCGTCGGCTACACCGGCGGCACCAACGCCAACGCGACGTACCGGAACCACCCGGGCCACGCCGAGGCGATCGAGATCGAGTTCGACCCGGCGCAGACGAGCTACCGCGACCTGCTCGAGTTCTTCTTCCAGATCCACGACCCGACCACCCGCGACCGGCAGGGCAACGACCGCGGGACCTCGTACCGGTCGGCGATCTTCTACGTCGACGAGGACCAGAAGCGGGTCGCCGACGACACGATCGCCGACGTCGAGGCGTCGGGTCTGTGGCCGGGCAAGGTCGTCACCGAGGTGACGCCGGAGGTCCCGTTCTGGGAGGCCGAGCCCGAGCACCAGGACTACCTGCAGCGCATCCCGTGGGGCTACACCTGCCACTACCCGCGGCCGAACTGGCGGCTCCCCCGCCGCGCCGACGCCTCGACCGGCAGCTGACCGTTATCCCAGAAGATCGCTGAGGTCGCCGAGGCCGTCGTCCTCGGCGCTCTCGACGTAGCCGAGCTCGCCGCCGACAGGGACCGTGTCGCCCTCCGTGGCGGTGAGCCGGGTGACCGTGCCCTCGACCTCGGACTCGACCTCCATCTCGACCTTGTCGGTCGCCACGACGGCGACCGCCTGGCCCTTGGTGATGGTGTCACCGACGGAGATCTGCCAGCTGAGGAACTCGCCCTCCTCCATCGTCATGGACATCTTGGGCATGCGGATGGGCACCTCGGGCACGGTCAAGCTCCTTTCGCGAGCCGGCGGGCGGCAACGACGATGTCAGGGATCTGAGGGACGGACGCCTTCTCCAGCTCAGGGGCGTACGCCATCGGTGTGTCCAGCCCGGCGAGCCGGACGACCGGGGCCTTCAGCGTGTG
Organism: Pseudonocardia charpentierae; assembly: GCF_031845345.1. Classification (NCBI taxonomy): domain Bacteria; kingdom Bacillati; phylum Actinomycetota; class Actinomycetes; order Pseudonocardiales; family Pseudonocardiaceae; genus Pseudonocardia; species Pseudonocardia charpentierae. The sequence continues at coordinate 234,280 of NZ_JAVREJ010000003.1, read as the reverse complement.
GAAGGCGTCGGACTCGACGATCCGCGCGGCGATCTCGGCGACGAATCCCGCGTTCCGCGGTGCCTCCTGGACCAGCAGCGCCTTGCCGGTGGCCGCGACCTCGGTGAGGATCGTGGCCTCGTCGAGCGGGCTGATCGTGCGCGGGTCGACCACGGTGACCTCGATGCCCTCGGCGGCGAGTTCCTCCGCGGCGGCCATCGCCTTCCCGACCATCACCGCGGTCGCCACGATCGTCAGGTCGCTACCGCGCCGGCGCACCTCGGCCTTGCCGAGCGGGACGTAGTGACCGGCGGGCACTTCGCCCTTCTGCTTGTAGAGCAGCTTGTGCTCCAGCACCAGGACCGGGTTCGGGTCGTCGACCGCAGCGCGCAGCAGACCCATCGCGTCCGCCGGCGTGGCGGGCATGACGACCTTGATCCCGGGGACGTGGGCGAACCAGGCCTCGAGGCTCTGCGAGTGCTGCGCGGCCGCTCCGGTTCCGGACCCCGCGGGGGCGCGGATGACCAGCGGTACCTGGGCCGCGCCGCCGAGCATGAAGTGGATCTTCGCGGCCTGGTTGACGATCTGGTCCATCGCACAGGTGACGAAGTCGGAGAACTGCAGCTCGACGATCGGGAGCATGCCGCACAGGGCCGCCCCGACCCCGGCGCCGACGATCGCGATCTCCGAGATCGGGGTGTCGCGGACCCGCTCGCGGCCGAACCGCTCGAGCAGCCCGGTGGTGACGCCGAACGCGCCGCCGTAGACGCCGATGTCCTCTCCCATGAGGAAGACCCGCTCGTCGTCCGCCATCAGGTCGGTCAGGGTCTCGCGGACCGCCTCGGCGTAGGTCAGTTCCCGGGTGTCGCCCGGAGTGGCGCCGGCAGCAGCCACACCGGGACCGTCGGTCGGGTTGTCGACGTCCGGCGACACCGTCGGCGAGGTGGGGGTGGTCATGCGGGCACCTCCGCGTGGTTGCCGGCGTCAGCGTCGGCGTAGACGGCGTCGAGCAGCAGGTCGCGGTCGGCCGGCGCAGCCGGCGCGGCGTTGGCGGTGCGGATGGCCTCGCGGACGGCGTCGGTGGCCGCCTTGCGGGCGGCAGTGATCTCGGGATCGGTCAGCGAGCCGGCCTTGCGCACGGCGTCCTCGAAGCGGGTGATCGGGTCGCGCTCCTGCCAGGCGGCGATCTCCTCGCGGGTGCGGTAGAGGTTCTTGTCGCTCTTGGAGTGGCCCTTCCAGCGGTAGGTCACGTTCTCCACCAGCGTCGGCCCACGGCCCGCCCGCGCCCGCTCGGCGGCCGTGGTGACCATCTCGTAGACGGCCTGCAGGTCGTTGCCGTCGACGGTGACGCCGGGGAAGCCGTACGCCCCCGCCCGCGCCGAGATGTTGTCGATCGCGAACGCCTCGTCGGCCGCCATCGACATGCCGTAGTGGTTGTTCTCGCAGACGAACACCACCGGCAGGTCCCACACCGCGGCCAGGTTCGCCGCCTCGTGGAACGCGCCCTCGTTCGCCGCGCCGTCACCGAAGAAACTGACGACGACCTTGCCGGACCCGGTCAGCTTCTGGGCCAGCGCGGCGCCGACCGCGATCGGGATTCCGCCGCCCACGATGCCGTTCGCGCCCAGGTTGCCGGTCGCGACGTCGGCGATGTGCATCGATCCGCCGCGACCTCGGCAGTAGCCGCTGTCCTTGGCCAGCAGCTCGGCCATCATGCGGGTCAGGTTTGCACCCTTCGCGACACAGTGGCTGTGCCCCCGGTGCGTCGAGGTGATCAGGTCGTCGTCGCGCAGTGCGAGGCACGTTCCGGTCGCACTCGCCTCCTGACCGATCGACAGGTGCATCGTCCCGTGCATCAGACCGCGGGCGAAGAGCTGGTCGACCGCCTCCTCGAACCGCCGCGCCGTCCACATCGTCTCCAGCGCGCGGCGCGCCGCCTCGGGTTCCTTGGCCAGATCGCGCATCGGACTCCTCTCATGAGCGATGGCTGATTGTTGACCGAGAAGCGTCGTCACACAAGTCCTTGTCATTCACCGACGTGAACATGCATAGTGGTGCACCGCACAGCAACGCCCCACCAACGGAGGTGCCCGTGAGCGAGCGGCAGGTCACGATCGGCTCGAAAGTGGGGCTGCACGCGCGGCCCGCATCGCTGTTCGCCAAGGCCGTGAAGAACGCCGGCATCCCTGTGAAGATCGCGAAGAACGGGCAACCGCCGGTGAACGCGGCGAGCCTGCTGAGCCTGCTGACCTTGGGCGCCGAGTTCGGCGACCAGGTGACGCTCTCCGCCGAGGGTGACGGCGCCGACGCCGCGCTCGACGAGCTCGCCGCGATGCTCGGCAGCGAGCTCGACGTCGACTGACGTCGGCGGATCGACAACCGGGCACACGGAAAGTCTTGTGCTCCAGGTCTCACCGATGCTAGGAAAGCGGCGCTCAGATGTGAGCGCTCGGCACCTTCGTGCCGATGGCGAGATCCGAGCAGTGATCGCAGCTTACGGCGACGATCACCGCAGGCACCTCGCAAGTCCAGGTAGGACGGCGGACTACGCAACGAGAGGCTCCCATGGAAGCGATACTCTTGGCCCAAGATCAGCCGCCTCCGACGGGGGCGTCCACCAACCCGGTCCTCAACGGGATCATCTGGGCGGGCGAGCACTTCATCGGCCTGTTCAACGAGGCCGGCAAGCAGTTCGCCGGCTTGATCACCGGCATCCTGCCGACCCTGATCGTGCTGCTCACGTTCATGTACGCGGTGATCAAGTTCATCGGCGAGGACCGGGTCACCCGGGCGGTGCAGTGGTCGGCCAAGTGGTGGATCACCCGCTACACGATCATGCCGATCCTCGCCGTGCTCGTGCTGACCAACCCGATGGCCTACACCTTCGGCCGGTTCCTGCGTGAGCGGCACAAGCCCGCCTTCTACGACTCGGCGGTCTCGTTCGTCCACCCGGTCACCACGTTCTTCCCCTACGCCAACGCCGGCGAGCTGTTCGTCTGGCTCGGCGTCGCCAACGGGGTCATGCAGCTCGGGCAGTCCACCGTCCCGCTCGCCGTGCGGTACTTCGCCGTCGGCGTGGTCGTGATCCTGATCCGCGGCGTGGTCACCGAGTTCATCACCAACTACCTGATCCGGCGCGAGGGCAAGACCGCGCTGTTCGACTCGTACGACGCCGAGTACGCGGCGACCGCAGCAGGAGGTTCCGCGCGATGACCACTGTCGACCCTGACGGCGGCGACCCGCAGTACCGTCCCGTCTTCGTCCGCGCCGGCCGCGGCGGTTGGGGCCAGGGGCTGGAGCTGACCCCGACCCCGGACAAGTACAAGGTCATCTCGGTGACCGGCGGGGGCATCCACCCCGTGGCCCGGCGGATCGCCGAGCTCTCCGGTGGCGAGGCGGTCGACGGGTTCCGCACCAAGGTCGAAGACGCCGAGGTGCTGGCGGCCGTCATCAACTGCGGCGGAACGGCCCGCATCGGCGTCTACCCGCGCAAGCGGATCCCGACCGTCGATGTGTTCCCCGGTGAGCCGGGCGGCCCGCTGGCCCAGTTCATCACCGAGGACATCTTCGTCTCCGCCGTCAGCCCCGAGGACGTGTCGCTCCTCGAGGGTCAGGCGGTGACGGCCGGCGTGGGCGCGGCCGCGGCCGGAGCCGTCGGGACGGCGCCCACCGCGCGCACCGACGCGGCCGAGGGAGGTCCGGCCGGAGGCCCGCTGCCTCCTCTTCCTGACGAGTCGGGGACCGAGGACCGCGCCCCGCGCGGCTTCTTCGTCAAGTTCGGCACCGGCGTCGGCTACATCATCAACACGTTCCTCGCCGCGGCCCGGCAGTCGATCAACCTGACGCTGAACACAGTGCTGCCGTTCATGGCCTACGTCAGCCTGCTGCTCGGCTTCGTCATCTACACCGGTATCGCCCAGTGGATCGGCGGCCTGCTCGCACCACTGAGCAGCAACCCGATCGGGCTCATCGGGATCGGCATCGTGGTCGCGCTGCCCTTCCTGTCGCCCATCCTCGGACCGGGGGCCGCGGTCGCCCAGATCGTCGGTGTCCTCATGGGCACCCAGATCGCGACCGGGGCGCTGCCGGTGCAGTACGCGCTGCCCACCCTGTTCGCCATCGACGGCCAGGTGGGCTGCGACTTCGTCCCGGTGGGCCTGGGGCTCGGCGAGGCCAAGGTCGAGACCGTCGAGGTCGGGGTGCCGGCCGTGCTGTTCAGCCGGCTCATCACCTCACCGCTCGCAGTGATCATCGCCTGGCTGGCCAGCTTCGGCCTCTAGGCACCGCTCGTTGCTCGTTCCTCTCGGGGCGCTCGTCCGGACGCGGGTCCGGACGGGCCACCCCGGGGCCACCGTCGATCCGGAGATGCAGCTGCCGTGACCTACTACCGCACCACCGTCGTCGAGATCGGACCGGAAGCCGGGGAGATGATCGAGGCAGGCGTGCTCATCCTGTTCGGAGAGCCGCTCCCCGAAGCCCTCGCCGAGGTCAGCATCGTGCACCGGCCGTCGCAGACGCTGTCCGGGAACGCCGTGTCGGTGGGCGACGTCGTGTCGTTCGCCGGCACGGACCTGCGGATCGACGCCGTCGGCGAACTGGCGACGAGGAACCTCGACGACCTCGGCCACGTCGTGCTCTACATCAACCAGCCGGACCAGAAGCTGCTGCCCGGAGCCGTGCTCGCGAGCGGCGACATCCCCGACCTCAAGGCAGGCGACGTCATCGAGTTCCGCTCGTCCTCCTGATTTTCACCGTCCTGATCCCCGCGTCCTGATCCCTCGCGTCCTGATCTCACAGCACTAGGAGAAGCCGAAATGGCATACCGTGAGCGCCTTCTCGAGCGGCAGCGGAGCACCGGTCGGCCCGTGCGGGTCGGCCTGGTCGGCGCCGGGCAGATGGGCCGGGGGTTCGTCGCGCAGGTCCGGAAGATCGCCGGCATGGAGGTCGTGGCCGTCGCCGACGTCGACCTCCAGCGTGCCACCGGCGCCCTCAAGTCCGCCGGAATCGAGAACGTGATCACCGGCGACGACCACGACAAGCTCACCAACGTCGTCGCCGAGGGCGGCACCGTCGCGGTCAACGACGCAGCGCTGCTCACCGCGCTACCCGTCGACATGGTCATCGACGCCACCGGCGTCCCCGAGATCGGCGCGCAGATCGCCCTGCGCAGCATCCTCGCCGGCAAACACGTCGGCCTGCTCAACGTCGAAACCGACATCACCGTCGGCTGGCTGCTCTCCCGCATGGCCGCACAGTCCGGCGCGGTCTACACCCTGTGCCGCGGCGACGAGCCCGCCGAGGCACTCAAACTCGTCGAGTTCGCCCGCGACCTCGCCTTCGACGTCGTCTGCGCCGGCAAGGGCAAGAACAACCCCATGCGCCCGCACGACACCCCGTCGATGCTGACCGACGAGGCCAACCGCAAGAAGATGAACCCCAAGATGCTGGCGAGCTTCGTCGACGGCTCCAAGGCCATGATCGAGATGGCGGCGCTGGCGAACGCGGCGGACCTCGGCGTGGCCAAGCGCGGGCTCAGCGCCTACAAGACGACCGTCCCCGAGCTGCACAACGTGTTCAAGCCGTCGGCCGACGGCGGCATCCTCGACCGCAGCGGCGTGGTCGACTTCGCCACCGGGCCGGTGGCCCCCGGCGTGTTCGTCGTCGCCCGCAGCGACGAGCCCACCGTGATCGAGGAGATGGACTACCTGGGCATGGGTGCCGGGCCGTACTACTCCTTCTACCGCCCCTACCACCTGGCCAGCATCGAGGCGCCGCTGTCCATCCCGCCCGCCGTGCTCGACGGGATCAGCGACATCCACCCTCGCGCCTGGCGGGCCGAGGTCGCCGCCGGCACCAAGCGGGCGGTCACGGCCGGCGAGACCATCGACGGCATCGGCGGCGAGTACGTCTACGGCATGATCGACAGCGCCGAGGTGGCCCGCGAGGAGAACCTCGTCCCGCTCGGCCTGCTCGCCGGCGCCCGCCTCACCCGCGACGTCGACGTCGACCACCTCCTGACCTACGACGACGTCGAGCTCGACACCAGCACCACGATCTACCAGCTCCGCGCCCTGCAGGACCAGCTCCTGGCCACCGAGCCGCCCGGCACCGTCGGCCCGATCCCCGGCATCCCGAAGGCATGACCACTCCGACACCGGACGAGACGGGCGCCGCGCCGGCGCGGTGCCCGTCGTGCGGAGGACGATGGATCGACGGCAGGATCGCCATGCCGATCGTCGGCGGGCTGCGCTTCACCTACCGGCTCGGGACGAACGAGGTGACGACGGAGGTGGCGGCCCGCATGTGTGGCGACTGCGGACAGGTCGACCTGCGGGGCCGCGAACCGGACCTCATCCGGCGGGCCGAGCAGGCCTCCGCACAGGCCGGGCCGACGCAACGTTGGGCACTGCGGTCACACCGATCGACGGGCGGCTACCGGTCGCGCTACGGACAGGAGCGAACTGAGTGAACACCCCCTGGACCTACCTGCTGCTCTTCCTCGCGATGTCGCTCACCGCCGTCAGCGCGCTGGCCCAGCACAAGTACTACACCCGGACCGTGCGCCGCCTCGCCCGCGAGAACAACGACCCCGGCAGCGTGCTGGTCAGCGGCCGCGGCAAGGGCCGCGTGCGCGGCGCGATCGCCGTCCTCGTCCTCGACAAGCAGACCGAGGTCATCCGAGCGGCCGCGGTCATGGAAGGCGCCTCGGTCCTGGCCCGATTCAAGCAGCGTCCGGACTGGGTGGGCCTCTGCGCCCGCGACGACCTGCCACGGTCCTCGCCGCGCCTGGCCAAGGCGGTCGCCGACGCCCGGACGCACATTCCCGGCCGCCGGAAGCCACTGCCGACGCCCGGCTCGATGCTGCGTCGTTAGAGGCGCGCACGCATGGCTCCGCGACGCGATCCGGTCCCCGTCCCCGCTGCGGAGGCGTTCGATCGGCAGGACCGCGACGCCCGGCTCAGCCAGGCAGCCGTCGTGCTGTCGGTCGGGGCCGCCGTCGCGGGCGAGCCGGAGCGCGTCGACAGCCCGGCGGCGATCGGCCTCCCGAGCGACCTCAGCTCCTACCGCAGCACGGCGCAGATCACCGTCGGGGAGGCGGTGGCACCGCTCGACGTGTCCCTCGACGACCACCTCGCCCGCCGTGGCGTGCCGGCCACCCGGGCCGACCTCCTCCGCCGGCTCGTCGAGCAGCCGGATCCGATCAGCGCGGCCGCCCTCGTCGAGGCCAACCTGCACAGTGAGAGCCGGTTGGTGCGCACCGCCGCCGCGGTGGCCGCTCTCGACACCACCGGACCGCGCGACGACGTGCTGGCCCAGCTGGTCGACGGCGCCTCCCGCGGCGATGCGCTCACGCGCGAGATCGGCCGCATCGGGGTCGCCCGGGTCGACCCGCAGCATGCGGTGCTGCGCCGCGTCGTCGGTCGCCCGTCACGTTCCACCGGACGCGACCAGCCCTCGCACGCCGCGTTCCTCACCCACGGATCCTTCGCGGCGCTGACGACGTGGTGGCAGCCGGGCGGCGACTTCTACACCTACCTCGACTCATTGGTTCCCCCGCTGGCACTGCACGACCCGAGCTTCCGGTGGAGCGGCCTGTACGCCGACGGAGCACGTCAGCTCGCCGCGCAGCAGATGGTCGAGTGGGTCGCGGCCGAGAACCTGCACAGTCCCGATCTCTTCGCGCACAGCCACGGCGGGACCGTCGCGCACCTCGCCACCCTCCGCGGGCTGCGGCTCGACCGGCTCGTGCTGCTGAGCTGGCCCGTGCACGCGGAGTGGTTCCCGGACTTCGCGAACGTCGCGCGGATCATCGACGTGCGGGTGCGCCTGGACCTGGTGATCATCGCGGACCGCGGGGGCCAGACGTTCACCCCGCCGCCGGAGCAGGCGGGAAAGGTGACGTCGCACGTCAACGGGTGGTTCGAGCACGGCGACACCCACGAGCCCGCCTACTGGCAGCGGCACGGGCTGCCGGCCGTGCTGTGAACCGGCCCGGACGTAGCCTCGCGGGGTGAGCTCCGCCGCAGCCGCCAGGGTCCTCGCCGCCGGAGCGGCGTGGCGGCTCACCGGTGTGGCCGCCGCGGGTCGGGCCCTCCTCGCCGCCGTGAGCCGGGGCGGCGAGACCGAGCGGACGGCCGCCGCGACCATGCTGGTCCGCGCCGGTGATCGCTCCGTGCCCCTGGTGGCCGGGGCGCTCCTGGACGGCAGCGCGAGCGTCGGTCTCGTGGAGGTGCTCGGCAGCATCGGCACGGACGACGCGAAGGAGGCGCTGCGCCGGGTGGCGGACGCTCCCGGGTCGCGGGTCGTCCCACCGGCTCGCGACGCGGCCGCCGACACGCTGCGGACGCTGGACGAGATCGGGTGACGGCGCCCGGACCTTTCCCGCGCCGCCCATGATCGGGCAGGGTGGGCGGATGTCGACGACCACCGCGCCTGCCGCCGGGCGAACCACGAGCGACGGCAACTACCGGGTCGCCGACCACCTCGTCGACCGGCTGGCGGAGCTGGGGGTCGACCGCATGTTCGGCGTCCCCGGCGACTACAGCCTCGCGATGCTCGACCACGTCACCCACCACCCGACGATGCGCTGGACCGGCTGCACCAACGAGCTGAACGCGGGCTACGCCGCCGACGGCTACGGGCGGTTGCGTGGGTTCGCGGCCCTCTGCACGACGTTCGGCGTCGGCGAGCTCAGCGCCGTCAACGCGATCACCGGCAGCTACGCGGAGCACGTGCCGGTGGTGCACGTCGTCGGTGCGCCGGCGCTCGCGACGCAGGCGCTCCGCCGCCCCGTCCACCACAGCCTGGGCGACGGCGAGTTCGGGCTCTTCATGGCGATGCACGAGGCCATCACCTGCGCCCGTGCCGCACTGACCGCGGGGAACGCCATCGCCGAGATCGACCGGGTGCTCACCGCCGTCCGCGACCGCCGCCTGCCCGGGTACCTGCTCCTGCCCGCCGACGTCGCGCAGGCGCCGGTGTCCCCCGCGGCCGAACCGCTGCCGCCGTACGTCGACACCACCGACCCCGAGGCCCTCGACGCCTTCGTCGACGCCGCGCAGCGGCTCCTCGACCGCGCCGGGTCCGTGAACGACGTCAGCGTGCTGGCCGGGCTGCAGGTGCACCGGTTCGGCGCCGCGCCGCACCTGCAGCGGCTGCTGTCCGTGGGAGTTCCGCACGCGACGACCCCGTGGGCCAAGAGCCTGGTCGACGAGAGCGCACCCGCCTTCGCCGGCACCTACTCCGGAGCCACGGGCAGCACCGAGGACACCCGTCGTACCATCGAGGACGCCGCCGCGCTGATCCTCGCGGGCGTCCAGTTCACCGATCTGAACAGCGGGTTGTTCAGCCAGCGGATCACCCGCGCCCGGACGATCGAGCTGGGCGCGCGCTCGGCGAGCGTCGGGGCGGCGACCTTCGCACCGCTGGAGCTGCCGACCGCGCTCGCCGCGCTGGAGCCGCTGGTCGCCGGCCTCGACAGATCCGCCCCTGCCGGGCCCACCACACCCGAGCCGACACCGGAGCCGGCCGCGGACGACGCACCGCTGAGCCAGGACGCGCTGTGGCAGGAGACCGCGGGGTTCCTGCAGGCGGGCGACATCGTCCTGGCCGACCAGGGCACCTGCTTCTACGGGATGGCCCCGCACCGCCTCCCCGCGGACGTCACGTTCGTCGGCCAGCCGCTGTGGGCGTCGATCGGCTACACGCTCCCCGCGCTGCTCGGGGCCTGCACCGCACAGCCGGGACGGCGCGGGATCCTGCTGATCGGCGACGGGGCCGCACAGCTGACGGCGCAGGAGCTGGCCACCGTCATCCAGCAGCGGCTGCCGGCGGTGGTCGTCGTGGTCGACAACGACGGCTACACCGTAGAACGCGCCATCCACGGCCCTGACGAGCCGTACAACGACATCACCCACTGGGACTGGACCCACGCTCCGGCCTTCTTCGGCGCCGACGACGGCCGCGCCGCGGCGACGAAGGTCCGCACCGTGGGCGAGCTGCGGGCGGCCTTCGCCGACGCGGCGAGCCACGCCGAGCGGCTGAGCATCATCCAGGCGGTCGTACCGCGCGACGACGTCCCCGCGCTGCTCGACACGCTCGCCCGCGCCCTCGGCCACGCGAAGCGGTAGGGCCTATCCACCGAGGTGCTGGTCGAAGAAGGCGGCGATCTCGCCGAACGCCTCGGTGGTCTCGGGGACCCCGGGCTCCAGGAACTGCGCATGGCTCATGGCCTCGAAGACCTGCAGCGTGGCGGGTACGCCGGCCTGCCGCAGCTTGCGGTGCGCCCGGACGGTGTCGCTCAGCAGCAGGTCACGCGTCCCGGACGTCAGGATCGCCGGAGGCAGGCCGCGGAAGTCACCGAAGACCGGTGAGACGAGCGGGTCGCGCAGGTCGTGACCTGCGGCGTACAACGGCGCCGCCGCACCGACCCAGCCCGTGTCGGACACCAGCACGTTGTCGACGAACTCGTTGGCGTTGCGCGAGTCGCCGTCGCCGGTCAGGTCCACCCAGGGCGTGCCCGGGGCGATCGCCGCCGGCAGGGCGACGCCCTCGTCGCGGGCGCGCAGCATCAGGGCGAGGGTGAGCCCACCCCCGGCGGAGGCACCGAAGACCCCCATCCGCCGCGGATCGGTCTGCGCGGACAGCGCCTTCCAGACGGCCAGTGCGTCGTCGAGGGCGGCGGGGAACGGGTGGTCGGGTGGCATCCGGTAGTCGACGGAGACCACCTCGTACCCCTCGAGGCCGGACATGATCATGCCCTCGCCCGCGCCGACCTCACCGGGATACAACACATATCCCCCGCCGTGCAGGTGCATCAGCACCTGGCCGCGACGCTGCGCGGGCACCTGCGGCGGGCTGATCTGGAACACCGGCACTCCGGCGATCACGTCCTTCTTCACCGAGACCCCGAGCTTCGCGATCAGCGCGGGCAGGTCCGGGTCGACCGCGCTCTGCGCGGCCAGTGCCCGCCAGCCGGTCGCGTCCGGCGGGACATCGTTCCACCCGGCGGCGAGCGGGGCACCGACGATCGGGGCGAACTCGGTGCTCACGGTGTCCGGGGTGGGCAAGGGCCGGGCTGGCACCATCCGTGTGCCGGACGGCGCCGGGGACGGTGACGGTGACGCCGGTACCGGCGGTGCGGTGGGAGCCGGGGCGGCCGGCGAGCACGCGGCGGCCGCGGCGAGCCCGGCAGCGGTCGCCGCAGTGCCGAGCAGCCGACGGCGGCTGAGCGCGCTGCCGGTCGGGCGGGTCGTGGTCATGACACACCCTGGATCGCGCTGCTCCAACGGCACTCCAACCGGCTCCGGTGTGCCGTGGAGCGTCGATGGAGCGCCACGGCCGACACTGCAACGCATGGAGATCTGGTTGCACGGGTTCCCCGTCCCCCGGCATGCGGCCGCGCTCGCGGTGGAGGCCGAGGAGCGGGGATTCGACGGGCTCATGCTCGCCGACAGCGAGAACCTCGTCGGTGATCCCTACGTGGAGCTCGCCCTCGCGGCGCGGGACACCACACGGCTGCGGCTCGGCGTCGCCGTCACCAACCCGGTGACCCGGCACCCCGCGGTCACGGCCTCGGCGATCGCCACCCTGCAGATCGAGTCCGGCGGCCGGGCGGTGCTCGTCCTCGGCCGCGGCGACTCCGCGGTCCTCCAGCTCGGCATACGGCCCGCGACGACGGCGCAGCTCGAGCGCGCCGTCGGTGACATCCGGGCGTTCCTGCGCGGTGACGACGTGCCGACGGTGGAGGGCGCGAGTGCCCGCATGGCGTGGATCGCCTCGTTCGCACCGGCCGAGGTGCCGGTGTCGGTCGCGGCGACCGGCCCGGCCACCATCGCGCTCGGCGCCCGGACGGCGGGGCGCGTCGATCTCACGGTGGGAGCTGACCCCGAGCGGGTCGCCTGGGCCGTGGCCGAGGCACGGCGCGCCGTACCCGAGGGAGCGGCCCCGCCGTCGCTCGGCGCGTTCGTCAACGTCGTCGTGCACCCCGACGTCGCCGTCGCCCGCGACCTGGTGCGCGGCAGCGCCGCGATCTTCGCCCACTTCGTCAGCGAGGGCCCGGCCGACGTGCTGTCCGGCGCGGACCGCGCGGTGGTCGAGCGGCTCGGCACGGCCTACCAGGAGGCGCAGCACGGGCTCCGCACGGCGAGCCACTCGGCAGTACTGCCCGACGAGTTCCTCGACCGCTTCACGGTCGTCGGCCCGGCCGACCACTGTGCCGAGCGGTTGCGGGAACTCGTCGACCTGGGCCTCGACCGGATCATCATGGTGCCGGCGTCGCGCGACGCGGACCCGGAACGCGTGGCGGCGTCGAACCGGCTGTTCGCCGAGGAGGTCATGCCCCGGCTGCGCGGCTGACGACCCGGAGAAACCGCCGCGAACGACAAGGGCAAGGAGTTCTCACCCCTTGCCATTCTCAACGTATAGCGCACCGGGGGGCTTGCGGCAAGCCCCGGGCCGGGTCGCAGAATCGGCGGCCGAACGACGACCCACGGCTTCCCCGGAGGTACATCGATGATCGAGCGGTTCGTACGATTTCTTCACGAGGTCGACGAGACGCAGGTCGGGGTGGTCGGCGGCAAGGGCGCACACCTGGGCGGGTTGTCACGGATCGACGGCGTCCGCGTGCCGGCCGGTTTCTGCGTGACGACCGACGCCTTCCGACGGATCATGGCGGACGCGCCGTCGATCGACGACCGCCTCGATCAGCTGTCGCGCCTCGACCCGGACGACCGGGAGGCGATCCGCACGCTCAGCGCGGAGATCCGCCGGATCCTCGACGACACCGCCATGCCCGGCGAACTCGCGGTGGCGATCACCGACGCGCTCAGCCGACTCGGCGAGCATGCGGCGTACGCCGTCCGCTCCAGCGCGACGGCAGAGGACCTCCCGACGGCCTCCTTCGCGGGCCAGCAGGACACCTACCTGAACGTGGTGGGCCCGACGGCGATCCTCCGGCACGTCAGCCGATGCTGGGCCTCGCTGTTCACCGAGCGGGCCGTGACCTACCGCCAGCGCAGGGGTATCGACCACCGTGCGGTCCACATGGCCGTGGTCGTGCAGCAGATGATTTTTCCCGATGCGGCGGGCATCCTGTTCACGGCCGACCCCGTCACGGGGAACCGGAGGGTCGTCTCCGTGGAGGCCGGCTTCGGCCTCGGGGAGGCCCTGGTCTCCGGCCTCGTCAACGCGGACGTCTACACAGTGCGCGACGGCGAGGTCGTCGCCACGGCGATCGGCACCAAGCGGCTCGCCATCCGCGCCACGCCGGGGGGCGGGACGCAGGAACAGGCGATCGACCCGGAACTGCAGGACCAGCCGGTGCTGACCAAGGCGCAGGTCGTGCGGCTCGCACAGCTGGGCCGGCGGATCGAAGCGCACTTCGGCCGCCCCCAGGACATCGAATGGTGCCTCGCCGGCAACGACATCCAGATCGTCCAGAGCCGGCCGATCACCACGCTGTTCCCCGTCCCCGAGGCCGGCGACCAGGAGAACCACGTCTACGTCTCCGTCGGTCATCAGCAGATGATGACCGACCCCATAAAGCCCCTCGGGTTGTCCTTCTGGCAGATGACGACCCCCGCTCCCATGGCCGAGGCCGGCGGGCGCCTGTTCGTCGACGTCACCCAGAGGCTGGCCTCGCCGTCGACCCGCCCCGGCCTCCTGGATGCCCTGCAGAGGTCCGATCCGCTGATGGGGGACGCGCTGCAGACCATCCTCGAGCGCGACGGGTTCATCCGCCCGCTCCCCGACGAGGGTGCCCCCGGGCCACTGTTCGGCGGCTCACCGGCTCCGATCGAGACCGATCCGGCGATCGTCACCGAGCTGATCGAGCGCAGCCAGGCATCCGTCGCCGCCGCGGAACACGACATCGCGACATTGTCCGGAGAGGCGCTGCTCGACTTCATCCAGACGGACATGCAGGAGCTGAAGCGGATCCTGTTCGATCCGCGGAGCCATCAGGTGTTCATGTCGGCGATGGAGGCCGCGTGGTGGCTCAACGATCACTTGCTGGAATGGCTGGGCGAGAAGAACGCGGCCGACACGCTCACGCAGTCCGTTCCCCACAACGTCACGTCGGAGATGGGGCTGGCGCTTCTGGACGTCGCGGACGCGATCCGTCCGCACCCCGACGTGGTGGCGTTCCTGCACCACGTCGACGACGACGCCTACCTCGACGAGCTGGCCACGCTCTCGGGCGGGCCGGAAGTGCGGGACGCCATCGAGGGGTGGCTCGAGAAGTACGGCATGCGTTGCGTCGGGGAGATCGACATCACGCGGCCGCGGTGGGCCGAGCGCCCCTCGACGCTCGTGCCCGTGATCCTCGGCAACGTCAAGAACTTCGAGCCGGGCGCCGGGGCGCGGCGCTTCGAGCAGGGACGCAAGGAGGCGTGGGCGAAGGAACAGGACGTGCTGGAGCGCCTGCGGGCGCTGCCGGACGGGGAGAAGAAGGCCGACGAGGCCAAACAGATGATCGACCGGGTGCGGACCTTCATCGGGTACCGCGAGTATCCGAAGTACGGCATGGTCAGCCGCTACTTCGTGTACAAGCAGGCCCTGCTGAGGGAGGCCGAGCGCCTCGTGGAGGCCGACGTGCTTCGCGCGAAGGACGACATCTTCTTCCTGAGGTTCGCCGAGCTCCACGACGTCGTGCGCACCAGGCACGTGGACGACGAGCTCATCCGTCGACGCAGGGACGCGTTCACGTCGTACCAGGCGCTCACACCGCCCCGGGTGCTCACCTCGGACGGCGAGGCCGTCACCGGGGCGTACCGACGCGACGACGTGCCGACCGGTGCCCTGGTCGGCCTCCCGGTCTCCGCCGGGGTCGTCGAAGGGCGGGCTCGCGTCATCCTCGACATGGCGCGGGCGGATCTCGAACCGGGCGACATCCTGGTCACGGCCTACACCGACCCCAGCTGGACGCCGTTGTTCCTGGCGATCACGGGCCTGGTCACGGAGGTGGGAGGCCTGATGACCCACGGCGCGGTGATCGCCCGGGAGTACGGCCTGCCGGCCGTCGTCGGCGTGGTGGATGCGACGCGACTGATCCCCGACGGACAGCGGATCCGCGTCCACGGAACCGACGGCTACGTCGAGATTCTGCCCTGAAAGGTCAGGCTGCCCCGACCAGGTGCGGTAGGGCTCGTCGTCTGGGGTGTTGCTCGGGGTCGATCCACTTCGGCGGGATGAACTCGGGTAGTCCGTCGCGGATCCGCACGGTCCAGTCGGTGGAGTGGATCTGCCGGTGATGAACGCGGCAGAGCATCACCAGATTGTCCAGGCGAGTCGGGCCGCCGTGTTCCCACGGGACGATGTGGTGGACCTCGCACCACGAGCCCGGCCGACCGCAACCGGGATGGGCGCAACCACGGTCCCGGGCGGCGACGGCCCGGCGTAGCCCGTCGGTGAGGTGCGGGCGCCGCCCGCCGCTCTCGGGCAGCACCGCCGTCGGGGCATGGTCGAGGACGTAGCCGCACACGTCCGCCAGCGCCTCGGCCTGGCGCTGCCCCACAGTACGGTCGTCGTCGCCGGTGAGCGGGCGGGCCGTGGCGTCGACCACCGCGGCGATCGCGTCGAACATCGCCGCGTCGTCGAACCGGCCCTTGATCCTCCCGCCCCCCGACGGCAGCCCGGTCAGGTGCAGCTCGTTCACCCCGGACGGGGATCGGTCGTCGGGCTCCGCCCCGTCCTGATCGAGCGCCTCGACCAACGCCGCGCCCCAGGCCTGCAGCTCCGACGGGGTGTACAGGCCGGCCTTGGCGGCGAGCTGGGCCTCCGCGCCCGTCCACTGCTGCGGCGACAGCCGGGCGGCCGCGTCCGAACCGAGCACCCGGGCGATGGTCTCGACGTGCCGCAGACTCGCCCGCCCGCCGGCGAACACCGCCGCGGTGGCGGGCAGCCGCGCCGGGAGGACCACCCCGTCAAGCCCCACGCGCGGGGTGACCTGCTCGGCGGCAACGACCCGCCGGCGGGCCTCGAGCCGCTCCCAACCCAGCAGATCACTCAACGCCGCCGACACCGATGTGTAGCCGCGCTCGGCGAACACCCCACGCCGCTCCAACGCCGCGACCGCATCCACGGTCGCCCGGTCCAGCCGCCGCACCACGGTTTCACACGTCGACAACAACGCCACCAACTCGACATCACTGCCCGACTCCATGACCTCGCCCAACGCCTCCGCCGCCTGCACCAGCAGACGCTGCGCAGCAGCGGAAGGGCTCTCGGTCACACACATATTCTCGCATCGACCACCGACAATTCCTGGCCGTGATCGTCAGAGCGACGTCACGCGGATCGCAGGCCGAGGCCATGATGTCGTCCATGACTTGGACGGCCCGTCGCATGTTCGAGCTCCTGGAACCGATCTGCCTGGTCACCTTCTTCGCCGACGAGTGCAACGAGGAGATGGCCGCGCTCGGCCACCGCACCTACTGGGACGGCTACTTCGCCAGCCGCGCCGCGCCGCTGGGGCGGGTGCCGGCGCAGGTCGTGCACGCGGCCTTCTACAGCTTCGCCGACGGGGAGGCCGCGCGGCACATCCCGAGCGCGTGGGAGACGATCCCGCCCGAGGCGTCCGTCGCCGCGCGGGAGCGGGGCAGCGCGGCCTCCGTCCGCCGGATCCTCGGCGACGAGCTGGCCGACTCGCCGGGCCTGGTGCGCGCCGCCGACCTCACGACCAAGGCCGCGACGAGCGCGCCCACCGAAGGTCGGGTGATGTACGCCGGGATGCGCACGCTTCCGGTGCCGAGCGACCCGGTCGCCCGGCTGTGGCATTCCGCGACCATGCTGCGCGAGCACCGCGGCGACGGGCACGTCGCCGCACTCGTCGGCGCGCGCATCGGCGGCACGGAGGCCCACGTGCTGTCCGCGCTCGAGCAGGGCATCCACCCGCCGGAGTCGTTCGGGCGCATTCATCACCTGCCGAAGAAGCGGCTGGCTGCGGTCATGGAGGGCTTGCGCGAGCGCGGGCTCGTCGACACCGACGGCCGGTTCACCGACGCCGGCCGCGAGACCAAACAACGCATCGAAGCCCTCACCGACGAGCTCGCCGCCCCGCCGTACGGCGCCCTCTCCCCCGCCGAGCTCGACGAGCTGGTCGCCGAGCTCGAACCCCTCACCGCGACGCTGGTGGCGGCGGGGTCGCAATAACGAGCAGCGGCCGGCGGCACGCCGCGCGGTGCGGCCTGATCTACGGCATCTCGGGCGAGTACGTCGTCGTCGCCGTTGATCGTCCGGGGCCGAACGGAGGCCGATGAGGCCGGACAACTCCCGCACGATCAAGCCCGTTGATCGTGCGGGACGAAAAGCGCTGCGATCAGCCCGGTAGCACCCGCACGATCAGCTCGCGGCGGGCGTGGGCCGGCCGGGCGCTGGACCACCGTACGATCCGGACCGTGATCCGGACGGGTGAGCAGGGGACGCGATGAGCGGCACCAGGGTGTTGGTGGCGGGGGCGAGCATCGCGGGGCCCGCGCTGGCCCACTGGCTGTACCGGCGGGGCGCCGAGGTGACCGTGGTGGAGCGGGCCCCCGAGCTGCGTCCTGGTGGGCAGGCGGTGGACGCGCGCGGGGTGGCCAAGGAGGTCATCCGGCGGATGGGGCTCGACGCGGCGGTGCGCGCGGCGCGCACCCAGACCGCCGGCGCGTACACCGTGGACGTGGACGGGAACGTGCTGGAGACCTTCCGCGCGGACGACGACGGCGGCGACGGGTACATCGCGGAGATCGAGATCCTGCGCGGCGACCTGTCCCGGGTGCTCTACGACGACACCCGTGACGGTGTCGAGTACATCTTCGGCGACCGGATCGCCGAGCTCACCCAGGACGCGGACGGCGTCGACGTGGCTTTCGCGAGCGGCGACCGGCGCCGCTTCGACCTGGTGGTCGGGGCGGACGGGCTGCACTCGGCGCTGCGGACGATGGTCTTCGGCCCGCGCGAACAGTTCGTCCGCCACCTCGGGATGGTGCTGGCCTTCTACACCGTGCCCAACGAGTTCGGGGTGGATCGCTGGCTGATCGACTACCAGGAGTCGGGGCGCTCGGCCGGCCTGCGGCCCCTCCCGGACGCCTCCCTGGCGATGGCCATGTTGTCCTTCACCGCCGCCGACTTCGACGTCGACTATCGCGACGTCGAGGCCCAGAAGCGCCTGCTGCGCGAGCGGATGGCCGGCCTCGGCTGGTCGACCCCGCGCATCCTCGCGCACCTCGACGACACCCCGGACTTCTACCTCGACCAGGTCGCCCAGGTGGTGATGGACCGCTGGTCGAGCGGCCGGGTGGGGCTGCTCGGGGACGCGGCGTTCAGCTCGTCGCCGATGTCCGGAGGAGGCACCGGACTGGCCCTGGTCGGTGCCTACCTGCTGGCCGGCGAGTTGGCGGCCGCCGGGTGGGACCCGGCGGCCGGGTTCGCCGCCTACGAGGAGCGGATGCGCCCGTTCGTCGAGGCCAACCAGGAGATCGGCCGGCTGCACGTGCACAGCCGCGGCGTCCCCGACCCGGACGCCCAGGAGAACACCGAGCCGAGCGCGGAGCCCGACATGGACGCGCTCATGGCGTTGGTGGACCGCGCGATCAACGGCGTCGAGCTGCCCGACTACGCGGGGGTGCCGGACTCCGGGACTCGATCTCACCCTCCGACGGAGAAACTGTTGCCGTTGTCGTCGGAGTAAATGAGTTCGCCGTCGTCCGTCGTGACGATCGAGTTCTCACCGTCGCCGTAGAACTGACTGTTGCCGGATTCGTCGGAGTACCCCCTGTCGGAATAACCACTGTCGGAATAACCACTGTCGGAATAACCACTGTCGGAATAACCACTGTCGGAATAACCACTGTCGGAATAACCACTGTCGGAATAAGTGGATTCTCCGACCGACAACAGCGCAGCGAGAAAGGCGATCGCGACCGCGATGCCGACGGCGATCAGCCATCGGTTCCGCACGACGTGCGTCGGCCGGTGCGGCGGGTAGCTCGGAGGAGGCGGGAAGTAGCTCACTATGATCACCGTTCCGCTCGTGCGAGGTGGACTGGCCCGCCGGCGGTAGCGCCCGGCGTCGTCTCGAAGGATCCGGGACCCGGCCGCGATCCTGTGTGTACAAGTACCGGTTCGGGTCGGTCGTTGTACGCCGGGACGTACGGGCTTTTCCGCGACGCTTCGTCCAGCAGCGCGACGCTCCGAGAAATACATGGTTCATCAACAATGACGAACTCTCGCGCGGAGCGATAACGACTCGTTCGTGTACGGCGACCGCCCTCGGGGCGGGTTCCTCGTGCCGGCCGAAACACTGAGGGGAACGGACGATGCAGTCCGCATACAGCGGCGATGTCCGCCCTACCGCATCACCTGCACGACACCGGTCCGTGGCGCACCCGACGCCGCGGCGTCGCGTAATGGGCGCTTGTGCGCTGGCGCTCGCCGGGATCCTCTACGGCGCGAGCACGGAACCCCTCGCGTGGGTGCTGAGCGGCGGGGTCGACGCGGAGGCGTTCCTGTCGATCCGGTTCGCCTTCGCCGCGGCCGCCCTCCTGCTGTTCTGCCGCGGACCGGTCGCCGACCCGGTCGCGCTCCTGAAAGCCGGTGTCGGCTGCGGCGTGGCGCTGGCCGGCAGCTACCTGTGCCTCGTCCACGGACTACCCGCCACCGGCAGCACCACCGCCGGGGTTCTCGTGTCCGGGTTCGGGATCTGGGCGACGGGGATCGATGCGCTCGTCCGCCGCCGGCGCCCGGGTCGCCGCACCGTGGCCGCGATCGCGGTCGCCGGCACCGGGCTGCTGCTGCTCTGTGGCAGCGGCGCCGGGCTCGGCGCGGTTCTGGCCGCCAGCGTGCTGCTCGCCGTGCACCTGCTCCTGCTCGCCGCCGCCGCCCCGCACCTCGACGCCCTGCACCTCATCGCCCTCCAGAGCGTCGTCGTCGCCCTCGTCTGTGCCGGACCCGGGATGGCTGCCGGCACGTCCGGCATGGACGCCACCGACTGGTTTCTCGCCGCCGCCCTCGGCATCGGGGTGTCGGGAGGCGCCTACCTGCTCCAGGCGCTCGGACAGTCCGTGGTACCCGCGACGACGGCCGGGCTCCTGCTGATGACCGAGCCCCTCAGCGCGGTGCTGGTCGGCTGGACCGTGGGCGACCGGCCGGGGCCGGTCGGTGGGGTGGGGCTGGGCCTGATCGTCGTCGCGATCCTGCTCGCGGTGCGGACACCGGCAGACCCGGTACCGGACGGCGACGCCTCAGCCCGTCCGGCGGCGTCCGGGCGCCGGCTCCCTCCAGATGCCGTTCTTGGTCGTGACGAGACCGAGTGCCTGTGGCCGGGCACAACGTCCGCCCGCGCGGTGCCCGTCGTAGACCGCGATCGAGTCGAACGTGGCGTGGCAGTGCCCGCAGTGCGCCCGGTCGTCGCCCGCCCAGTCGGCGGTGCACCCGCCACAGGTGATGTGGAACAGGTGCAGGTCGTCGGCCACGACAGCAGGGTAGGCGTCGGCACCGACGAAACCGGACCGTGGTGAGGGAGACCGCGGCGCCCGGCGGCTCACCGGCCGGGCGGAGCCAACCGGTAGACCGCACCGGCCTCGTCGTCGGTGACGTACACGGCGCCGTCGGGCCCGGCCACCGCGGCCACCGGGCGGCCCCAACGGGCGCCGTTCGCGGCCTGGAACCCTCCGACCAACGTCTGCTGCGGGCCCAGGCCGCCGTCCTGCCACGGGAAGAACGACACCTCGGGCGCGCGCGGCGGCGACGCGTTCCACGAGCCGTGCACGCCCACCAGGGCCCCACGTGCGTAGGTGTCGGGCAGTCCGCCGTCGACGAACGACAGCCCCAGCGGCGCGGAATGGCCCCCGAACGCCTGCTCGACCGGCGGCAGGGTGGCACAGTCCAGCATCCGGCCGTCCGGGTTCGTCTGGATGTCGACGGTGAACGGGACGTCCGACAGGTTCTGGGGCGAGCCGAAGACGCCGGGCTCGACGTCGGGATCCGGGTTGCAGTACGGCCATCCCAGGTTCCGGCCGGGCGTGAGCCGGGCGAGGGCCTCGGCCGGGTGGTCGCGCACGTACTCCGCGATCACCTCTCCCTGCGACGTACCCGTGTCGCCGCCGTAGGGCCGGGCGAACGGGTACTGGATGTTGTCGCGGTTGTTCACCGCCGTCCAGACCGCGCCGTCCGGGGCCACCGCAAGGCCGGTCCCGTTGCGGACGCCCACCGCGTACGGCTCGGGCGCCCCGCCATTCGGCGGGACGCGGAGGATGGACGCCCGCGGCGGGGTCGCGGCCAGGTCTTCCACGGAGATGTTGCCGGTCGATCCGACGGACACGTAGACGGATCCGTCGGGACCGACGGCGACGCTCTTGAGCGCGTGGGCGTACCGGCCCTTCAGGTCCGCGCTCTTCGCGTCGGGGAGACCAGTGGCGACGGGCCGCGGGTCGGTGGCGGCCCCGCCGGCGTAGGAATAGGCGTCGACGCGGTCGCTCTGGGCGACGTACAGGGTCGGGCCGGCGAAGGTGAGCCCGTGCGGCTGGTTCAGCCCCTCCAGCAGCACCGACACGTCCGCCGTGCCGCGCCCGTCCGGCGTCAGCCGCACGACCGAGCCCTCTTCCGGCACGGAGACCAGCAGTGCGCCGTCCGGGGCCCAGGCGGCGAGCCGCGCCGACGACACCCGGGCGAACACCGACATGGTCCAGCCGGACGGAACGAGCACCTGCCGGGGCTCGTCCAGCGGTGCGTCGGCCAGCCCGTCAGGGACGGTCACGCTCACCGGGACCAGGCCCGCGGGCGCGGCGGCCGACGGCGCAGCGCCGGCGGAACCCGGGGCGGACGGAGCCGAGGCACAGCCGGCGAGCACGACCGCGAACGCGGCCAGCATCGGGAGGATGCGGCGGAACGTCATGGCCACATTCTTCCGGTCCGGGCATGAAGCGCCCGTCGGGCCTCAGAGACCGAGCTCGCGGGCGATCAGCATCCGCTGCACCTCCGAAGTGCCCTCGCCGATCTCGAGGACCTTCGCGTCGCGGTAGAACCGGGCCACCGGGTACTCGTTCATGAACCCGTACCCGCCGAACACCTGGGTGGCGTCGCGCGCGTTGTCCACCGCCGCGCCCGACGCGACGAGCTTGGCGATCGCCGCCTCCTTCTTGAACGGCGCGCCACGCAGCATCTTCGCCGCGGCCGCGTAGTAGGCGAGCCGGGAGGTGTGGGCGCGCACCTCCATGTCGGCGATCTTGAACTGGATCGCCTGGTGGGAGCCGATCTTACGGCCGAACGCCTCGCGCTCGCGCGCGTAGCGCAGCGACTCGTCGACGCACCCCTGGGCGAGCCCGACCGCCAGCGCGGCGATGGCGATCCGGCCCTCGTCGAGGATCGACAGGAACTGCGCGTAGCCGCGCCCGCGTTCGCCGAGCAGGTTCGCCGCCGGCACGCGGCAGTCGTCGAAGAACAGCTCGCGGGTGTCCGAGGCGCTCCAGCCGACCTTGGAGTACTTCTGCGAGAACGTGAACCCCGGCGTGCCGGCGGGCACCATGATCGCGGAGATCTCCTTGCCGCCGTCAGGCCGCGTCCCGGTGATCGCGGTGACCGTGACGATGCTGGTGATGTCGGTGCCGGCGTTGGTGATGAACGCCTTCGACCCGTTGATCACCCACACGTCGCCGTCGAGCCGGGCCGTGGTGCGGGTCGCGCCCGCGTCCGAGCCACCTCCCGACTCGGTCAGCCCGAAAGCGCCCAGCGCCGTGCCGGCCGTGAGCGCGGGCAGCCAGCGCTCCCGCTGCTCGGCCGTGCCGAAGCGGAAGATCGGCATCGCACCGAGCGACACCCCGGCCTCGAGCGTGATGGCCACCGACGAGTCGACGCGCGCGAGCTCCTCCAACGCGAGGCAGAGCGCGAAGTAGTCGCCGCCCATGCCGCCGTGCTCCTCGGGGAAGGGCAGGCCGAACAGGCCCATCGCCCCCATCTTCGCGACGATCCCGTACGGGACCTCGCCGCGCTCGTAGAACCCGCCGATGACGGGCGCGACCTCCTTGCGCGCGAACTCCTCGACGGTCTCGCGCAGCGCCTGCTGCTCCTCGGTCAGCTCGACGTCCATGGGTTCTCCTCACCGACGAGCACAGGTTCCATCTTCGGGGCCGCGGCGGCGGGCGGCCAGTCGCCCCCTTCGTGGATACGCTGCCCCGGGAAGGGGGCCGCAGTGACGTCGATGCACACCCCCGGGACGGCGACCGGTACGCCCGCGGCTGCACCCGCGACCATGCGCGAGTTGGTCGCCGAGCTGCGGGAGCACCTCGCGGCGGCCCGGCTCGGCGGTGGGGAGTCCGCCCGCCGCCGGCACGTGGGCCGGGGCAAGCTGCTCGTGCGCGACCGGGTCGACCGGCTGCTGGACCCCGGCTCGCCGTTCCTGGAGCTGAGCCCGCTGGCCGCGCACGGCATGTACGACGGCGCGGTGCCCAGCGCCGGCATCGTCACCGGGATCGGCCGGGTCGGGGGCCGGGAGTGCGTGATCGTCGCGAACGACGCGACGGTCAAGGGCGGCACCTACTACCCCATCACGGTCAAGAAGCACCTGCGCGCGCAGGAGATCGCCCGCGCGAACCGGTTGCCGTGCGTCTACCTCGTCGACTCCGGGGGCGCTTTCCTGCCGATGCAGGACGAGGTGTTCCCGGACCGCGAGCACTTCGGGCGCATCTTCTACAACCAGGCGAGGATGTCGGGCGCGGGCATTCCGCAGCTGGCCGCCGTGCTCGGCTCGTGCACCGCGGGCGGGGCCTACGTGCCGGCGATGGCCGACGAGTCGGTGATCGTCCGCGGCCAGGGCACGATCTTCCTCGGCGGGCCGCCGCTGGTGAAGGCGGCCACCGGCGAGATCGTCAGCGCCGAGGACCTGGGCGGCGGCGACGTGCACGCCCGCCGCTCGGGAGTGGTCGATCACCTGGCCGCCGACGACGCCGAGGCGCTCGCGGTCCTGCGGTCGATCTGCGCCACGCTCCCCCGCCCCGGCGCCGGATCGCTCCGTCGGGAGCCGCCCGAGGAACCGTCGCTCGACCCCGCCGAGCTCTACGACCTGGTCCCGGCGGACCTGCGCACGCCCTACGACGTGCGGGAGGTGCTCCGCCGGATCGTCGACGGGTCGCGGTTCTCCGAGTTCAAGGCGCTCTACGGCGAGACGCTGGTGTGCGCCTTCGCCCAGATCTGGGGCTACCCGGTCGGCATCCTCGCCAACAACGGCATCCTGTTCAGCGAGTCGGCGCTCAAGGGCGCGCACTTCATCGAGCTGTGCAACCAGCGCGGCCTGCCGCTGGTGTTCCTGCAGAACATCACCGGGTTCATGGTCGGCCGGGAGTACGAGAGCCGGGGCATCGCCAAGGACGGCGCGAAGCTCGTGACGGCCGTCGCCTGCGCCTCGGTGCCGAAGTTCACCGTCGTCATCGGGGGGTCGTTCGGAGCCGGCAATTACGGGATGTGCGGGCGGGCGTACGACCCGCGGTTCCTGTGGATGTGGCCCAACGCCCGCATCTCGGTGATGGGCGGCGAGCAGGCGGCGTCGGTGTTGGCGACGGTGCGCCGCGACCGGGAGGAGTCGACCGGCGGTTCCTTCTCGGCCGCGGAGGAGGCGGAGTTCACGGCGCCGATCCGGTCGCAGTACGAGAGGCAGGGCTCGCCCTACTACTCCACGGCCCGGCTGTGGGACGACGGCGTGATCGACCCGCTCGACACCCGCCGGGTCCTGGGCATGGGCCTCGCGGTGGCCGCGCAGGCCCCGGTCGAGCCGCCGTCCTACGGCGTCTTCCGGATGTGACCGTGATGGAGTTCAGCCAGATGATGTTCGACAGTCTCCTGGTGGCCAACCGCGGCGAGATCGCCGTGCGCATCCTGCGTGCGGCGCGGGCCGCGGGCCTGCGCACGGTCGCGGTGTACTCCGACGCCGACCGCACCGCCCCGCACGTGCGCGAGGCCGACACCGCGGTCCGCATCGGGCCGGCCCCGGCCGCGGAGTCGTACCTGTCCGTCCCGGCCCTCCTCGCCGCGGCGGAGCGGACCGGCGCGCAGGCCGTGCACCCGGGCTACGGGTTCCTGTCCGAGCGGGCCGCCTTCGCCCGCGCGTGCACCGACGCGGGCCTGGTGTTCGTCGGTCCCCCGGCCGAGGTGATCGAGCTGATGGGCCGCAAGGACGAGGCCCGGCGCATCGCCGTCGCGGCCGGCGTCCCCGTGCTGCCCGCCGTCGAGGGCGCGTCGACCGGCCAGGCCGCCGACGTCGGCTATCCGCTGCTGGTCAAGGCCGCCGCGGGTGGTGGCGGGAAGGGCATGCGGATCGTCCGCCGCCCCGACGACCTTGCCGAGGCGCTCGCCGCCGCCGGGCGGGAGGCGCTTGCGGCGTTCGGCGACGACACCATGCTGTTGGAGCGCTACGTCGAGCACGGCCGCCACGTCGAGGTCCAGGTCCTCGCCGACGCACACGGCACCGTGCTGCACCTGTCCGACCGCGACTGCTCGGTGCAGCGGCGCCACCAGAAGGTCGTCGAGGAGGCGCCGGCCCCCACGATCCCGGACCGGGTCCGGGCCACGATCGCCGAGGCATCGGTCCGCCTGGCGCGGGAGGTCGGCTACGTCAGCGCCGGCACCGTGGAGTTCCTCGTCGCCGGTGACGAGGCCTGGTTCCTGGAGATGAACACCCGCCTGCAGGTCGAGCACCCGGTCACCGAGGCCGTCACGGGCCTCGACCTGGTGCGCCTGCAGCTGGACGTCGCCCAGGGCCGCCCGCTGCCGCTGCGCCAGGACCAGGTCACGGTGACCGGGCATGCGATCGAGGCCCGCGTCTACGCCGAGGACCCCTACTCGGGCTTCCTCCCCCAGGCCGGTCTGGCCACCCGCGTGGCCTGGCCCGACCGCGCGCGGGTCGACCAGGCTCTGGGGAGCGGGCAGCGCGTCGGCACCTGGTACGACCCGCTGCTCGGCAAGATCATCGTGCACGGCGCCACCCGCGAGGCCGCCCGGCAGGCGCTGGTCGCGGCGCTCGACGACACCGCCGTGCTGGGGCTCACCACCAATCTCGGGTTCCTGCGCCGGCTGGTCGCCGGCGAGGCCTACCGCGACGCCGCGATCGACACCGCCTGGCTCGACCGCAACCCCGACGCCGTCCCCCGCGGCACCTCCGACGTCGCCCTGTGCACCGCCGGGTGGGTCCTGGCCACCCAGCAGGTCGCCGACCCCACCCATCCCTTCGGCATCGCCGACGGGTGGCGGGCCGCGGGCGCCCCGTCCCGGGTACTGGTCGAACTCGAGCACCGGGGCACGCGGCACGTCCTCGCCGTCGACCGGACCGGCGGCCGGGTCGAGGAGGTCTCGCCGACGTCGGACAGCACTGCAGGCCGCACCTGGACGGTGCACGAGGTCGGGGCGGGCCAGGGCCGGCTGCGGCTGGAGATCGACGACGTCATCCACGACCTGCTCGTGCAGCCCGACCGCCACGGCGTGGCCGTCGCGCACCAAGGGGACACGTTCACGTTCACCCGGCCCGACATCGCCGCCGCCGCGGAGACCGCCGCGGACGGCGTCGTCGTGGCACCCATGCCCGGCACCGTGCTCGCGGTGCTCGTCGAGAAGGGCTCCGACGTCACCGCGGGCGACGTGCTCGCGGTCCTGGAGGCGATGAAGATGGAACTGCCGCTGCGGGCACCGTACGACGGCGTCGTCGACGACCTCGACGCCGCGGTCGGGCGCCAGGTGCCCCTCGGGCACGCGTTGTTCCACGTCACCCCGCACCCCGCGCCGGAGGAGGCGCCGTGACGACACCGGGCAGGCGCATCGAGCAGCGCGGGCTGTGGTTCGAGGAGTTCGAACCCGGCGTCACCTACCTGCACCGGCCCGGCCGCACCGTCACCGAGGCCGACAACGTGCTGTTCACGACGCTGACGATGAACGGGCAGGCGCTGCACCTCGACGAGGCCTGGAGCGCCACGCAGCCCTTCGGCAAGCGGCTGGTCAACAGCCTGTTCACGCTGTCGACCCTGGTCGGGCTGTCGGTCGGGCAGCTCACCCAGGGCACCATCGTGGCGAACCTGGGCTTCCGCGAGGTCACGTTCCCCAAGCCGGTGTTCCACGGCGACACCCTCTACGCCGAGACCGTGGTGCTCGACGCCCGGCCGTCCGGCAGCCGGCCGGGCGAGGGCGTGGTGACGCTGGAACACACCGCACGCAACCAGCACGGCGACGTCGTCGCGGTCGCCGTCCGCTCGACCCTGGTCCGGATGCGGCCGCCGGACGGGGCGATGACGTGATCCCGGGTCCCGCACTCCTGTTCTGTCCCGCCGACCGGCCCGACCGGTTCGCCAAGGCGGCAGCGGCTGCCGACGCCGTGATCCTCGACCTCGAGGACGGTGTCGCCCCCGACGACAAACCCCGCGCCCGCCGGGCCCTCCAGGAGACCCTGCTCGATCCCCGGCGCACGATCGTCCGGATCAACCCCGCCGGCACCAACGACGCCGACCGCGACCTCGACGCGCTGGCCAACACGCCGTACGAGACGGTCATGCTGGCCAAGGCCGAGGCCGCCGAGCAGGCCGCCGCACTCGCGCCGCGGCAGGTGATCGCCCTGTGCGAGACCCCGCGCGGGGTGCTCGCAGCAGCGCAGCTCGCGGCCGTGCCGAACGTGGTCGCCCTGATGTGGGGCGCGGAAGACCTCGTCGCCGCGATCGGCGGCCGCTCCAGCCGCCGTGCCGGCGGCCGCTACCGCGACGTCGCCCGGCACGCCCGCTCCGCGGTCCTCCTGGCCGCCGCGGCCGCGTCGACCGCTGCGGTCGACTCGGTCTACCTGGACATCGGCGACCTCGACGGCCTGCGTGACGAGGCCGACGACGGGGCCGCGTCCGGCTTCGTCGCGAAGGCCTGCATCCACCCGCGCCAGGTCGCGGTCGTCCGTGACGCCTACCGGCCCACCGACGAGGAGGTCGACCGGGCGCGGCGCGTGCTCGCGGCGGCCGCGGGTGCCTCCGGGGTGTTCGCGTTCGAGGGCCGGATGGTCGACGCGCCCCTGCTGCGTCACGCGGAGCAGATCATCCGGGCTGTCGGGAAACCCGGTGGCGAGACGTCAGCCTGAGCCGTCGAGCGCCGCGATCCCGGCCGCCGCCAGTGGCGCCACGGCCCCGCCCACCAGCTCGTATCCCCGCCCGACGCTCTCGCCGCGCACGTGCCGCGCGTGGATGCCCTCCGCGATGACGGCCGCCTTGAAGTAGCCCAGCCCCACGTAGAAGGCCAGGCCCTCGACGAGGGCGTCGGGATCCCGCCCCGTGGCCGTCGCGTAGTGCCGGGCCAGCGCCTCCCGCCCCGGCATCCGCGGGCTGGTGGCCGCGGCCTTCCCGCCGAGGACCGGATCGAAGGCGGGGTCGGCGTAGGCGAGGTGGAGCCCGAGGTCGGCCAGAGGGTCGCCGAGGGTGGCCATCTCCCAGTCGACGAGCGCCCGGACGATGCCGGGATCGGCGGGATCCAGGATCGTGTTGTCGATCCGGAAGTCGCCGTGCACGATCGACGCCCCCGCCTCGGGCGGGCACGTCCGGGCCAGCCTGGCGTGCAGCGTGTCGATGTCGGGCAGGTCCCGGGTGGCGATCCGGGCCCACTGGTCGTTCCAGCGGCGGATCTGGCGCCCCAGGTAGCCCTGCGCACGGCCGTAGTCGGCCAGCCCGATGGCTGCGGGGTCGACCGCGTGCAGCCGGCCGAGCACCTCGACGAGGCCGAACGCGCAGCGCTGCACCTCGGCGGCCGACAGGGTGTCGAGCTCGTCCGCCGTGCGGACCACCCGCCCGTCCACCCACCCGACCACCGTGAACGGGACCCCGAGCACCGCGGGGTCGTCACACCGGGCGACGGCGGGCGCCACCGGCACGTCGGTCCCGGCGAGGGCCGCGACGACGCGGTACTCCCGCCCCATGTCGTGGGCGGACGGGTTGAGCGCGCCGAGGGGCGGCCGACGCAGTACCCAGGTGTCCGTGCCGTCGGTGAGCCGGTAGGTGAGGTTCGAGCGCCCGCCGTGCACGAGCTCCGCCCGCAACTCCCCCGATCCGGGGACCGCCGCGGTGAACCACGGTTGCAGGGCGGGAAGGTCGAGGCCGGGAAGAGTCACCGACGGGCCGCCTTGACGACCCGCTTCGCGATGGCCCAGCGGTGGGTCTCGGATGGGCCGTCGTAGATCCGGAACGGGCGCACCTCGCGCAGGAACCGGCCCAGCAGCACGTCGCCGGAGACGCCGAGCGCTCCGCAGAGCTGCAGCGACCGGTCGACGACCCGCCAGACCGCCTCCGCCGTGAAGACCTTGGCCATCGCGGCCGACTGCGCGGCCGGCTGCCCCCGGTCGAGCTCCCAGCACGCCTGCCGGATCAGCCCGCGGCTCGCCGCGATATCGATCTCGTTGTCGGCGATCATCGCCTGGGCCATGCCGAGGTCGGCCAGGGTGGAGCCGAACAGCTCCCGCTCCGCGGCCCGGCGCACGGCGATGTGCTGGGCCCGGCGCGCGAGCCCCAGCCAGCGCATGCAGTGCGTCAGCCGGGCCGGGTCGAGCCGGACCTGGGCGTACCGGTACCCCTCGTCGACGGCGCCGAGCACGTCGTCGGCGCGGACGCGGCAGTCGTCGAACGCCACCTCCGCGTGCCCGCCGGAGAGGCTCTCGTCGAGGGTCTCGATGTGTCGCAGCACCCGCATGCCCGGGTTGGCGGCGTCGACGAGGAACATCGTCGCGCCGCCCCGGTCGCCGGGAGCGCCCGAGGTCCGGGCCATGCAGATCGCGAAGCCCGCGCCGTCGGCACCGGTGGTGAACCACTTGCGGCCGTCGATCCGCCAGCCGCCGGGCACGCGCTCGGCGCGGGTGATCAACGCCGCCGGGTCCGATCCCGCACCCGGAGCCGGCTCCGTCATCGCGAAGCACGAGCGCAGGTCGCCGGCGGCGAGCGGGCGCAGGTAGCGCTCCTTCTGCTCCGCCGTGGCGACGGCCTCCAGCAGGTGCATGTTCCCTTCGTCCGGGGCGGCGATGTTGCACGCGAGCGGACCGAACAGCGACCAGCCCGCTTCTTCGAAGACCACCGCCCGGTCACGCATGTCCAACCCGTGGCCGCCGAACTCGGCGCTCACGTGCGGGGCGAACACGCCGGCCGCACGGGCCGCGGCCTGCAGGTCGCGGCGGACAGCGTCGTCCGGTGCCACTCCCCCGGACCGCTCCTCCACTGGCACCACGACGTCGCGGACGAACGTGGCGGTGCGCTCGGCCAGCTCGGCGACGGACGGGGGTGGGTCGAGCTCGACGGCCATGGCGCCTCCTCGGTGCGCCACGAGGCTACGACGGACGGTCTAGGCTGCGCCTGGCCCGACGACCGAACGGGAGCTGGTCCGTGAAGCCCGTGGTGATGCCGCCGCACCGGTTCCCGCACTTCTACCGCGGTGGCGACCGCATCACCGAGCTGCGCGGGGTGCCCGGGCCGCACGAGCGGTCGCCCGAGGAGTGGCTGGCGTCGACGACCACCCGGTTCGGCGAGGCGCCGGCCGGACTCAGTGTGCTGCCCGACGGACGGCTCCTGCGCGACGCGGTCGCCGCGCAGCCCGAGGCGTGGCTCGGTCCCGAGCATCTCGCGACCTTCGGCGCCGACACGGGCGTGCTGGTCAAGCTGCTCGACGCCGGTGAGCGCCTGCCCGTCCACGTGCACCCGGACCGGGCGTGGGCGGGGCGGCACCTCGGCTGCCGCTACGGCAAGACCGAGGCCTGGTACGTGGTCGCCGCCGACGAGGGCGCGCAGGTGCACCTCGGGTTCCGCCACGACGTACCGCGGGCGGTCCTGGCCGAGCGTGTCGAGCGCCAGGAGGCCGCGGCACTGCTCGACGTCATGCACGCCCGCACCGTCTCCGCGGGCGACGGCATCCTCGTGCCCGGCGGATGGCCGCACGCGATCGGGGCGGGCATCCTCGTCGTCGAGGCCCAGGAGCCCACCGACTTCTCGATCCTCCTCGAGTGGACCGGGTTCGACCTCGACGGCCCCGCCGAGGGTCACCTCGGCCTGGGTTTCGACACCGCGCTCGGTGCCGTCGACGTCCGCGGGCACGCGCCGGACGAGGTCGACGCGCTGGTGGGTCCCCGGCGCCTGGAGCGGTCCGACACGGTGCTCCCCGTCCTGCCCCGCGCCGCCGACGACTACTTCCGCATGCACGTGGCGCGGCCCGCTGCGGCCGTCACCGTGCCCGCGGGCTTCGCGGTGGTCGTGACCCTCGCCGGGACGGGCGAGGTCACCGGGGACGGCGCGGCGTCGCCGCTCTCGCGCGGCGACGTGCTCGCCGTGCCGTACGGCGCGGGCGACTGGACGCTGCGGGGCGACGTCGAGGCCGTCGTGTGCCGGCCGGCCCTCGCGGCCCCGCAGGGTCCCTCCTGACGACGCCGCGCGTTAGCGTGGTGCATGAGCGATCCCGTGCGGTTCGGGCTGGTCGGTTACGGCTTCGGTGCCCGCTGGTTCCACGCCCCTCTCATCGCCTCGGCCGACGAGTGTGAACTCGTGGCCGTCGCCACCCGGTCCGCGGAGCGTCGCGCGCTGGTGAACGCCGAGCATCCGGGCGCGGCTTTGGTCGACGACCTTGCCGGCTTGAAGACCGCCGGGGTCGAGGCCGTCACCATCTCGACGCCGGCCGACACGCACATCCCGCTGTGCCAGGAGGCTCTCGAACTCGGTCTCGCGGTCGTCGTCGACAAGCCTTTCGCGCTTACCGCAGCGGACGCGCGCTCGGCCGTCGACCTCGCCCAGCGGCTCGGCGTCCTGCTGTCGGTCTACCAGAACCGGCGGTGGGACTCCGACTTCCTGACCGTCCGGGCGCTGGTCGACGACGGCACGCTGGGCCGGATCACGCGGTTCGAGTCGCGCTTCGAGCGCAGGCAGGAGGGCCCGCCGGCGTCGGGCGGCGGCACCCTGCTGGACTTCGGCAGCCACCTCGTCGACCAGGCACTGCAGCTGCTCGGGCCGGTGCGCAGGGTGTACGCGGAGGTCGACGGCCAGGCTCCGGCGGACGACGACGTGTTCGTCGCGCTCACCCACGCCGACGGTGCCCGCTCGCACCTCTGGGGCAGCTGGGTGCAGTCGGGGCCGGGCCCCCGGTTCCGCGTCACCGGCACCCGCGCGACCTACGTCGTCGGCGGGATGGACATCCAGGAGGAGCTCCTGGTGGCCGGCCGGACCCCGGCGTCGGAGAGCGAAGGATGGGGCGCCGAACCCCCGGACCGCTGGGGCCAGGTGCACGACGGGGCGGGCGCGGCGACCCGCCCCACCGACCGCGGCCACTGGGACGCCTACTACCGGGCCTTCGCCGCGGCCGTCCGCGGAACCGGCCCGGTCCCGGTCGACCCGAGGGACGCGGTCGCCACGGCGGAGGTGCTCGACGCCGCGCGGACGAGCGCCGAGCGACGCGAGCTGGTCACCCTGCTGTGACCGACGACGACGCACCCGTCCCGGACGCCGTGCTGCTCTGGCGGCCCGACGAGTTCCCGCCGCCGGGAAGCCGGCCCCTTCCGGCGACGGTCTGCTGCCTCCGGTCGACGACCGCCGGCAGCCGCGCCGTCGTCTACCGCACCACCGCCGACCAGGGCGTCGCCGCGGTCTTCGACTTCCTCTCCGACGCGGCGCCGGGCGACGGCAGGGGCTCGACCGCCCACGGCGTCGTGCATCTCCTGGACCCCCACCTCGAGCGGGCCGCCCTGCTGCACGACCCGGAACTGCGTCCGGTGTTCGCCCACCTGCAGGGACGCCGACGGCTCCCCGACGCGGCCGGTCGACGCCTGCATGCCCTCCTGCCGACCATCGCGTTCACCGTGCGGGCGTAGCGAGGCCGGCCCGCGTCACACCTTCGACCGAACTGCGGTACGCCGTACCGGGGGTCCGCGTTAGCGTCCCGATCAACTGCGGGGGCAGTACCGAGGGGGACGTCGTGCAGATCGCCATGGTCGGACTGGGTCGGATGGGCGCGAACATGGTGCGCCGTCTCCTGCGTGACGGGCACGAGTGCCACGTGTACGACGTCTCGCCGGACGCCGTGGCCGGGCTGGAGCAGGAGGGGGCACACGGCGCGCGCTCGCTGAAGGAACTGGTCGCGGGGCTCGCGGCGCCGCGCGCGGTCTGGCTGATGCTGCCCGCCGCCATCACTGGCGCGACGGTCACGCAGCTGCTCGACCTGCTCTCGCCGGGCGACGCGATCGTCGACGGCGGCAACTCCTCCTACCGCGACGACATCGACCGCGCGGAGGTGGCGTCCGGCCGCGACGTCGACTACGTCGACTGCGGCACCAGCGGCGGCGTCTGGGGCCTCGAGCGCGGCTACTGCCTCATGGTCGGCGGGCCGGACCGTGCCGTGAACCGGTTGACCCCGGTCTTCGCGACGCTGGCGCCCGGCGTCGACGCCGCGCCCCGCACACCCGGCCGCACCGGCGATCCCACGCCGGCCGAGCAGGGCTGGCTGCACTGCGGGCCGTCCGGCGCGGGCCACTTCGTGAAGATGGTGCACAACGGCATCGAGTACGCGCTGATGGCGGCGTACGCGGAGGGCCTCAACATCATCAAGGGGGCGGGGGCGGGCGCCCGGCCGCAGGAGGCCGACGCCGAGACCGCGCCCCTGCGTGATCCGCGGTACTACCCCTACGACGCGATCGATCTCGCCGAGGTCGCCGAGGTGTGGCGGCGGGGCAGCGTCGTCGGTTCGTGGCTGCTCGACCTCACCGCCGAGGCGCTGCGTGCCGACCCGGGGCTCGAGCAG
Source organism: Pseudonocardia charpentierae (assembly GCF_031845345.1). Lineage (NCBI taxonomy): Bacteria > Bacillati > Actinomycetota > Actinomycetes > Pseudonocardiales > Pseudonocardiaceae > Pseudonocardia > Pseudonocardia charpentierae. The sequence goes on along the minus strand of NZ_JAVREJ010000003.1, from coordinate 200,563 downwards.
TTCACCGGCCGCGTCTCCGACTCCGGCGAGGGCCGGTGGACGTCCATCGCCGCGATCGAGGAGGGGGTGTCGGCCCCCCTGCTCACCGCCGCCCTCTACAGCCGCTTCGCCTCGCGGGGCAGCGAGCTGTTCGCGGACAAGGTGCAGTCGGCGCAGCGACTGGAGTTCGGGGGTCACGTCGAGAAGCCCCGTTCATGACCGAACTCGGCGACCGGCTCCGGCGCCTGGAGACGGTGACCGACGCCGGGTTGGCACAGCTCGACGTCGACGAGCTGCTCGACGAACTCCTCGACAGGGTCCGTGAGCTGCTCGCCGTCGACACCGCCGCGGTGCTGTTGCTGAACCCGTCGGGCCGGTACCTCGTCGCGACCGCCGCCCGGGGCATCGAGGAGGAGGTCAGCCAAGGGGTGCGGATCCCCCTCGGCAAGGGCTTCGCCGGCCGCATCGCCGCGGAGAAGCGGCCCGTGATCCTCGAACAGGTCGACCACACCAACGTGCTCAACCCGCTCCTGCGGGAGAAGGGGATCCGGTCCCTGCTCGGGGTGCCGCTGCTCGTCGGCGGCACCGTGCTCGGCGTCCTGCACGTCGGCACGCTCACCCCGCGCCCGTTCTCCGCCGACGACACGACGCTCCTGCAGCTGGTGGCCGACCGGATCGCCCTGGCCGTGCACGCCCGCGCGGCCGAGGTCGAGCGGGCCGCGGCCACGGTGCTGCAGCGCAGCCTGCTGCCGTCCGCGTTGCCCGAGATCCCGGAGCTCGAGTTCGCCGCCCGCTACGTGCCGGGCGGCCAGGGCCAGGTGGGCGGCGACTGGTACGACGTGTTCGTGCTCGGGTCGGGTGCGGTCTGCATCGTGGTCGGCGACGTCGTCGGCCGCGGATTGACCGCCGCGGTCGAGATGGGGCGGTTGCGGCACGCGCTGCGTGCCTACACCCTCGACACCGCCGACCCCGCCGAGCTGCTGGACCGCCTCGACCGCCAGGTGCACCAGTTCGAGCCCGACGTGATGGCGACGGTCCTGTGCGCGGTGGTGGACCCGTCCGGGGAGCAGATGCGCCTGTCGTGCGCCGGCCACCCGCCACCCGTGATCTCCGCGGGCGCCGGGCTGCCGGCGGCGGTCCTCGACCTGCCCGCCGACCTGCCCATCGGGGTCACCACCAGCGGCCGCAGGCACACCAGCACCGTCGCACTGCCCCCGGGCACGGCGGTGTGCCTGTACACGGACGGCCTGGTCGAGCGCCGGGGCCGCTCGTTGACCGCCGGCCTCGACCGGCTCGCCGAGGCGATGTTCGCCGGCCCGCCCGAGTCGGTCTGCGCGACGGTCATGCAGGCGCTGGTCGGAGCCGAACCGCCGTCCGACGACATCGCCCTGCTCGTGCTGCGGCGACAGCCGGCCGCCGACACGGACACCGACACGTTCGAGCTGGAGCTGCCGGCTGTGCCGAGCTCGCTCAAGCCGCTCCGGATCGCGATGCGCCGGTGGCTGGCCCATGTCCGCGCCGACCGGCAGGCCACCGCCGACCTGCTGACCGCGGTCGGCGAGGCGTGCGCGAACGCCATCGAGCACGCCTACGGGGCCGCCGGCGGCACCGTCTCGGTCAGCCTGGCCTACCAGGCACCCGACGTGATCGCCGTCGTCGGCGACACCGGCCGGTGGCGAGCGGCCCGCGGGAGCTTTCGCGGCCGCGGCATCATCCTCATGCGTGCCCTCAGCGACGAGGTCACGATCGACCGCACCGACACCGGCACCCGGGTACGGATCCGCCGGACGACCACAGAAGGGGGGCCGCGGTGACCGACGCGAGCATGACCGTCGGACACGACAGCGCCGACACCGCCCGCATCGCTCTCTTCGGCGAGATCGACATGGCCAACGCCGACGAGGTCGAACAGCAGATTCTCGGCGCGATCGGCAATCAGCTCACCGCCGTCACGATCGATCTCAGCGGGCTCGAGTACATCGACAGCGCCGGCCTCCGGGTGCTGTTCACCCTCGGCAGCCGTCTCGACATCCTGCAGATCGCGCTCCGGCTCGTCGTGCCGACGGGATCGTCGATCCGCCGGGTGATCGATCTGTCCGGCATGGCCGCCGCAATACCGGTGCTCTCGCACTGATTCACCGATGTGGCGCTGCACGATGATTGGCGGAAAAGGCTACTCTGATGGGTGCAACCAGAAAACGAATTCGTAGCCCCGCAGTTCGAACATAGCACGGGCGGGAAGGGCGTCGACAGACCCCCCGTCGAGCAGGAGGCGCAGGCGGAGACCGGGCGGATCCGCCGGCTGCATGCGCTCCTCACCGCCGAGCTGGCGGCGGCCACCGACCGGGCGCGGGGCATGCTGGCCACGCCGACCGGCGGGGAGCTCAGCGCCCGGTGGGAGCGCGACGTCTCCGTGCACCGCTGGTCGGAGCGGGTCAGCGCGCTCACCGCCGCCCGGTCAGGGCTGTGCTTCGGCCGGCTCGACCACACCGACGAGCCGACGAGCTACATCGGCCGTATCGGGCTCACCGACCCCGCGGACGGGGAGAGCGCACTCATCGACTGGCGGGCACCCGCCGCCCGGCCGTTCTACTGCGCGACGCTGGCGACCCCGCTCGGCGTGACCCGGCGACGGCATTTCCAGCTCGCCGGAACCGCACCCGACGAGCGGGTCGCCGCTTTCCACGACGACGTGCTGGACGGCCACGCCGATTCCGGATCCGCGTCCGATCCGGCGTTGCTCGCCGCATTGAAGGCGCCCCGCGGGTCGACGATGCGCGACATCGTCACGACCATCCAGGCCGAGCAGGACGCGATCATCCGGCTGCCGCTCTCCGGCGTCGTTGTCATCGAGGGCGGCCCGGCAACCGGGAAGACCGCGGTCGCGCTGCACCGCGTCGCCTACCTGCTCTACACCCACCGCGAACGGCTGGCCCGCAGTGGCGTACTGGTCGTCGGTCCCAGCGCCGGGTTCATCCGCTACGTCGGGGGCGTGCTGCCCGCGCTGGGCGAGTCGGCCGTGGTGTTCACGACCCCCGGCCGGCTGGCGCACGGCGTCGTCGCGACCGCCGTCGATCCGGACGAGGTGGCCGCCACGAAGGGCGGCCTCGGGATGCTGGAGGTCCTGCGCCGCGCCGTCACCGACCGCCAGGAGCTGCCCGGATCACCGATCGCGATCGAGCTCGACGACGTCACCGTCGAGATCGACCGCGCCATGGCGAGAGAAGCCCGGACGCGCGCCCGGGCCGCCGGCCTGCCGCACAACGCCGCACGGGCGACCTTCCGCGACACGGTCGGCCGCCTCCTCGTCGACCAGGGTGTCGAGCGGCTCGAGCAGGACCTGGAAGACCCGCCCGAGTTCGCCGAGCTCCTCGGCGACCTCCCGGAGCTTGCGGCCGGCACCGCGCAGCTGTCGGCCGAGCTGCGCCGCGAGCTGCGCGACGACCTGCGTTCGGACCTCGCGTTCCACGCGGCGGTCGAGCGGCTCTGGCCGGTGCTGACCCCGGAGCAGGTCCTCGCCGGGCTCTTCGCGTCGCGGGAGCGGCTGGCCTCGGCGGTCAAAGGGATCGAGGACGGCGGGATCGACCTGTCCGGGCTGCACCGGGCCGAAGGCTCAGCGTGGACGGTGGCGGACGCACCGCTGCTCGACGAGCTGGCCGAGCTGCTCGGTCCCCCGCCCGAGACGGCCCGGCCGGACGCATTGGAGCCCGACCGCGCAGCTCACCGGGCCTACGCCGCGGAGGTCCTGGACATCCTGGAGTCGGCCGACCGGCAGATCGCCGGGGAGGACCCCGACGAGATGCGCCCGACCGACTTCGTCACCGCGGACGTCCTCGCCGCCCGGCAGGTGCCCGAGCATCTCAAGAGCGTCGCGGAGCGCGCGGCCGCCGACCGGGACTGGCGGTTCGGGCACCTCGTCGTCGACGAGGCGCAGGAGCTCTCCGCGATGGACTGGCACGTCCTGCTGCGGCGCTGCCCCTCCCACTCGATCACCGCGGTGGGCGACCTCGCGCAACGCAGCGCCCCTGCGGGAGCGCATGCGTGGGCGGACGTGCTCGCCCCGCAGCTCGGTTCCCGGTGGACCTACCGGACGCTCACGGTGAACTACCGGACGCCCGCCGAGATCATGGCGCTGGCCGCGGGCGTGCTGGCCGACTACGCGCCCGACCGGCAGCCGCCCGAGTCGGTGCGGGCCACGGGCGAGGATCCGTGGGAGCGCACCGTTCCCGCGGCCGACCTCGTCGCCGAGGTGCGCAGGGCCGTCGACGCGGAGGTGGCGCAGCTGGGCCGCGGGACGCTCGCGGTGATCGCCGCCGACCTGCACGGTCTTGCCGGCCTTCCGGCCCAGCTGCACACCCCGGTGTCCGCGAAGGGTCTCGAGTTCGACGTCGTCGTGATCGTCGACCCGGAACGGATCAGGGCGCACAACCCCGCCGACCTCTACGTCTCGATCACCCGCGCCACGCAGCGGCTCGGGCTGCTGCACGTCCGACGATCTCCATGAGCGGCGCGTTCCACGGATTGTTCCGATCGACGGCAGCGGACCTGTACGTGACCTGGGCCACGGCGTAGCGTCGCCGCTCCGCGTCGAAGGTGATCAGGGGGCAGCCGTGGCGGCAGGTCGAAGTGTTGCGGTCCTCGGACCGATCCCACGCGACAGGATCATCACGCACAACGGGGAGACCTTCGAGAAGTACGGCTGCGCGCTCTACACCGTGGCGGCGCTCGCCGCGCTGCTCGACCCCGACGACCGCATCCACCCGATCGTCCACGTCCGCCGCGAGGACGAGGAACCGATCAAGGAGATGCTGTCGGCGTTCCCGAACGTCGACCTCACCGGGATCCGATCGGCGAGCGACCACGGAGCCGTCGTCGAGCTCACCTACACCGACCAGGCCAACCGGATCGAGCAGCAGACCGCGTTCATGGATCCGATCACGCCTGCGGACGTCGAGTTCGCTCTGCACGCCGACGCCTTCGTGTGCGTCCCGATCACCGACTACGAGGTCGGCCAGGCGACGCTCGCCTACATCAAGAGCCACAGCGACGGCACGATCCTGCTCGACGCCCACGGCCCCACCAGCACGCTCGTGATCGGCGGCGAGCGCAAGCGCCGGCTGTGGGTCGAACGCGACTCGTGGCTCCCGCACATCGACGTCCTCAAGATGAACCTGGAGGAGGCCGGCTGCAGCTGGTTCCCCTCGCCGGACGCACTCGCGCACCACGACGCGGGCAACCCGATCCCCGAGGAACAGCTGCCCGACTTCGCCGAGCACTGTCTGCGCCACGGCGTGCAGGCGGTCTGCGTGACGCTGGACCAGCGCGGCTGCGTGGCCTACCACCTCGACTCCGGCGGGGCGCTGGTGGAGGAGCAGGTCCCGCGGATCGTGGTGGACGACGTCGTCGACGCGACCGGTGCGGGCGACTCGTTCGCCGCGGGCATGGCGTTCGGCTTCCTGCAGGACCACGACATCGTCTCGGCGGCGCGCTACGGCAACGCGATGGGTGCCCAACGGGTCAGCGGCTCGGGCCTCGACGTCTACCGCCCGTTGGCCGAGACCGACAAGCAGATCGCCCGCACCTACGGGGAGAAGTCGTGACCGACGTGACCGACAGCGCCTGGCTGGTCGAGGAGACCGGGTTCGGCCCCGAGGGATTCGACAGAGCGCGCGCCAATTACCACGAGACGATCTTCACCGTCGGCAACGGCAGGCTCGGCACGCGCGGCAGCCTCGAGGAGGGCCACCTCGGGCAGCTGTCGGGCACGTTCCTGGGCGGCGTGTACGACGGCCACGAGGTCCCGGTGATCGACCTGGTGAACGTCCCGGACTGGCTGGACACCGCCGTGTACGTCGACGGAGTGCGGCTCGACGTCGACACCTGCACGGTCGTCGAGCACCGGCGCGTGCTGGACCTGCGCGACGGGGTCCTCACCCGCAGCACCCTGTTCGAGGACGCCGACGGCCGACGCACCCGCCTGGAGACCGAGCGCTGCGCGAGCATGGCGGACCGCCGGATCTGCGCGCTCCGCCTCACGGTCACCCCGGAGAACCACGACGGGCAGATCGTGGTCGAGACCGGGATCGACGGCGACCGGCGCAACCTCGAGGCGCTGCCGGTCTACCCCGCCGGCACGGTCTTCGACGTCCGAACCCGCTGGGAGAAGTGGGCGCTCGCCAAGCACATGGAGCAGACCGCCCGCTCCGCCGCGGACACGCTCTACCTGCAGATGCGCACGCTGGACACCGGGGTCGAGCTGGGCTTCCTCGCGTCGACCACCTTCGCCACCCCGCCGGTGCACCGCGCCGCCCAGCAGCGCAGTGAGCGCGTCACCGAACGTACCGTGCACGGCGGCGCCCCGGTGCGGATGGAGAAGCTCGTCGCGATCTGCACCTCGCGCGACCCGGACGCGTCCGGCCCGCTGCCCGACCGGTGCCGGTCCGCCCTGGCCGAGCAGGAGGGATTCGGCAGTGCAGGATTCGACGGTGCAGGATTCGGCAGTGCAGGATTCGACGGTGCAGGATTCGACGGTGCAGGATTCGACGGGGTCGTCGCCGCGAGCCGAGCGGTGTGGGAGCAGCTCTGGGACGCGTGCGCGTGCGAGGTCGTCGGCGACGAGCGGTTCACGCGCGCGCTGCGGTTCGGCCTCTACCACCTACTGATCACCGCGAACCCGGACGATCCGACGGTCAACATCGGCGCGAAGTCGCTGTCCGGCGAGGGCTACCGCGGACACGTGTTCTGGGACACCGAGATCTTCATGCTCCCGTTCTTCATCCTCACCCAGCCCGACACCGCCCGGGCACTGCTGCGCTACCGCCACCACACCCTCGACGGCGCCCGCGCCAACTCCCGCGAATACGGCACCGGCGGCGCGCGCTACGCCTGGGAGTCCGCCGACACCGGCCGCGAGGAATGCCCCCAGTTCACCCCGGACGGGGCCAACCGGTTCTGGACCCGCGAGGAAGAGGTCCACGTCTCCGCCGACGTCGCCTACGGGATCTTCCGGTACGTCGAGGCCACCGGCGACACCGCCTTCCTGCACGACTACGGCGCCGAGGTGCTGTTCGAGACCAGCCGGTTCTGGGTCGACCGGGTCGCGGCATCACCCGCGGGCGGCTACGAGCTCCGGCAGGTCATGGGCCCCGACGAGTTCCACTCCCACATCGACAACAACGCCTTCACCAACCGCCTCGCACAGTGGCACCTGACCCGCACCGTCGCCCTCTACGACGAGCTGCGCGATCGCCACCCCGACGTACTGGCCGCCGTCGCCACGACGATCGGGCTCAAGCCCGACGAGCGCGACCGCTGGCAGGCCGTCGCCGAGGGCATCGTCGGACCGCGGACCGTCGCCGGCGTGATCGAGCAGTTCACCGGCTACTTCGACCGCGACGACATCCCCATCACCGAGTGGGACGACAACGACATGCCCCGCTACCCGAAGGGCTACCACCACTTCAACTGCGAGACGACCAAGCTGCTCAAGCAGCCCGACGTCGTCATGCTCAACTACCTGCTGCCCGACGAGTTCAGTGCCGAGGTGAAGAAGGCGAACTTCGAGTACTACGAGAAGCGGACGCTGCACAAGTCGTCGCTGAGCCCGTCGATCCACGCGATCATCGGGATGGAGGTCGGCGACACCACCCGGGCGGTGCAGTACTTCGAACGCTCGGTCCTGGTCGACCTGGCCGACAACCAGGGCAACACCGCCGAAGGCATGCACATCGCCTCGGCGGGCGGGACCTGGCAGATCCTGGTCAACGGGTTCGGCGGCCTGCGCGTGCTGGGCGGGCGCCTGTCGTTCACACCCTGGCTGCCCGGCGACTGGCAGGGCATCCGCTTCCGGCTCCGCTGGCGCGGCCGCCCCGTCCACGTGTCGGTCGACCACGGGCACGTCGAGCTGCTGCTCGGCGGCGACGCCGGCGGCACGGAAGGGGTGCTGGTCGGCGGCCGGGAGGTGACGTTGACGGCGGGCGAGCCCGTGCGCGTCGCCCGCTGACGACGCGCCGGTTCGCGCTAGGCGACGACGGTCGCGGAGCGGTGATCGCTCGGCCGGATGCCGTAGACGCGCTTGAACGCGACGCTGAGCCCGAACGCACTGCCGTAGCCGACCTGGTGCGCGACGGCCTCGACCGTCGCGTCGGTGCGCACGAGCAGGTCCGCGGCCAGTGACAGCCGCCAATCCGTCAGATACGCCATGGGCGGCTCGCCGACCAGGTCCGTGAACCGGCGGGCGAACGTCGCCCGGGACACGCCCGCCTCGCCGGCCAGCGCCGCCACGGTCCACCGCCTGGCCGGCTGCTCGTGCAGCAGCCGCAGGGCGCGGCCCACCACGCGGTCGCCCATGGCGCGGTACCAGGCGGGGGGCTGGACCTGGGGCAGGGCGAACCAGTCGCGGAGCGTCGTGAGCAGCAGAAGGTCGAGGAGCCGGTCGAGCACCGCCTGCTGCCCGGGATCGTCGCGTTCGATCTCGCGGACCGTCAGCTGCAGAACCGGACAGACCTGTCCCGTGTAGGGCACCAACAGCACCCGCGGGAGTGCGTCGATCAGACGCTCCGAGACATGGCCGCCGACCTGGTAGCTGCCGGTGAGCAGCGCCGTCGTGCCGGCCAGGCTCCGCCCGCAGGTGCGCACGCCGAACCGCAGCTCGTCGCCGAGCTCCGTGCCGTCCGCCGCCGCGCAGCCGTCCGGCGCGTACCGGGTGTACCGCGGCGGGGTGGAGCCGTCGGGGCCGTCGGCGACGACGAAGGGGTCGGGCCCGACCACGATGCCGACCTCGTTCTCCGCGATCGCGACGGACTCGCCCTCCCGCGGATGATCCATCCCGCTCCGCGCAGCATGGCGACCAGCGTCAGGGGGGCACACTCGGCGAAGCGGACCGACCAGGGTGGGGTCAGGACGCTGCGGCCGAAGAGCGCGCCGTTCGAGCGCACCTGAGTCAGCAGGTCCGTCAACGCGTCCACGATCCGACGATAGCGTCGAGCTGGACGCCGAGACATCGAATTGAGCGCCCCATCCATTCACCCGCTCATCCCCGTGCGATTGGGTGGACGGGTGAGAGGCTCATTCCGCTCGTCCGACGGAGCACGCTGGAGGCGTCCGTGACCACGGTGTCCACCCGGCTCGGCCGGGGAGCCGTCGCCGCGGTCGCGGTCACCGTGCTGGCCTGGGCGTCGGCGTTCGTCGCGATCCGCTACGTCGGGTCGTCCTACTCCCCCGGGTCGCTCGCGCTCGGCAGGCTGGTCGTCGGCTCGCTCGTGCTGGGCGCGACCCTGCTGCTCGGTCGCCGCCACTGGGTGGCACCGAACCGGCGCGAGTGGACGCTGATCGTGCTCTGCGGGCTCGCCTGGTTCGCGGTCTACAACGTCGCGCTCAACGCCGCCGAGCAGCGGATCGACGCCGGGACCACCGCCATGCTGGTCAACGTCGGTCCCGTCCTCATCGCGCTGTTCGCCGGGCTGCTGCTCGGCGAGGGCTTCCCACGCTGGCTCGTGATCGGCGCCCTGATCGCCTTCGCCGGGGCGGCCGTCGTGGGCGCGGCGACGACCGGGCCGGCGGGTCCCGACACCGGCTCCGACGTGCTCGGAGTGGTCCTCGCGCTGGTCGCCGCCGCCACGTACGCGGTCGGCGTACTGGCGCAGAAACCCGTGCTGCGGCGGCTGCCCGGGCTGCAGGTGACGTGGCTCGCGTGCACGATCGGCGCGCTCGCCTGCCTGCCGTTCACCCCTGCGCTGTTCGACGACATCGCCGCCGCCCCGGCCGCCGCCACCGCCTGGCTCGTGTACCTCGGTGTGGTGCCGACGGCGTTGGCGTTCAGCACCTGGGCCTACGCCCTGTCGCGGATGGACGCCGGACGGCTCGGCGTGACCACCTACCTCGTCCCGCCGATCACCGTGGCGGTCAGCGCGCTGCTGCTCGGGGAGGTTCCCTCGACGTGGGCGGTGGTCGGCGGGGCGGTCTGCCTCGTCGGCGTCGCCCTCTCCCGCCGCCGGTGACGGAACGCGTCTAGCGCTGCGCGGAGTCGGACTGCCGCACCGCGTCGGTGCCGCCGTCCGGCTGCTGCGCCGGGAAGAGGTCCGTGCTCGTCGCGGTCATCACGCGGTTGCGGCCGCCGCGCTTGGCGCGGTAAAGGGCCTTGTCGGCCGCCGCGACCAGGATGGTCGGGTTGTTCGGGCCGAGATCCGGCCGCTCCACCACGCCGGCCGAGAACGTCTGTCCCAGCGGGGTCCGCACACCCAGGTCGGTGATCACCGCGTGCGCCGCGCGGACGTCGTGGTCCGGCAGCAGGACCGCGAACTCCTCCCCGCCGTAGCGGGCGAGGAACGCCCCTGAGGGCAGGGCGGCGGTCCAGGCGGCGACGGCCTGTTGCAGGAGGTCGTCGCCGGCCTGATGTCCGAAGGTGTCGTTGAAGGCCTTGAAATGGTCGATGTCCAGGATCGCGACGGAGAGGCGGCGGTGGTGGTCGCGGGCGAACTGGCAGGCCCGCGACAGTTCGTGGTCCCACGTCCGCCGGTTCGCGGCGCCGGTCAGGGCGTCGGTACGGGCGAGCGCCGCGAGCTGCACGGCCTGGGTCTGCACCACCGAGAACAGATCGACGAAGCGCAGCAGGACCAGCACGGACATCACCGCCGCGCCTGCCGCGATCACCGGCCAGGCGTCCACCTGGCCGTCGAGGCCCTCGAGGAACAGCACCGCCGGTGGCAGCAGCAGGCCGACGGCCATCGCCGCCACCCGCCGCCTCCCGAACGGGCGGACGTCGCTCGGCGGAGCAGGCTCGGCGACCTGGGTCATCGCGGGCCGGTTCGCCGCGAGCGCGACCAGGACGTACCCGCACAGCCACCCGACGTTGGTCCACCGCCGGTCCGGGCTCGCGTCGCCGGACAGCGAGACGAGGAGGTTCCACGTCACGTCGGTGACCGTGGTGACCAGGAGGGCCGCCATCAGCAGCCGGTAGGAGCTGCTGCGCGAACCGGGTGAGGTGAGCATCCGGGCCAACGTGGCCAGCAGGAAGACGTCACCCACCGGATAGGCCGCGGCGACCACCTTGGCCAGAGTGCTCAGGTCCACGTTGCTGCCCACCGGCGCGATCACGAACACCGCGGTCAGCACGGCGATGCCGGTGGTGAGGATGGCCGCGTCCAGGAACGCCGCCCTGTCGCTCCCCGACCGGCGGGTGCGCACCATGGCGAGCACACCGGCCCCGAGCAGGACGTACGAGGCGAGATAGACGGCATCGGAGGGAGCGGGGAACGAACTTCCGTTCCACGACTCGGCCTGCCAGATCAGGTCACCCGTGACCCACCCGCCGAGGCCCGCCAACAACAACAGCCAGCCGCGCGGATGCGTAGGCCGGTAGGTGTGCAGGCCCCAGAACCCGATCGCCAGCGCCAGCACCGCCGTGCCGTCGTACAGCAGCTGCAGCGTCGTGTCGGCGAGGGGCAGGAAGGCGTAGCCCACGAGGAGCACCACCAAGCCCCCGTGCACCCACCGGCTCCCGTGCCGAGGCCGAACCACCGAGTGACAGCCCTTCGCTCCTGATCGACCAGGTCACCCGGAACGGTACGTCGCCGGTCCGGGACCCGATCACCGACCGATCCAGGTCCACCCCTTCGTGGCACCTTCGGGCATTTGTGAGCTTTGGACCGGCCCGCCCGCACGAGGGCGTTCTGTTTACGCCGGTCGGAACGGAAGCGCTCGGCATCGACGTGCCAGGCCCACCCGTCCACCTCCACCGCGACCTTCTGCTGCGGGAACGCCAGGTCGGTGCACCAGGGCCCGAACGGATGCCCGAGCACCCACCCACCGATGCCGGCATCCCGCAGGAGGCGCACAGCAGTCGCTCGGCGGCGGAGTCGGCCCGGTCCGCTGCGGCTACGAGCAACTTCCGGCATTTCGGTGACATGAGCTGCACGGGTGCAGCTCATGTCACCCAACCGACCATCACCCCCGGCCCTATTGACAATAGGCAGGCATTTACCTGCATAATGGGCGAGTGAGCGACAGGCAGGCTGGGATGGACCAGGTCTTCAAGGCGCTGGCCGACCCCACCCGGCGGCTCCTGCTCGACCGCCTGCGGGAGCACAACGGGCAGACGCTGCGGGAGCTGTGCGAGCGCCTGGGCATGGCCCGCCAGTCGGTGACGCAGCACCTCGACCTCCTCGTCCGGGCCGACCTCGTGGTGGTCGTGCGGCGGGGACGGGAGCGGCTGCACTACCTCAACCCGGTGCCGATCCACGAGATCGAGGAGCGCTGGATCTCGGGGTTCGACAAGGCCCGCCTGCACGTGATCAGCGCCGTCAAGAACCAGGCAGAGGAGTACGCCATGGCCGACAAGACCTCATCCGAGACCATTCCGACCTACGTCTACGTCACCTACATCCGCGCGAGCGCGCAGCACGTGTGGCAGGCGCTGACCGACGCCGACCTGACCACGCGCTACTGGGGGCACGCCAACGTCTCGGACTGGCAGCCGGGCTCGAACTGGGAGCACCGGCGCGTCGACGGCTCCGGGAAGGTCGACGTCGTCGGCACGGTGGTCGAGGCCGATCCCCCGACGCGTCTGGTGATCACCTTCGAGGACAGCCCGGACGCACCGCGGGAACCCTCGGTCGTCACCTTCCTCGTCGAACCCCACCACGAGATCGTCCGCCTCACCGTGACCCACGAGAACCTCCCGAACCAGGCGATGCTGAACGGCATCTCGTCCGGCTGGCCGGCCGTGCTGGCCAACCTGAAGTCGCTGCTCGAGACCGGCGAGGTCCTTCCGCAGGCGCCCTGGGAGATGTCCCCCGCCCACACCTGAGGCCCCTTGATCCTCCGTACCGAAGAGAGACACCCATGGACACCACCCCGCTCCGCGACGCCTACCGCGCGCTGCTGGACGCCGCCGCCACCGTGGCCGGGTCCGGCGACCCGAAGGCCCCGCCGGCCGGTGAATGGAACGCCGACCAGATCCTGGCGCACGTCGCCATCGTCAACGCCACCACGATCGCCGCCGCCTCCTGCGTCGCGTCGGGAGCGAACACGACCTACGACAACCGCACGGCGCACGACCCCTGGACCCTCGACCGCGTCATCACGAACGCCGGCGGCAACGCCGGGCTCCGGGAACGCATCCGCCTCCAGGGCGAGGCCCTCTGCACGCTCGGTGGCCCGGTGCTGAGCGAGGCCGAGCTCGCCACGCTCGTGCCCACGCTGCTCCTGTCCCACGACACGGTGCTGGTCGATCAGCCCATGCCGTTGAGGGACCTCATCGGGGGTCTCGCGGAGGCGGAACTGCCGGGCCACACGAAGCAGTTGCTGGCTCTGCTGTAGCTGCTCGGGAGGATCAGGTCGTGAGCCGGTACACCCGCTCCGCGTTCGACGACCCGATCATCCGCACCACGCGCACCGCGTCGGCCACACCCCAGTCGCCCTCGCGGACCCACCGCGCCAGCACCCGGGCCATGCCGCGGCGCCACAGCACCGAGCCGAGGAGGTGGAACTCGGGCGGCCCCCACGCGTCGGAGGAGTACAGCTGCCGGGCGAACGGCGCCATCTCCAGCGACTCGGCGACGACCTCCACGGACCGCGCCCCGGCGTAGTTCACCGCGAGGCCGACGTCGAAGGAGACGTTGGTGAAGGCCTGCGCCAGGTAGCCGGCCTGGCGGTGGAACGGGTAGCAGTGCAACAGCAGCACGGGCACCCGCTGGATCGCCGGCTGCCGCAGGAGACCGAGCAGGAGCATGGGGTCGACGCGGTGCAGGTCGAGGTCGCGGTCGCCGAGCCCGACGTGGAACTGGATCGGCAGCCCGGCCTCGGCGGCCGCGTGCACCCCGAACGCGGACAGCAGCGGGGACGCCATCCGGGGCGTCGCCGCCCCGGTCGCCGCCGCCCACGCCCTGACCTCCGCGCGCACGGCGGCATCGGAAGGGGCGCTCCAGTCCAGGTCGAACCCGCACCGGTAGGCGACGATCGACTTCGCGCCCACCACCTGCGGCCCCCGCTCGGCCAGCCGGGCCCGGAACGCCGCCGGGTAGTCGTCGGCCGCGATCCCGGACGCCAGCAGCTCCTCGCCGAGCGTCTCGAGCCGGATCAGCTCGCTGCACGGGGTGCCGGACCAGTCGGCCAGGGTCGCGGTCGGGGCGACCCGGTCGCCGGCGTACCCGGGGTCGACGATCCAGTGCCGGACACCGGCGGCCGGCAGCAGCGCCCGTGCCACCGCCTCCTCCCCCAGCTCGGTCCGCCGAGCCCAGTAGTCGTCGGCCGAGGCATGCGGCTCCAGGCCGAGCAGCGGCGCGCACCAGCGGCGGACCGCGAACCCGATCTGGCTGTCGAACTGGGTCATGTACGCCGGGACCGGCTCGGGCGAGCCCTCGTTCAGGCACTCCTCGAACTCGGCCCGCGCGACCGGCCCTGCGAAGCTCGTGTGCACGTGGTGGTCCACGAGCGGCGCGGACAGCGCGTCGATCAGTTCCCCCGGCACACCGGCGAGCCCGGTGGCGAAGGCGGGGAGGTCACCGGCCGACATCAGCAGCTGAAGACGAGGCGGTACGCGGCGGCGGCTGCCTCGGGATCGGCGTCGCCGTAGGTGGCGTGCTCGTAGCGCCGCACGGCGAGAGTCCCGTCGACGATCGCGTCGCCGAGGATGTGGCGGGCCAGCGACGAGGCGTCGAGCGCGTCGAGCGCCTCGGTCTGAGAGCCCGCCAACGCGAGGCGCTCGCGGTCCGCCTCCGGCAGGGTCACAGGATCCACCGGCACCTCGGGGGGCAGCGGCAGGTCGCGGTCGATGCCGTCCAGCGCGAGCCCGACCAGGGCGGCGCCGGCGAGGTAGGGGTTCGCGCTGCCGTCGATCGCCTTGAGCTCGACGTTCGCGCCGTGCGGGTTGCCTGCGGTCGCCCCGATGAACCGGACGGCGGCCTCCCGGTTCTCCAGACCCCAGCACGCGAAGGCTCCCGCCCAGTTGCCGGGCTTGAGCCGCAGCGGGGACAGCACCGAGCCGGCGAGCACGCCCTGCAGGTCCGGGAGCCCGGCGACGATCCCGGCGACGGCGGCGGCACCCTTCGGCGTCATCCTGTGCGGGCCGGTTCCCCCGGAGAACACCGGACCGGCGGCGTCGGCCAACGACAGGTGCAGGTGGGCGCCGTTCCCGGCACCGCCGGGGAAGGGCTGGGGCGAGAACGAGACGCCGAGGCCGTGCCGAGCGGCGGCCCGGCCGACGAGGATGCGGGCGAGGACCGTGCGGTCCGCGGTGAGCAGCGGGTCGGCCGGGGCGATCGAGACCTCGAACTGGTCGGCCCCGTACTCGGCGTGCACCTGCTCGAGCGGCAGCCCGGCGTCGGCGAACCGGGCCTGCACGTCGGTCAGGAACGGTGCGACGTCCAACGCCGTCCGCACGCCGTAGCCCTGCCAGGCACCTCGGGAACGGGCGCTCCCGTCGGGCTGGACGAGGACGAACTCCAGCTCGGCGCCGGTCAGCGGCCGCAGCCCGGCCACCCGGGCCCGGTCGACGACGTGCGCGAGCCGCGTCCGTGCGCAGCCCGTGAACACCCCGCCGTCCTGCTGGGTGATCGAGGCGGGTGCCCAGGCGACGCCGGCGTCGACGACGGTCAGCCGGGTCGGGTCGATGCGCAGCCGCAGATCGCCGGTCACGCCGAGATCGGGGGTGAACGCGATGCCGAAGTCGACGCAGAAGACGTTCCACGACGGCGAGGCACCCATGCCGTTGTCGACGAACGCCTCCAACCGATCGATCGGGACGCCCTTCGCCCGGGTCACGCCGGACATGTCGACCGCGGTGCCGAGCACGATCCGCACGCCGCGGTCGGCCAGTACGGCGCCCGCCGCGGCGAGGTCGACGGAGCCGGCCACCGCGCCGGTCGGGCGCACGTCCGCACCGGACACGCCGGGCTCGACCTGGGTCATGGATCGGCCTCCCTCGTTCTGCGACAAGATCACTCGGCAGGCACCGTATGTCTCCTGTGTTCCAGAATCGGTACGGGTGCGGAGTGGTGTTCGGTACGTTACGGTGTCCGGTTCATTTTGGGCTGGACGCGGGAGGGATGCCAGATGTGTCGTCTGCTCGGATACGTGTCGCGGCGGCCGGTGACGGCCGGCGGCGCGGTGGGGACCGACGAGGTGCGTGCCTTCGCCGATCTGGCCCGGGTGCACTGCGACGGGTGGGGGGCCGCGTGGGTGGAGCGCCCGGGAGCCGCACCGCAGGTGCGCACGAGCGAGCGCAGCGCCGAGCGTGACCCGGCGTTCGCCGACCAGCACGCGGGGCACCCTGCGGTGGCCGGTCTGCTGCACCTGCGCTGGGCGACGATGGGCCTGCGGGTGGCGCCGGAGAACACCCATCCGTTCCTGGCCGACGGCGTGGCGTTCGCGCACAACGGATCGCTCCCTGCGGACGTCCTGGCCGATCTCCTCGAGCCGGCGTACCGGGCGGGGTTGCGCGGCACCACCGACAGCGAGCGGTACTTCGCGCTGGTCCGGCAGGTCCGGGCGGCGGGCACGAGCCTGCCTGGGGCGGTCCGGCGCGTGGTGAGCCTCCTCGCCGTGCGAGCGCCGCGGGCGAGCCTGAACGCGCTGCTGCTCGACGAGGCGTCGCTGATCGCCGTGCACGCGAGCGCCCACAGCAGGCTGCATCCCGACGACGACGAGCTCTGTCGGGCGGCCGGACTTCCGCAGGACCACCTCGACGACTACTTCGCCCTGCGCATCCGCCGCACGGCCGAGGGCGTCCAGATCGGTTCCACCGGCTTCGGGCAGGCGGGGTGGGAGCCGCTTCCGCCGGACTCGGTCACCACGGTCCGGCTGGCCGACCTGTCGGTCGTGACCGAGCCCCTCGACGTCGCCGCGGCCGCGCACCGCCCGGTGGACCAGGAGGCGGCGGACGTCCGGCCATGAGCGACGGGGTGGACGGGGCCGCCGGCGGGCCCCGGACCGTCGCCGATGCCACCGAGCGCGCGATGGGCCGGCTGTCGGCCGCGGAACGGCGGGTGGCCCGGGCGCTGCTGGCCGACTATCCCAGCGCCGGGCTGAGCACGGTCGCGGAGCTGGCCGAGCGGGCGCGGGTCAGCCCGCCGACCGTCGTCCGGTTCGCCCAGCGCGTCGGCCTCCCCGGGTTCGCCGCGCTGCAGGCGGCCCTGCGCGACGAGCTGACGCACCGGTCGACGGGCTCGCTGGGCCGCGTCCCGACGCAGACGCCACCAGGATCCGCGGCGGCGGCCGTCCTGCGCCGCGGACGTCAGCAGACCGCCCAGGCGCTGGAGTGCCTGGAGCACCTCTCCCCAGACGCGCTGGACGCCGCGGTCGCGCTGCTCGCCGACCCGGGTCGGCGGCTGGTGCTCAGCGGAGGCCGGTTCTCCCGCCTGCTGGCCACCCACCTGGCGCTCTACCTCGAGCAGGTACGGCCGGGGGTGGTCGAGATGAACGACCCGACCGGCCGCGACCTGGCGATGATGATCGATCTGCGCCGCCGCGACGTGCTCGTGCTCTTCGATGTCGCCCGCTACGAGCGCGCCGCGGTCGACCTCGCACGGTCGGCGCGCCGGGCGCGGGCGACGGTCCTGTTGATCACCGACGACGCCGTCTGCCCCGCTGCGGCCGAGGCGGACGTCGTCCTCGCCGTCTCGAGCAACGCCGACAGGGCGTTCGGGTCGATGGCGGGGGCGTTCCTGCTGACCGAGCTGCTCGTCCCCCCGGTGACGGAGCGGCTCGGCGACTCCGCCCTCACCCGCCTCGCCCGGTGGGAACGACACCGGGCCGAAGAGCTCCTGCCCTGACCCGACGCCATCTGATCGGTGCGCAGGCCGCACGAAACCTTCCCGCTCAACCCGGAACTGGCTAGCGTCACCCGGCAGCGGCCGTGATCACGACCGCCTGTCGCGGGGGTGAGATGTGAAGAAGCTGGCCGAACTGCTCGTGTGCTTCCTGCATCCCATCGCCGTGGTGCTGGTGTGGCTCAACGTCGTCGTCCGCACCGACCTCACCCGCAACGCCAAGATCGCGTGGGCGGTGCTCGCGCTGGTCCCGATCGTGCCGTTCGTCTACGTGCTCACCGGCGGCGAGCTGTGGGAGAGCCAGAAGAGCTCCGGGGTGTCGTAGCCGCCGTCCTCGTCGACCGAGCTCGCAGGGGGGCCGGTGCTCGCGCTCGTCGTCATCATGCTGCTGCTGCTCGCCTGGGCGCTGGTCGCCGGGCGGCTCGCCCGGTTCAGCGTCACCGCGCCGCTCGCGCTGCTCGTCGCCGGCGTGATCCTGACCGCCGGTCCGGACCCGGTGTTCATCTTCGACGTCGAGTTCGAGTCCGGGGAACGCGTCGTCGAGGTCATCCTCGCGATCCTGCTCTTCACCGACGCGACGGAGGTTCCCGGCGGGGTCCTCGGACGCGAGCCACGCCTCACCCTCCGGCTCCTCCTCGTCGCCCTTCCCCTGTCCCTCGGCCTCGCCTGGCTGGCCGGCCTCGTGCTCTTCCCCGGCGTGGGCATGTGGCTGCTCGCGGTGCTCGCTACGATCGTGATGCCCGTCGACCTCGCGCCCGCCGTCGCCTTCGTCCGCGACCGTCGCATCCCCGAACGGCTGCGCCAGGTCCTCAACGCCGAGAGCGGCCTCAACGACGGCATCCTCGCGCCCGTCTTCCTCTTCTGCCTGGCGGCGGCCACCACGGTCGGCGGCGACGCCCGCCTCGACGCCGCGGTCGACGCCGTGCCGTCCCTCGTGGTGGCCTTCCTGGTCGGGGCCGCCGTCGGCATCCTCGCCGCCCGGATACTCCGCAGGTCACTGGACGCCGGGTGGACACAGCCGTCGGCGCTGCGCCTCGGCGTGCTCACCCTGCCCCTGCTCGCCTACGCCGGGGCTGTCGTCCTCGGTGGGAACGGGTTCATCGCGGCGTTCGTCGCGGGCGTCTTCTTCGAACCCGAGGCCCGCCGGCTGCCGCACGATGCGCTGCACCTCGTGGAGGACGTCGGGGCGACGTTCTCACTGGCGCTGTGGTTCATCTTCGGCGCGATCGTCAACGACGTCGTCGCCCGCGGCGCGATCACCTGGCAGATCGTGGTCTACGCGGCCCTGGCGCTGACGGTGGTCCGCATGCTGCCCGTGGCCGTGTCGCTGGCCGGCACCGACGTCGGCGCACGCGACCGCCTCTTCCTCGGCGCGGTGGGTGCGCGCGGCATCGCGACGCTGGTGTTCGGCATGCTCGCGTACATCGACCTGAGCGGACCGGACGCCGATCTCGTGCTCACGACCATGGTCGTGACGGTGGTCGCGAGCATCGTCGTCCACGGCCTGACCAGCGGGCTGGTCGCCCGCCGCTACGGAAGGACGGAACGCGCCCCCGACGCCGTCACCTGACGACGCCGAGCGTCGTCATGACGTCGCCTCCTGGGCGTCGACCAGGATGCCGCGTGACGAGCGGTGAGTAACAGCGTCACAACGCCCGACGATGATCTTGTGTTGCTCTCGCTCGATCTTCGGAGGTTCCCGTGCGCGGTGCTGCGCCGACGTTACTGGCCGTGGTGTGTGCGGCCGCCCTCGCCGGGTGCGGCTCGCCCACCTCGACGCCCGTGACACCACTCGCCGACTCCTCCCCCTCGAGCAGTGCGGCAGCGACCACGAGCACGACGACGACCACCCCGACCAGTACGACCCCGACGTCGACGGCGCCCGCAGTGGCCGCGGGTGTGGGTGCCGGGGTCGGCTACGGCTCGGGCGTCGACGAGGCCCTGGCGCGACGGGCGGTTCGCGCGGTGGTGCCGACGACCACGCGGCGGGCCCCCGCGACGCAACGCGCGGCTGCGGCAGCGAAGCCGGCACCGACGACCAAGACCACGACCAAGACCACGACCAAGACCACGACCAAGACCACGGCCAAGACCACGACCAAGAAGGCCGAGCCCAAGAAGGCAGCCGAACCGAAGGCCGCATCCGGTGCTTCGTACGGGTCGTGCGCTCAGGCCAAGGCAGCCGGCGCGGCGCCGCTGTACGCGGGTCAGCCGGGCTACGCCAAGAAGCTCGACCGGGACGGTGACGGCGTCGCCTGCGAAACCTGACCTCGGTGCCCGGGCAAGCTTTGAGCGGGACATCAGTCGGGTCCGGGGCCGACTGGTGTTCCGCTCGCGCCGTCCCGGCGCACAGCACTGAGGCGCTGGGCGTGGCATGGTCAGCTCTGTGTCCACCGATCGCGATCGTCGACATCTGAGCCGGTGCGTGGAACTCGCCGCCGAGGCACTCGACGCGGGCGACGAGCCCTTCGGGTCGGTGCTGGTCGGCGCCGACGGCACGGTGCTCGCCGAGGACCGCAACCGGGTGGCGTCCGGTGACGCGACCCGTCACCCGGAGTTCGAGCTGGCGCGCTGGGCCGCCGCGAACCTGACCCCCGAGCAGCGGGCGGCCGCGACCGTCTACACCTCCGGGGAGCACTGCCCGATGTGCTCCGCCGCCCACGGCTGGGTCGGGCTCGGCCCCATCGTCTACGCGAGCTCGTCCGACCAGCTGGCCGGCTGGTTGTCCGAGCTCGGGGTGCCGCCGTCACCGGTGCGGGCGCTGCCCGTCCGGCAGATCGCGCCGGCCGTGGAGGTGCGGGGCCCGGTGCCCGAGCTGGCCGAGCGGGTGCACGAGCTGCATCGACGCTTCCACGGCTCGTCCACGTCGGATGACCGAATCGCGAGGAGGTAGCGACCATGCACTGCGCCGTACTGCACGCGGCCGGCGATGTCCGCATCGATCGGATGGAGGACCCGGTCCCCCAGGCCGGCGAGAGTCTGGTGCGGATCACGAGCGTGGGCTTGTGCGGCTCCGACCTGCACTGGTTCACCGACGGCGCGATCGGCGACGCCGCTCTCTCCCGGCCGTTGGTGCTCGGTCACGAGATGGCCGGCGTGGTCGTCTCCGGTCCGTCGGCGGGCCGTTCGGTCGGGATCGATCCGGCCCTGCCGTGTGGACACTGTCGTGAGTGCAGGTCCGGGCTGGAGCACCTGTGCACCCGGATGCACTTCGCCGGCCACAGCGACACCGACGGCGGGCTGCGCGAGCTGATGGCCTGGCCCGACCGCCGGTTGCACCTCCTGCCGGACGGTTATGACCCCGCCTGCGGGTCCCTGCTGGAGCCCCTCGGCGTCGCGGTCCACTCGGCGGATCTGGCCCACCTCCGGTTCGGGTGGACGGTCGCGGTGGTCGGCTGCGGCCCGATCGGCCTGATGCTGATCGAGCTCGCCGCGCTCGCGGGATGTGCGGTCACGGCGGTCGAGCCGCTCGCCCACCGTCGCGACGCGGCCCGGCGCGCCGGCGCCACGACCGTCCTGGAACCGGACGAGGTCACCGGCGGTGCGCTCGACGGGACCTGCGATGCAGCCTTCGAGGTCAGCGGAGCCGATGACGGCCTCGCGCGCGCCGCCGTGCTCGTCCGGCCCGGCGGGCGGATCGTGCTGGTCGGCATCCCCGGCGACGACACCACCACCTTCGCCGCGTCGACCATGCGCCGCAAAGGCCTCACCCTCGCCTGCGTCCGGCGCATGACCGACAACGCCTACGCGCGCGCGATCGCGCTCGCGGTCCGCGGCGCGGTGGACCTGTCCTGGCTGGCGACACAGCGGTTCCCGCTCAGCGACGCCACCGAGGCCTTCGCGACTGCGGCCCGGCGGGAGGGTCTCAAGGTCGTGGTCGACGTGACGACCGGCTGACCCGGCGGCTCACCCGTGACGCACGCCCATCATCCGGGCGTAGACCACGAGGTTGTCCGCGTAGCTGTGCGTCGCGTGGTCGAACGGGCCGCTGCAGGTGATGAGCCGGAGCTCGGCGTCGTCCGCGGCGCCGTAGACCTCTTCGGTCGGGAACTGCGACTTCGCGTACTCCGCGATCCGCGTCACGCGGAAGACCGCCGCGGCTCCGTCCGCTCGGTCGACCGTCACCTCGTCGCCCGGCCGCATCAGCCCGAGGTCGTGGAAGACGCCCTTCTCCTGCTGCCAGTCGACGTGCGCCGTGACGACCGCGGTTCCCCGCGCGCCGGGCGCCGGCGCGTCCCGGTACCAGCCCGCCTGGTGCGCGGTGTCCGGGACCTGCAACGTGCCGTCCGGCCCCAGTCCCAGGCTGACGAACCCGGTCGAGACACCGATCGTCGGGAGGTGCAGCTGTACCGGCGGGGAGTGCCGCAATGAGGCTTCCCCACCGATGTCGACGGGCCCGTCGTCCGACGGCGCCGGCGGTGCTGCCACCGCCGCCTGCACCGCGGCGAGGTCCACGGGCGCCGTCCGGTACGTGCCGTCGCCGGACGCGACCCCGCCGTTCGGGCTTCGCGTGCTCGCCGAACCGCGCGAGGCCTCGCCGGAGAGATCGCCGGAACCGTCCGACAACGCCACCGAGTCGGAGAGCTCGTTGCCCGCGCTCCGGAAGAACACCACCATCGAGTCGATGGCGTTGCCGGTCGCGTTGCCGGCCCGAGCGGGATCGGGCAGCACAAAGGCGAAGAGGATCAAGAGGACCAGAAAGGTGGTCAACCACCTCGGCATCGGTCAAGAGTGCGGCATACGGAGCGTGAGCACCAGTTCTGGCGCCGTCACCCGGTCCGGTCGCCCGTGCGGAGATGGGCAGCCGGGCCGACGACATGGGCAAACCCTCCCGATGGGCGTGGGCCGTCGCCGCCGGACACTGAGCGGACACCGACCCGGGAGGTTCCATGTCCACGTCCGACCCGCTCCGCCCCGTCCACCGGATCCACCTGCCGCGCCCGCTCCGGGCGACGGCGGTGATCGCCGCGGCGGTGGCCGCCGGCGTCGCCGTATTCGCGACGCCACTGCCCCCGGGCGTCGGCCTGATCGCCGGAGCGGCCGCCGGCATGGCGGCGGCCGCCCTCACCGGACGCGACGACGTCGAGCCCGGCCCGGACACGCCGGACACCGATCCGGACGACGGCGACGGCGACTGACCGCCGACGTCACCGGCCGGAAGGATCTGCCCCCGGGCGCAGGTCGGCCAGGCCGGGCAGCGCGTCGTGCGCGGCCCGGCGGCCCGCAGCGATGATCGCGTCGGCACGTCCGAAGTCGAGGATCGCGACGTCGTCGAGCTGCGGGACGATCACGGTGTGGGCGAGTCCGCGGTCCGCGTCGGTCGCGCGGGCACCCGCCAGCGTCATCGACCGGGCGATCGTGTCGACGATCCCGGGCAGCTGACCGCGCCGCACACCCGGCAGGCCGTGGAACGGCGGTGCGACGTCGACGGCGACGACCGGGCCCTCGCCGTCGGCGGCCATCGCGCCGATCGGCAGGTTGTCGAGCACCCCGCCGTCGACGTGCATCCGCTCGCCGACGCGCCGCGGCGGGACGACCCCCGGCAGCCGGACCGACAGGGCGACGGCGTCGGCGATCCGGCCCGTCCGGTGCACCACCGTCTCCGCGGCGAGCATGTCCACGCTGACCGTGAACAAGGTGCACCGCTGGTCCTCGATGCGGGCGTCGCCGAAGGCCCGGACGAGCGCCGCGTCCACCCGCGTCCCCCGGGCCAGCGCGTACCGCGGCCACGTGAAGTCGCCGAACACGTTGCGGGAGACGAGCTCGCGGCGGGCGACGGCGAGGAGGGCCTCGGTGTCCACCCCGGTGGCCACGAGGCCGGCGACGACGGCGCCCATGCTCGTCCCGCCCACGCGGTCCACCACGAGGCCGGCCCTGCGGAGCACGTCGACCACGCCGATGTGGGCGAGCCCGCGGGCGCCGCCACCGGACAGCACGACGCCCAACGCGCGGCCGCGTACCCGGCGGGCGAGCCGGGCGAGATCGGGTTCCGGCGCCGCGGTGTCGACGAGGTGGTGTGCCGTCGGCGTCAGGGCGGCGAGCCACGCCGCCAGACCGCGGGTGTGCAGCGCGACGAGGTTGCCGGCGCGAGGAAGGGACGCCCCGGCGGGACCACCGGCCGACGGGTCGGCCACGCCCAGGACCCGGTCGGCCTGCCGCCGGCAGAACTCGGCCCATGCCCCGTCCGGCCGGTCCGCGACGAGCACGACCACCCGGCCTGCGTCCTCGGCGCGCTCGACCCGGGCCGCCCAGCCCTCGGGGTCGCCGTCGCCGTCGAGCCGGAACGCAGGACCCGTGCGCCCCAGCTCGGTGGTGAGCAGGCGACCGAGCCGGGCGACCTGCTCCGGGCGCACCGCGGCGTGCAGCGGGACGAGCGCCAGCACCGACGCGGCGACCGGGCCACGGTCGGGCGCACGGTCCTCCGTGGCCCACCGGGCGAGCCGCCGGGCCACCGCGGCGGCGAACGCGGTCTCGGTGGTGAGGAGCCGGTCGACGTCGGCGCGGGCGAGCAGGAGCAGCTCGGCGTCACGCCGGGCACGCACGGTTGCCGTACGCACCTGCCCGGTGAGCAGCGCGATCTCGCCGAAGACGTAGCCGCGGCCGAACCAGCCGAGCACGCGGCCGCCGGCCGACACCTCGACACGGCCGGAGCGCACCACGAACGCGGCGTCGCCCGGCTCTCCCTCGACGACGACGGGCTCGCCCGCGTGCACGCTCAGGCGGCGGCCGGCCGCGGCGAGCGCGTGCAGCGTCGCCGCGGGCAGGCCCGCGAGCAGCGGTACCTCGGCGAGGAGGGCGCTGTCGAGGGCGCTGTCGAGGGCGCTGTCGAGGGCGCTGTCGTCGGCGCTGTCGTCGGCGGGGACGGGGTGGACCGGCGCCGCCATCAGTCGTCTCCCGCCAGCAGTTGCTCGTCAGGTAGCAGCAGCGCCGCCACGAGACCGACCACCAGTACCACGGCCCCGACGGCGAACACCAGGCTCGTCGCCTCGGCGAAGCCGGTGAGGAACGGGCGCGCGAGCTCGGGATGCAGCCGGGACAGTACCGACGAGTCGGCCAGCACGGCGTCCGCCGCTCCCCCGCCCGCCCGGAGGCTCTCCGCCACCACGCGGTTGGCCGGCTCGGCCAGCACGGCCGGATCGGTGAGCGCCGCCCGGAACTCCGGCGTCGCCGCGGCCGTCCGCAGAGCGCGCGCGATCCGCTCGGGCAACGCGCCGAACAGCACGGACAGGAAGACCGCCGCGCCGAGGCTGCCCCCGAGCTGGCGGACGAAGGCCGCGGAGGCTGTGGCCACCCCGCTGTCGGCCCGCGGCACGGCGTTCTGCACCCCGGACGTCAGCGGCTGCAGGTTGGCTCCCAACCCGACCCCGAACGCGATCATCGCGGCGGCGACCGGCCACATCGCCGTGGCCGCCCCGATCGCGGAGAGCCAGAACATCCCCAGCACCATGAGCGCGGATCCGGACAGCGGCCAGATCCGGTACCGACCCGTCCGGGCGATCGCCCGGCCTGACAGCGCGGATCCCACGACGATCCCCGCCACCATCGGCACCATCAGCAGGCCGGCGGCCGTCGGCGAGCGGCCCTTGACGATCTGCAGGTACAGCGGCAGCGCGGTGATCGCGCCGAACATGCCGAACCCGGTGATCAGGCCCGCGAGCGAGCAGAGCCGGAAGGCCGGGAACCGGAAGAACCGAAGCGGCAGCAGCGCGTCCGCCCCGGCCCGGCCCTCCGCGACGACGAACAGGGCCAGCCCGACGACTCCGACCGCGTACGACGCCAGCGACTCCGGCGCCGTGAACCCCCAGTTCCGCCCCTCCTCGGCGACGACCAGCAGCGGCACCACGCCGAGGGTGAGCGTGACGGCACCGAGCCAGTCGACCCTCCGGTCGCCGTGCTGCGGCGGCAGGTGCAGGAACACCGCGACGATCAGCATCGCGAGCGCGCCGACCGGCACGTTGACCAGGAACACCCACCGCCACCCGGTGATCCCGAACAGGTCGGGGGACGCGGCGAGGAACCCGCCGGCCACCGGCCCGAGCACGCCGAACAGTGCGTAGACGGCGATCAGGCGGCCGCCGTGCCGGGCCCGCTCCCGGGCCGGCACGACGTCACCGATGATCGTCACCGCCAGGGAGAACAGCCCGCCCGCGCCCAGGCCCTGCACCGCCCGGTACGCCGCCAGCTCGGGCATCGAGCGGGCGAGGCTGCACGCGAGCGAGCCGGCCACGAACACCGCGATGGCGACGAGGAACAGCGGCTTGCGCCCGTGCACGTCGGACAGCCGCCCGTAGAGCGGCGTGCTGATCGCGGCGGTGACCAGGTAGGCGGTGGTGGCCCACGCCTGCAGCTCGACCCCGCCGAGATCGTCGGCGATGGTCCGGACCGCCGTGGCGACGATCGTCATGTCCAGGGCGGCGAGCGAGACGCCCAGCACGAGCCCGGCCGTGATGGCGGCGAGGTGGCGCGGGGCGGGTGGCGCGGGGGCCAGAGCGGGGGCGGACATCGTGTTCTCCTTCCACTGACCGGTCAGAGCGGGGCGAGGAGGTCCGTGCCGCCGCCCCCGCCCCCGCGCACGCGCCCGGGCTGCAGCACGACGAGGCCGTCGTCGACCTCGACCGGGTCGGCGGCGTCACCGTCGACGCAGAGCCGGCCGACGACCGTCGTGCAGCCCGGGAACCCGTTGACCAGCGCCGTCTCCGGCTCCGCGGTGGGGCTCACGCCGCTGGGCTTCTCCGGCGCCACCGTGGGGCTGACCCCGCTGGGCTTGCCGGGCTTCGGCTTCAGGTGGTGGCCGCGGTGCTTGCGCTTGTGGATGTGATCCACGCCGGTCTGCGTGCCGTCGGCGAGCACGACCCAGTTGGCCGCGACGTCGGGAGCCTCCGCGGTGTACCAGCCGGCCTCCCCCGTGCTCGGGACCGTGCGGAACGGCAGCGCCGCGGTGGCGCCTGCCGGGGTGAAGGTGCCGGTCGCGCCGCCGTCGGCCAGGTCGACGGTCAGCTCGGCACCGCCGTCGGAGTGCAGCACCGTGCGTCCGCCGAGCGCGGTGCCGGAGAACCGCTCGCCGGTGACGGTGTCGCCGTCGCAGACGTAGGCCGTCACCTGGTCGCCGTCGGCCAGCACCGCCACGAGGGCGGTCGAGCCGTCGATGCGGCCGACGGAGTCGAGCGACCCGGCGGGGGTGACCGAGGCGACGGAGCCGCCCGGCGGTGGCGCGTTCTCCGGGTGCGACGCGGCCAGTGCGCCGAGGCCGCCGCCGAGTACGGCGAGCGCGGCGAGCGCCCCCAGGACGACGGTCCTGCGACGCGGCGTGGTGCCGGTGGACGGGGACGTGGTGGTCATCAGGAGTTCCTTCCGTTGTGGAGGAACCGAATCCTGCGGACACCGCGCCGCCGGGCCATCGGCGATGACCACCCATCTACGGCGGGCCCCTACCCATCCGGACCGCGCGGGAGACCTCGCGATGCCCAGCAGGCGGCTTGGGCGGGCGCCGCACGGAAATGGGTGACGACTACCGATGGCCGCGGGTCGTCGCGCCCGCAGGCTGAGCGGCACGCCGGCGAGCCGCTGCCGGCCACCACCGCCGACCCACCCCGGAGGACCCGATGACCACGACGACGCCCCGGGGGCCCGTCCTGACGCTGGTCGCCATGCTCGGCCTGGCACTGACACTCGTGCTGGTCAACGGCGCCACCAGCCGCGACGCCCCGCCGGTGCCGGTCGCCGCGGCCCCCGCCGCGGTGACAGCGGCTGCGGACCCCGCACCCCCGTCGGCCGCGCCCGAACCTGCCGCCCCCGCCCCGGAGGCCGCGGTCGAGCCGCCGGCCGCCGCCTTCCCCGCGAAAGCCGAGTTCGTCGGCGAGGCGCCGACGGCGAAGGGCCCGATCCCGATCGAGATCACCGTCGACGGCGGCCGCGCG
Organism: Pseudonocardia charpentierae; assembly: GCF_031845345.1. Classification (NCBI taxonomy): domain Bacteria; kingdom Bacillati; phylum Actinomycetota; class Actinomycetes; order Pseudonocardiales; family Pseudonocardiaceae; genus Pseudonocardia; species Pseudonocardia charpentierae. Next base: position 172,902 of record NZ_JAVREJ010000003.1, on the reverse strand, counting down.
AAGGCCTACGTCTGCGACGGCAAGAAGATCGAGGTCTGGCTGCAGGGCACCGCGGAGGACGGCGTCGTGGAGCTCACCGGACGCAAGGGCGCCCGACTGTCCGGGACGCTCACCGGCGACGCGGTCGACGGGACCGTGGTGCTGGCCGGATACCCCGAGTGGACGTTCTCCGCCGAGGCGACGTCGAGCACCCGTGCCGAGCTCGACCGGGCGAGGGCAAGCCTCTCCGCCACCGGGTCCTGACCAGCCTGTTCACTCGCGAAGGAGACCGCCATGACCACCGCACCCCTCTCTCCCGTACCTGCGCGCGACAGCCGCCTGGTCCCCGTGCTGATCCCGGTGGCCGTCGGCGTCGCGGTGTCCGTGGCGCTGGGCGTCTACGGCCGCGTCCACGAGCCCACGGCGTTCGCGGTGAACGTCGCCGGCTTCTCCGGACCCCTGTACGTCAAGGCGTGGCTGGCGACCCTCGCCGCCGCGCTGGCGGTCGTGCAGCTCGTCTCGGCCGCCGCGATGTACGGGCGGCTACCGGTCCGCGCCCCGTCGTGGACCGGCACGCTGCACCGCTGGTCCGGCCGGGTCGCGGTGCTGGCGTCGGTGCCCGTCGCCGTGCACTGCCTCTACGCGCTGGGCTTCCAGGCCGGCGCGCCGCGGGTGTTGGTGCACGCCCTGGTCGGGTGCTTGTTCTACGGCGCGTTCGTGGCGAAGATGCTGCTGCTCACGCGGCACGAGCTGCCCGGGTGGGCACTCCCCGTCGCCGGCGGCCTGGTCTTCACCGGTCTGGCCGTGCTCTGGGTGACGTCGTCGCTGTGGGTGTTCACCACCCTCGGCCTGACGCTCTGACTCCTGCGGCGCCACAGGTCAGTGGCGCAGGCGCGCGACCAGCCGGCGGGTGCTGTCGCGGCGACCCCACGCCACGATCGCGGCCACGACGAGCACGGTCGCGGGGATCGCGGCGAGCGCTCCTCCGCCGATCGCCCGGGTGGCGATGACCGCCCCGATCATCAGCGCGACGAAGCACGCCGCGGCGAGCCCGGTCAGGACCGGGATGAACATCGCGATCGCCCCGGCCAGCTCCAACGTGCCGATGATGTACATCCCTGTGTTGCCCAGGCCCATCGCCTGGAATCCAGCGACGTTCTGCGCCTCGGCGGTCAGCTTGCCGAACGCCGAGAAGGCGTAGACGACGGCGAGCAGCACCTGCAGCGTCCAGAGGCCGATGTTTCCGGCGCGCGAGGTGGTGCGGGCGGGGGTGGCGGTGATGGCGGTCATCGGAGGCTCCATGCGGGGAGAGGAGATGCGGTCGTAGTACAGACGACCCGCGTCACCGGAAGTCATCGCTGCGAGGCCACATTCCCGCGGCGGGCCTGGCAGGCGACTGTCAGGCGGCGGCGTCCGCCTTCGCCCGGCAGGGCGCTCGCTACGAGCAGGCCCTCGACCTCGCCGACTCCGAGCTCGGGCTCGATTGAATTGATGCGCCGACCGAAGTGGTGCACTGGGCCACTCGGTGGAGTGGTTGTTGCTGCTCTCGGTGGTGCGACACTCCGAGCACTGGCCAGATTCCCTCCCCAACGGGTGCCGATCAACCGACGGCGCCCACGTTGGGTGAGGGGGCTACCCGATGCAGAGTCGGTCGGCGGGACGAAATTCGCGGTGTCGAGGGTGGGCGGGGCGCACCCTGCTCGGGCTGGTCGTGAGCCTCGGTCTGGTCGGTGCAGCGGCGGGTCCTGCGGCCGCTCAGCCGGGGGTCACGATGACGAAGGTCATCGTGCGGCTGAAGGCCGGCACGAACCTCGATGCCGAGGCGCTGAAGGCGAGCGACGCGGGTGCGCGGATCTCGTTCCGGTACCGCACGGCGCTGACCGGCTTCGCGGTCGAGATCCCCGAGCGGGCGGTGGCCGCCCTGCGGAGCAACCCCGCGGTCGTGGCCGTCGACCCGGACACGCCGGTCACGACCTCGCAGACCCAGCCCTCACCGCCGTGGGGGCTCGACCGTGTCGACCAGCGTGCCCTGCCGCTGTCGGCGAGCTACACCTACCCGAACGACGGCGCCGGGGTGACCGCGTACGTCGTCGACACGGGGATCCTGAGCACGCACGTCGACTTCGGCGGCCGGGTTCGCACCGGCTACACCGCGATCAACGACGGCCGCGGGACCGGCGACTGCAACGGCCACGGCACCCACGTCGCGGGCACCCTCGCCGGGAGCACCCACGGCGTCGCGAAGGGAGCCACTCCGGTCGCGGTGCGCGTGCTGGACTGCAACGGATCCGGCAGCATGTCCGGGGTCATCGCCGGGTTGGACTGGGCGGCCGCCAATCACGTGGCAGGGACTCCCGCCGTGGCGAACCTGAGCCTGGGCGGGCCGACCAACAGCAGTCTCGACGCGGCGGTCACGGCGCTCGTCAACGACGGCGTGTCGGTCTCCGTCGCCGCGGGCAACGACAACGTCAACGCCTGCACCCAGTCACCGGCCCGCGCGACGGCCGCCCTGACCGTGGCCGCGACCGACCGCGCCGACGCCCGCGCGTCGTACTCCAACTTCGGCACCTGCGTGGACGCGTTCGCGCCCGGGTCGCAGATCGTCTCCGACTGGTACACCAGCCCCACGGCCACCAGCACCCTGTCGGGAACGTCGATGGCCACTCCGCACGTCGCCGGCGCGGCGGCCGTGCTGCTGGGGCAGCAGCGCACCCTGACGCCGGCCCAGGTGGCGAGCAGGCTGATCGGCTCCGCGACCACCGGTGTGGTCACGAACGCCGGCACCGGCTCGCCCAACAAGCTGCTCTTCGTCGACACCCCGGTCGCGACGCCGTTGGCCGTCACCAATCCGGGCAACCAGACGACCACCGCCGGTGCGCCGGTGTCGCTGACCATGCGGGCCACCGACGGCTCCCCGCCCTACACCTGGAACGCCTCTGGCCTGCCTGCCGGTCTGACGATCAACGCGTCCAGCGGCGTGATCTCCGGGACGCCGACGGCCGCCGCGGTCGGCTCGGCGGCCACCAGCGCCGTCACCGTGACCGTGACGGACTCGGCCGGCGGGACCGCGAGCACGTCGTTCACCTGGACCGTCAACCCCGCCGCCTGCACCGGCACCGGCCAGAAGCTCGTCAACCCCGGCTTCGAGTCGGGCCCCACCGGCTGGACCGCGACCTCGGGCGTCATCGCCCCTCTCGGTAGCGCCCGCCCCGCGCGCACCGGCTTCTGGAACGCCGCACTCGGCGGGAAGGGAACCGCCACCACCTCGACGCTGGCCCAGACGGTGACGATCCCCGCCGGCTGCAGCCGCTACACACTGTCGTTCTGGATGCGGGTCACCACCGCCGAGACCAGCACGACCGCGCAGAACGACAAGCTCGTGGTGACCCTCCGGACGAGCACCGTCGCCACCTACTCCAACCTCGACAAGAGCGCGGGCTACGTGCAGAAGACCGTCGACATCGCGGGTCAGGCCGGAGGAACGGTGAGCCTGAAGTTCACCGGCACCGAGAACGCCACCCTCCAGACCACCTTCGCCCTCGACGACCTCGCGCTGACCGTCGCGTGAGCGCCGGCGGGTTCCCGCGGCGCCGCCCGAGATGATCTGATGCAAGGCGTGGACGACATCACGGTCGCGGCGCCGTCGGGCACTCCGTGACTCCGGACGACAGTGGGCTGGCCGAGCGGTACGAGGCCGGGCGGGAGCTGACCCTGCGGGCCGGCGCACTCGCCGCCGAGTACGCCGGCCGGCTCTCGGAGCTCGACGTGCGCTGGAAGGGCGCGCAGGACGTCGTCACCGAGGCCGACATGGAGGTGGAGCTGCTCATCAAGCGCGGCCTCGCCGACTTCGGCGCCGACGGCTTCCTCGGCGAGGAGACCGGCGCCGAGGGGCTCGCCGACGCCGAGGGCATCTGGGTGGTCGACCCGATCGACGGTACCCAGCCCTTCGTGAGCGCGATGCCCAGCTGGTGCGTGTCGATCGGCTACGTCCACCGGGGCGAGCTGCAGTTCGGCTTCGTCCACAACCCACCGCTCGACGAGCTGTTCGAAGGCGGACGCGGCCGGCCGGCCCTGCTCAACGGCCGGTCCGTCTCGCCGCACCCCGGGACGTCGCTCGCCGACGGCGTCGTGTCCGTGGGCTACTCGTCCCGCATCGGCCCGGACGACATCCTCCCGGTCCTCGACCGGCTCCTGCGGCAAGGAGGGATGTTCTACCGCAACGGATCGGCGGCGCTGAGCCTCTGCTACGTGGCCTGCGGGCGGCTGCTCGGCTACATCGAGCCGCACATCAACTCCTGGGACTGCCTCGGCGCGCTCGCCGTCATCGAATCGGCGGGCGGGCGGAGCAACTACCGCCTGACCGACGACACGCTGCTCGGCGGCAGCCGGATCGTCGCCGGGCCGCCCGACGTCTACGCCGACCTGGACGCCGTCCTCGGACCCTGACATGGCGATCTTCTGCATCACCGGCAGCGCCGGCCACCTGGGCGAGGCACTCGCCCGCACCCTGCGCGAGCAGGGCCATCACGTGGTCGGCCTCGACGTCGTCGCCTCGCCGTTCACCGGCGTCGTCGGCGCGGTCGGCGACCGCGACGCCGTCCGCCGCGCTCTCGACGGCGCCGACCACGTCCTGCACACCGCGACCCTGCACAAGCCGCACGTCGGCTCGCACAGCCGCCAGGACTTCGTCGACACCAACGTCACCGGGACGCTCACGGTCCTGGAGGCCGCCGCAGAGGTCGGTGCGCGCAGCGTCGTGTTCACCAGCAGCACCAGCGCCTTCGGCAGATCACTCACTCCCGAGCCCGGCCGGCCCGCCGTGTGGATCGACGAGACCACACCGTCGACAGTCCGCAACATCTACGGCGCCACCAAGGTCGCCGCCGAGGACCTCTGCGAGCTCGCCGCCCGCGATCTCGGCCTTCCCGTCGTCGTCCTGCGCACCGCGCGCTTCTTCCCCGAGCCCGACGACCGCGACGACGTCCGCGCCGCCTTCGACGACGTCAATCTCAAGGTCAACGAGTTCCTGCACCGCCGGATCGATCTCGCCGACGTCGTCGGTGCCCACCTGTGCGCCGCTGCCCGTGCACCGGAGCTGGGGTTCGGGCGCTACGTCATCAGCGCCACGACCCCGTTCACCCCCGACGACCTCCCCGAGCTCGCCGTCGACGCAGCGGCGGTGATCAACCGCATCTACCCCGGCATCGGCGACGACTACGCCCGCCGGGGCTGGCGACTCCCCCCGACGCTCGACCGCGTCTACAGCAACGCACTCGCCCGTCGCGACCTGCACTGGACCCCGCGCTACGACTTCCCCACCGTCGTCGACCTGGTCCGCAGCGCCGGCGACCCCCGCAGCCCCCTCGCCCGCACGGTCGGCGCCAAGGGCTACCACGCCGAACCGACCGGGATCTACACCGGCCGACGCGACCCCTGACCGTCAGGCCGCGGGGATCCGGCGCAACGCCAGGGCCAGCGCGCCGGCCCCGAGCAGCAGCGCGCTGACGTAGCCGACCAGCCCGAGCCAGCCGGCGCCGTCATAGGCCAGGCCGCCGACCGAGCCGCCGACACTGCTGCCCGCGTAGTAGGCCAGCAGGTACAGCGACGACGCGACGGCCGGTGCGCCGCCGGGCAGCGACGACGAGCGGCGCCCGACCCAGCTGCTGGCCAACGAGTGCGCGCCGAAGAAGCCCACGGTGACGAGCAGCAGCCCGACCAGTGCCGCCGGCAGGGCGTCGGGCACGGTGATCCAGGCCCCGGCCAGCGCGACGAGCACCGCGGCCCAGAGCACCCGGCGACGCCCGACCCGATCACCGAGGCGCCCGGCCGCGGTGGAGGCGTAGGAGCCGGCGAGGTAGCCGAGGAACACCAGCCCGACGAGCGCGGGCGGCAGCGAGAACGGCGGCGCGATCAGCCGGAAGCCGAGGTAGTTGTAGACGGTGACGAACGCACCCATCAGCAGGAAGGCGATCCCGAACAGGCACCGCAGGCCGGGGTCGCGCAGCTGCACGCGCAGCGGGCCGCCGAGGTCGCGCAGCCGGACCCGGGGTGCGGCGGGCGCCACGGACGGCGGCAGCAGCAGCCGGAAGGCGACGGTCGCGGCCAGCGACACGGCGCCGACGACGGCCAGCGCGACACGCCAGCCACCGAGGTCGGCGACGACTCCGGCGATCAGCCGCCCGGACAGCCCGCCGAGGGTGTTGCCCGCGATGAGCAGTCCCATCGCCCCACCCAGGCACCGCGGTGCGACCTCGCGGGTCATGTGCGCCATCGCCAGGGCGGGCAGCGCCGCGAGCGCGACGCCCTGCAGTGCCCGGATCGCGACCAGCGCGCCGAAGGACGGGGCCAGCGGGGCGAGCAGCCCGAGCACGGCCGACAGCGCCAGCGCGGCGGTCATCACCCGGACGCGGCCCCACGACTCGGCGATCGCGGACAACGGGACGATGGCGAGCGCGAGCGTCCCGGTCGTCGCCGACAGCACCAGACTCGACGCCGACGACGACACCCCGAACTCCGTGGCGAGCGTCGGCAGCAGCCCCTGCACGGAATAGACGAGCACGAACGTCGCGAGTCCCGCGCACCACAACGCCGCCCCGACGCGCCGGTAGCCGGGCGTCCCGCGCTCGTGCAGAGGCGGTGCCGACGGCCGGGACTCGATCGTTGTCATCACTCACCAGTTTACGGCGGCGGGCTCCGCCGAGCAGGGTGTCGCCGGTGAGTCCTGCCACCCGGATCCCCCGCCGAAGCCGTCAGATCCGGAAGCGCTGCGCGGCCGCCGCGCCCGCATCGGCGTCCCACACCGGACCGACCACCGTCCGCAGGAGATCCGGGGACACGTCCGGGCCTGCGAGGGCGAGCGCGTCGAAGGCGGCAGCGTCCGGCACCGCGACGCGGCCGGGCGCGTCGTCGGTGAACGCGCCGGCCAGGTCCCGGTAGCGGGCATCGTCGAGTGCGGGCAGGCCGACGCTCGCGAAGCCGTCGTCCAGGTCGTAGGACGCGCGCCACCACTGCGCGCCGTCGAAACCGTAGGCGAAGCCGACCCACGACTCCGGCGTCGCAGCGGCCCGCACCGGCGGCGCCCACCACTCGGGGGCGCCGGCGAGCAGGTCGGTCTCGGGCTCGCCGAAGTAGGCGGCGGCCTCGGCGTAGTAGGTGTCGGAGTACTCGTGGTCGTGCCCGAGCAGCACGGCCCGGCAGTCGCCGACGTGCACCAGGTCCGCCCAGTTGCCGCCGCCGTCGTCGAAGTGCCAGCGCAGGCCGTCGGCGTGGCAGCTGCGGGCCCAGCCGCGGGCGGTGCAGATCGCGGCGAACGCCGCCCACCGGCCGCGCAGGGCGTCCGGGGTGGGCAGGTCGACGGGGACGAGAGCCATGTCCGTCCTCTCCGGACGCCTCCGGGGCATCCACGGAATGCCGCTCGGCGCGGCCGAGTTGGTTGAACTGTGAAGAAGATAGGCTTCCTGTCCTTCGGCCACTGGTCGGCATCCCCGCATTCGATGGTGCGGTCGGCGTCCGACGCCCTGCTGCAGTCGATCGAGCTCGCTGTCGCCGCCGAAGAGGCAGGCGCCGACGGCGCCTACTACCGGGTGCACCACTTCGCCCAGCAGCTCGCGTCGCCGTTCCCCCTGCTGGCGGCGGCCGCCGCGCGGACCAGCCGCATCGAGCTGGGCACAGCCGTGATCGACATGCGCTACGAGAACCCGCTCTACATGGCCGAGGACGCCGGCGCGGCGGACCTGATCTCCGGGGGCCGCCTGCAGCTGGGCATCAGCCGAGGATCGCCGGAGCAGGTGATCGACGGCTACCGCTACTTCGGCTACGAGCCGTCGGAGGGTCGCAGCGACGCCGACATGGCGCGGGACCACACGAACGTCTTCCTCGAGGTGCTCAAGGGCGACGGCTTCGCCCGGCCCAACCCGCGCCCGATGTTCGCGAACCCGCCGGGTCTGCTGCGGATCGAGCCGCACGCACCGGGGCTGCGCGACCGCATCTGGTGGGGTGCCGGCACGCGCGGGACGGCGGAGTGGACGGCCGAGCAGGGGATGAACCTCATGAGCTCGACGCTGCTCACCGAAGACACCGGCGTGCCCTTCCACCAACTGCAGGCCGAGCAGATCCAGCGGTTCCGGGACGCCTGGAAGACCGCCGGGCACGACCGCGAGCCGCGCGTCTCGGTCAGCCGCAGCATCTTCCCGATCGTCAACGACCTCGACAAACAGCTGTTCTGGCAGGAGCGCGGCAGCACCGACCAGGTCGGGTGGCTCGACGGCGGCAACGCCCGGTTCGGCCGCACCTACGCCGGCGAGCCGGACAAGCTGATCGCCGAGCTCGCCGAGGACGAGGCGATCGCCGCCGCGGACACGTTGCTGCTCACGGTGCCCAACCAGCTGGGCGTCGACTACAACGCCCACGTCCTCGACAGCGTGATCACCCACCTTGCCCCCGGGCTGGGCTGGCGCTGACCGCTCCGGGTCAGGAGAAGTCGACGCCCTGGGCGAGGGGGAGCTCGGTCGAGTAGTTCACGGTGTTGGTCGCCCGGCGCATGTAGCCGCGCCAGGCGTCCGACCCGGACTCCCGTCCCCCACCGGTGGTCTTCTCCCCGCCGAACGCGCCGCCGATCTCGGCGCCCGACGTCCCGATGTTGACGTTGACGATCCCGCAGTCGGAGCCCTCGGCCGCGAGGAACTGCTCGGCCTCGCGCTGGTCCCGGGTGAAGATGCTCGACGACAGGCCCTGCGGCACGCCGTTGTGCAGCGCGACGGCGTCGGCGAAGGTCGAGTAGGTCAGCACGTACAGGATCGGCGCGAACGTCTCCCGCCGCACGAGCTCGGTCTGGCCCGGCATGCGCACCAGCGCCGGCCGGGCGTAGTAGGCCTCGGGATCCCCCGTGTCGACGCGCTCGCCACCGGCGACGACCACTCCCCCGTCGTCGACGGCCTCGTCGAGCGCCCGGCCCATCCCGTCGAACGCCTTCTTGTCGATGAGCGGACCCACGAGCACACCGTCGGCGAAGGGGTTGCCGATCCGGAGATTGCGGTAGGCGCTCGCCACCCGCTCGACCACGGTGTCGGCGACGGACTCGTGCACGATGAGCCGGCGCAGTGTCGTGCACCGCTGGCCGGCAGTGCCTGCGGCCGCGAAGACGATGCCCCGGATCGCGAGGTCCAGATCTGCCGACGGCGTGACGACCGCGGCGTTGTTGCCCCCGAGTTCAAGGATGCTCCGGCCGAAGCGGGCGGCGATCCGCGGCGCGATCTGCGCTCCCATGCGCTCCGATCCGGTGGCACTCACGACGGGCACCAGCGGGCTGTCGATCAGCGGGGCCGCGCCGTCGGCGTCCGTCACGACCAGGGTGTTGAGGTGCGCAGGAGCCGAGAGCTCCTCGGCGGCCCGGGCCAGCAGCGCCGAGCCGGCGACAGCCACAAGAGGAGCCGCCTCCGACGGCTTCCACACCACCGTGTCGCCGCAGACCAGGGCGACCGCCGTGTTCCACGCCCAGACCGCCGCCGGGAAGTTGAACGCCGAGATCACGGCGACGACGCCCACCGGGTGCCAGGTCTCCATGAGCCGGTGCCCCGGCCGTTCCGAGGGCATCGTCCGCCCGTCGAGCCGGCGCGAGAGACCGACGGCGAAGTCGCAGATGTCGATCATCTCCTGCACCTCGCCGAGCGCCTCGGAACGGATCTTGCCGACCTCGATCCCGATCAGGTCGGCCAGATCCTCCTTGTGCTCGGTGAGCAGCTGCCCGAACCGCTTGATCAGCGCGCCGCGCACCGGTGCGGGCACGGCCCGCCACACCAGGTACGCCTCGTGCGCCACCTGGACGGCCGCCTCGGCGTCCGCGGTGTCGGCCATCGGCACGGTGGCGACGACCTCGCCGGTGATCGGGCTCCGCACGTCCAGGGTCGTGCGGCCGGTGAGGGCACCGATGTCGGCGCCACAGCGGTCGAGCGCCCGGGTGGCGAGTTCACGGAGGTCGCCCGTCGTCGTCGGTGTGTCAGCGAGAGTCGTCACGGTGCCATCTTCGTCCTGTCCGCTGTGGCCACGCCGGTCCTCCCGAGATGCTGCGCGACGAGCTCGAGCGACTCGTCCCGCAGGCGGTCGTACAGCACGAAGGGATCGTGGACGTGGCGCTCGACGGCGCCGGCGAGCCACGCCGAGTCGTAGTGGGGCGCCTCCTGGGCGTCGTCCCGGGCGCCGTCGCCGCTGAGGTTCGACCGGAAGATCCCGGCTGCCGAGCGGGGCAGGAAGTCGTCGTAGACGACGGGCTCCGCCCGGATCCAACCACCGTCGAGCAGGCCCACGACGGTGTCGGGCGGGGTCTGCCCGTCGTCGCGTCGGTCGTCGGACACCCGGTAGGTGAAGTACGCGAGATCGTCGGCGATGAGCCCGCGTTCGGTCGGAGGCAGGCCTGCCGCCCAGACGGCGCGCTCGGTGGCGGCGCGATCCGCCTCCGTGCCGGCGGCGAGGCGGCGGTCGACCTCGGCCGCCAGGGCGTCGCACCGGGCGCGGCCCGCCCAGGTGGGGGCGATGTCGCGGGCCTCGACCTCGCCGAACCGCACCCGCAGCTCCCCGGAGGTGACGGTGCCGTTGGGCAGACGCATCCGGCGGGGCTCGGCGAGGGCCCGGAAGACCGGAGGCGTCCCCGATCGAGATCGTCGCCTCGGCCCTGCAGTCCGCCGCGTCGCTCTTCCCGGACGAGCGCCGGCCCTACTCCCGGGCCCGGCAGACCGTGATCGACGAGAACCCCGCGCTGCAGGAACGCGAGCTGCACAAGCTCGCCGGCCTCGCCACCGCGCTGGCCGCGGCCCTCCGTTCCCGCGGCGTCGACGAACTGGCGGCCACCCTTGCGGCGGAGTCCGGCACCACCGTGTTCGGGATCGCGTTCACGCAGTGGATCCGCGAAGGCGAGGAGCGCTCGCTGGCCGACATCTCGGCCACCGTGCTGCGTGAACTGCTGACCCTGACCGCGACGGCACGGAAGGGGTGGCGCCGGCCCGGGTGACACGGCCTCACCGGACCGCGACGACCCGCTACGTTCAGCGCACACGCCGGAGAGGAGCACCCCGTGCCCGTCGAACCGCTGAGGACCGTGGAGGCCCCGACGGCGGACCGGCAGTGGGTCGACTGGGCCGTGGCCCGCCTGCACGCCGACGCCCGCCGCAGCGCCGACACCCACCTGCTCCGGCTGCCCGTGTCGACGGGCTCGCCCGTCGACATCTACGTCAAGGACGAGTCGACCCATCCCACGGGCAGCCTCAAGCACCGGCTCGCCCGGTCGCTGTTCCTCTACGCCATCTGCAACGGCGACATCGGCCGCGGCAGCACGGTGGTGGAGGCGTCCAGCGGATCGACGGCGATCAGCGAGGCGTACTTCGCGCGCCTCGTCGGCCTCCCCTTCGTCGCGGTGGTCGCCCGGTCGACGAGCCCTGGCAAGATCGCGCTCATCGAGCGCGAGGGCGGCCGGTGCGAGTTCGTCGACTCGGCGGGCGAGGTGTACGACGCCGCCCGCCGGTTCGCCGACGAGCTCGGTGGGCACTACCTCGACCAGTTCACCAACGCCGAGCGGGCCACCGACTGGCGGGGCAACAACAACATCGCCGAATCGATCTTCGACCAGCTGGCGGCCGAGCCACACCCCGTGCCGGCCTGGATCGTCGTCGGTGCGGGCACCGGCGGCACCAGCGCCACCATCGGCCGCTACCTGCGCTACCGCGGCTACGCCACGCGGCTGGCGGTCGTCGACCCGGAGGGTTCGGCCTTCCTCCCGGCCTATGCGGGCGAGGCCTCCCGCAGCTCGGGATCCCGCATCGAGGGCATCGGACGCCCACGCGTCGAGCCGTCGTTCCTCCCGCAGCTCGTCGACCGCATGATCGGCGTGCCGGACGCCGCATCGGTCGCCGCCATGCAGTTCCTCGCCGGCCGGATCGGTGTCCGCGCCGGACCGTCGACCGGCACCAACATCTACGGCGCTCTCCGGCTGGCCTGCGAGCTGCACGAGCACGGCCTCTCCGGCAGCATCGTCACGCTCATGTGCGACCGCTCCGACCGGTACGACACCACCTTCGGCAACGACCGGTGGCTGCACGAACAGGGCATCGATCCCGCCCCCTACCGGGAGGTGCTGGAGAAGGCGTGGAGCGCTCTGACGTGGAAGGGCTGACCGGAGGCCGGCGGTCGACGGCGGTCGAGCTCAGGCCGGGCCGCCGCGACGACGCCGAGGTGTGCGGCCGGATTTGCTACGAGGCCTTCAGCGGCATCGCCGACACGCACGGCTTTCCCTCCGACTTCGCGTCGCTCCAGGTGGGGCTGGACGTGGCGTCGGAGATGCTCGCGCATCCGCAGATCTACGCGGTGGTGGCCGAGATCGACGGCCACGTCGTCGGCTGCAACTTCCTCGACGAACGCTCTGCGATCGTCGGGGTCGGACCGGTCGGCGTCGATCCCGCCGTCCAGAACCGCGGCGTCGGGCGGGCCCTGATGCTCGACGTGCTGCGCCGCGCCACCGATCGCCGGGCTGCCGGGGTGCGCCTCCTGCAATCGGCGTACCACAGCCGATCGCTGTCGCTCTACGCCTCGCTGGGCTTCACCGCCCGCGACGTGCTCGCCTGCATGAACGGCACACCGCCGACGGGCCGGATCCCGGGGCGTCAGGTGCGGCCGGCGACCACGGGGGATCTCGAGGCCTGTGCCGCCGCATGCCGCCGTGTCCACGGGCACGACCGCACCGCAGAGCTGGCCGACGCGATCGCCCAGGGAGCCGGCCTGGTCGTCGAGCACGACGGCCGGATCAGCGGCTACGCGAGCGACCTGGGTTTCACCGGCCACGCCGTGGGTGAGAGCGACGCCGACATCGAGGCGCTGATCCTGGCCGCCGACGCCTTCCACGGCTCCGGGATCCTGGTGCCGATCACCAACGGCGAGCTGTTCCGGTGGTGCCTGGCGCACGGCCTGCACGTCGTGCACACGATGACGCTGATGAGCATCGGTCTCTACACCACACCCCGGGGTGCCTACCTGCCCAGCGTGCAGTTCTGACCCGAGACTCGCCCCCGGCCGCGACGTCGTCGAGCCGTGGCAAGTGGCCGTAGCCCGGGTCGTACTGGCACCACCATCGGGCCTGAGGTAGCGCGGGGTCGCATTGGCGTGGTCGGCGGATGTCGACCTGCGCGCCGCAGGACGAGTCTCCATCTCGTACAACCGCGACTGGGGGGTCGATCTCCGTGCAACGTTGCTTGATGAGGCCGCAGGCCGTCGAACGCGACGCCGCCGACTGGCTGCGACGTACTGCCGACGTCGTCGTGTCCTCGTTGCTGCTCATTCTCTTCCTGGTGCCGATGCTGCTGATCGCCATAGCGGTGCACCTGGAGGACAAGGGACCTGCGTTCTTCCGGCAGGAGCGGGTGGGACTGGGCGGGAGCCGGTTCACGTTGTTCAAGTTCCGCACCATGTTCCGGGGCGGCGACGACCGGGAGTTGCGGGAGCTGATCGCGCGCGAGCTGCGCGGCGAGGACACCGTCGAGAACGGCAGCTCCAAGCTGAACAACGACAGCCGGGTCACCCGCACCGGGGCGTTGCTGCGCAAGACCAGCCTCGACGAGCTGCCCCAGCTGCTCAACGTCCTGCGCGGCGACATGACCCTCGTCGGACCCCGGCCCTGCCTGAGCTGGGAGGCCGAGATGTTCCCCGAGGAGTTCGAGCCCCGCTTCAGCGTGCCGCCCGGCCTCACCGGCCTGTGGCAGGTCAGCGGCCGCAGCACGCTGGGGACGCTGGACATGCTCCGCCTGGACGTCCGCTACGTCGAAAGCCGTTCACTGCGGTCGGATGCCGACATCCTGCTCCGCACCGTGCCCGCGCTGCTGCGCAGCAACGGCGCCCGGTAGGCCGGACGTGCTTCGATGATCGCGTGGCCGACGACCTGACTCCCCCGGTGCCGGCCGGCGGCATCCTGGGTGTACGCCCTCGCTGGGACGGGCGACGGAGACCAGGCCCGATGCTGACGGCCTACGGCGCGTCGACGGCGACGACCTCGGCCTGCAGATCCCCGTCGGGCCCGGCGTAGGTGATCGGGTCGCCGGCGCGCCGACCGACCAGGGCCCGGCCGAGCGGGCTGTCGACCGTCACGACGTCCTCGCCGCCGTCCGAGGGAGCCTCCTCCAGGATCGCCACGATCCGGAACGTCGTGACGTCCCCGTCGGGGAAGCGGAGGGTGACGACGGTGCCGTCGGCGAGGCCGGGCTCGGCGTCCGGCACGCCCGAGCCGGCGATCAGCCGCTGGATGTCGTCGATGCGCTGATCCGTCCGCGCCAGGTCGTCGAGCCCTTCCAGCTGGGCGGCCGCGTCGCCGCTGTCGCCGGGGTCGGGATCGGTGGGATCCTCCCCGCCGAGCTGGGCACTCAGCCGGCGCCGCTGCTCGCGTACCTGGGCCAGCTCCCCTTCGAGCCGCTCACGGGCCGCAGCACTCGGCTCGGTCTCGCCCGAACCGGTCGGTTCCGCCATCGGTTCCACCATCCTTCTCTCCCGGCCGACGGTAGACCGCACGATCACGACGTGACGATCCCGGTCACCAGGTTGATCGTCGTGGCCAGGATGACGGTGCCGAAGACGTAGGACAGCAGGCAGTGCCGCAGCGCGACCGTGCGGATCGTCGAGCTCGAGACGCTGGTGTCGGAGACCTGGTAGGTCATGCCGAGGTTGTAGCTGAAGTAGAGGAAGTCGCGGTAGGTCGGCGGGTCCGTGGAGTTGAAGTCGATCCCGCCCTCGGTGCCCCCGTAGTAGAGGTGCGCATAGCGGGTGGCGTACATGAGGTGCAGGCCGGCCCAGACCCTGAACACCCCGGCCGGTGCGATCGCCGCCGCAGCGCGGCCACTGCCGGAGCCGCTGAGCAGGAGCAGCGCCACGATGCCGACCAGCCCGGCGAGGGCGGCGATCACGATCACCACCTCCTGGGCGGCGGGCCGGAAGTCCTGCCGCGACACGGTGCGCCGGGTGGTCTCGGCGTCCATCGGCCAGAGCACGACCCACCCCGCCACCACGAAGACCGTCGCCGCCCCGGCGATCGCGGCGATGATCCCCAGCAGCGCGTCGGTCAGGACGCCGACGACCGCGCCGATCACTACGCCGAGAAGCCCGGCGACGACCAGCCGCGTGAGCGCCGCCGGCGGCATCATCCTCCGCCTCGGACGCGGCTCGGTCGTCACGACGCCATCATGATGTTCCACCGGTCGGACCGACGAACTGGAGCACACCTCATGACTGCCGTGGTCATCCAGGAGTACGTCGTCGCCGACGTCGGCAGTGGTCCGTACGCCGTCACCACCGGCCCGGACGGCGCGCTGTGGTTCACGATGGTCCACAGCGGTGAGATCGGCCGGTTGCTCCCCGGCGGTGAACCCACCCGCCACGGGCTCGATCCCGGCTGCGGGCCGACGATCATCGTCGCCGGGCCGGACGGCGCGCTCTGGTTCACCGAGTACCGGGCACATCGCATCGGGCGGATCACCACCGAGGGGAGCGTGCACGAGTTCACGCTGCCCACCCCGGACTGCGGTCCGTTCGGCATCGCCGCCGGACCCGACGGGGCGCTGTGGTTCACCGAGACCGCCGCCGACCGCATCGGCCGGATCACCACCGACGGCCACGTCACCGAGTTCGCGCTGCAGGGCACCCGCTCGTTCCCTTCGGCGATCACCGCAGGGGCCGACGGCGGGATGTGGTTCGCCCTGAACCAGGCGAACGCGATCGGGCGGATCGGCATGGACGGCACCGTCACCGTGCACCCGCTGCCGACCGAGGCCGCCGCGCCGGTGGGCGTCGCCACCGGCCACGACGGCGCCGTCTGGTTCGTTGAGATCGCCGCCGGCCAGGTCGGCCGGATCACCCCCGACGGTGCGATCGTGGAGTTCCCGCTGCCCGACCGCGCCGGCCGACCGCACGGCATCACCGCCGGCGGCGACGGCGAGATGTGGTTCACCGAGTGGGGCGGGAACCGCATCGGCTCCATCACGCCCGATGGCGTCGTCGAGGTGCACGACCTGCCGACACCCCGCTCCGAACCGCACGGCATCACCCACGGCCCTGACGGAGCGGTCTGGACGGCGCTGGAGACAGGCGCCCTCGCCAGGCTGGGTTCGACGCCCGTCGCGTGATCGGATGGGCGCCGTGGAGCTCGTCGAGGAAATCTCGTGGCAGGGACGGACCATCGCGTGCGGGCGCGCGGGGACCGGCCCGCCGGTGGTGCTGTGCCACGGAACGCCCTGGTCGTCCGTCGTGTGGTCGCGCTACGCCGACGCGCTCGCCGACGCCTTCACCGTCTACGCCTGGGACATGCCCGGCTACGGGCGCTCGTCGAAGGACCCGGCGCACCCGGTCGACTTCGGGGCGCAGGCCGAGGCGTTCGTCGCGGTGCTCGACCACTGGGGCCTCCGACGCCCGCACGTGATCGCGCACGACTTCGGCGGTGCGGTGTCGCTGCGCGCGACCCTGGTCGGCGGAGCGAGCTACTCGTCGCTGATGCTCGTCGACGTGGTGGCGATCCCCCCGAGCGGCTCGGCGTTCTTCCGGTTCGTCGCCGATCACCCCGACACCCTGGACGCGCTGCCGCCCTACATCCACGAGGCGATCCTGCGGGCCTACATCCAGGGCGCGAGCCACCGGGACCTGGCCGGCGACGATCTCGCGGCACTGGTCGCACCGTGGACCACCGAAAGCGGTCAGCCGGCCTTCTACCGTCAGATCGCACAGTACGACGAACGCTTCCTCGTCGAGAACGAGCAACGGCTGGGAGACCTGACCATGCCCGTCCGCGTCGTATGGGGGGCACAGGACGAGTGGATTCCCCCGCAGACCGGCCGGCGCCTGGCGGACCTGATCCCCGGCGCGGACTACGTCGAAGTCCCGGGAGCCGGACATCTGATCCATTACGACGCACCGGTCGCCCTCACCGCTCTTCTCTGGGGCTGGCTCACGACACACACGACCGTGACGGGAAAATGATCGCCATTCGCCGGGAATGGCGCCACTGAACTCATCGGGGTGGACACGGCACGTCGCCGCGAGCACAGTGGATCGGCCCTCACACATCGACGTCAGGGGTGGCACATGGCGAAGTTCATGGACTTCCACGACGGTCTCAAGCTCTCGTCGGACGACATCGAGCAGTTGAGAACTCAGACCCGAGCGGGCACGACCGACGAGTTCGGGGTCCGTCAGTTGGAGCTCTACCACAACCCTGAAGGAAAGGTGTATTGCCTGCTGGAGGGCCCGGACGAGGAGGCAGTGCGGAAACACCACGCCGCCCTCGACGTTCCCTGCGGAGAGGTCAACAAGGTCGAGACACTCCTCTGACCTCCGGCACAAGGCAACTGTGCCGACCGGGATCACGTCGATCGAACTGAGCGACCGCGAACGTCGTGAGATCACCGGTTATGCGGCCGGCTGTGCGCGCAGGACGCTGCCGATCTTCGAGAAGGAACGTCCTGCCGACGCGCGCCCTCGCAATGCCATTGATGCCGCACACGCCTTCGCCGACGGCGGGCGGCGCACGGCAGCCCTCCGACAGAGTGCGTGGGCGGCGTACAGGGCGGCACAAGAATGCGTTTCCCCCGCTGCCGCGGACGCGGCACGAGCAGCGAGTCATGCAGCAGCCGCGGCGTACCTCCACCCTCGGGCGAGCGCCCACCAGGTGAAACACCTCCTCGGCGCGGCGGCCCACGCGGCACGTGCAGAAGAACTGGTGTCCGAAGAAGGCCGGTCGGTCGTCGGGGCCACTCTGGAATGGGCCCGACGTCACGCACCTCCGGCGGTCTCCGCGGTGCTCGGTCGTCTGCCCGCCGCACCTGCGGGAGGCGGACGCGTCGGCGAGCTCATCCGCACTCTCGACTCCGCTCTCCGCCGCCGCTGAGGGCGATCAGCTCCCGGCGGCTCGCAGTGGTGGCGGCCGCTGTGCCGGCGAGTCGGCAAGCACCACGACTCCGGCGACGGCCAGGACGAGCCCGGCCGTCATCACCACCCACCAGCCGGGCCGCACGGAATCACCCAGCAGGATGATTCCGGCCAACCCCGGCACGGTGACCTCGGTGACGAGCAGAATCGCCGTCACGCGGGCCAGACTCCCCCGCTCGAGGGACCGGGAGTACGCGATCAGACCGACCGCCCCGAACACCACCACCAGGTAGAGCGCTGGCCCTGCGAGCAGCGTCGCGGGGTTCTCCCCCGTGGTGAGGTGCACCGCGCGGACGGCCACCGAACTGCCGCCGAAGCCCAGCCCGGCGACAAGGGCGAGCGACCAGGCGGAACCGGCCCGCCACGCCGCGACAAGGGCGGCGACCAGCACGACCGCCACGAGAGCGAGCGCGAGCACGGCCGACGACGACGGGTCGGCAGGTCGTTCCGGTCCTGCGCTGGCGGCGACCAGCACGAGCCCGACCACACACACCGCGCAGGCCAGCCCGTCGACCCTCCGCAGCGCCGATCCGTATACGATCCGCGCGCCCACGGCGGTCAGCGCGATCGCTCCGCCGAGAACGGCCTGGACGACGAAGACGGGCGAGTAGCGCAGCGCCACGACGGTGCTCGCCCACCCGAGGCCGTCGACGAGGAGCCCGCCGAGATAGCGGGGCTGCATCGCCAGTGCCCGCCCCCGAGTGACGTACCGGGTCGCATCCGACTCCAACAACCCCGCGACGCTGTTCAGCACCATGGCGGCGAGGGCGAACGCCAGACCCGTCGCCGAAACCTCCACGACCGTGAGGCTACTGACGTGATCCTCCCGGGCTGCGGTTCGCACGTCCCGAACCCCACAATGCGGCATGCTCCTCGATGGCGACGACGGGATCGTGTTCCGGCGGCTCGGTCCGGAGGAGGGCTCGGTGCTGACGTCGGCGATCGTCGCCGCGTACGGCTCGACCTACGACGTGCGGTGGGTCTACGACGCGGACGAGGTGCGCGCCCGGCTCACCGACGGCCGCTACGTCTCGGTGGTGGCGGAGACGGCGGCCGGGGAGCTGCTGTGCCACATGGGGATGAGCACGGCTGCGGCGGGCGACGCGGTCGGGCACGCGGGCCAGGCGGTCACGCTGGCCGCGGCGCGCGGGCAGCACCTGTTCACCCGCACCAAGCGGTACCTCATGGACTGGGCACGCGACCGGGGTCTCGCCGGGATGTACTCCGAGGTGACCGCTGCGCACCCGTACAGCCAGCGGGCGAACCTGGCCGTCGGGGCGAAGGAGACCGGGTTCCTGCTCGGCTGGATCCCGGCCTCGGTCGCCAACGACGCGGCCGCCGGTGCGCCCCGGCGGCGCCAGTCGGCGGCGTTCTTCTACGCCAAGCTCAACGACGGGCACGACCGACCGGTCTACGCACCCGCGCGGCATCACGAGGTCATCGGCCGGACGCTGGAGTTGTGCGCACTGCGCGGCGCGCTCGCCGATCCGCCGGCCGGCTACACGCTGGCCGAGCGGACGGAGCTCCGGGTCGACGTCAACCACGACCACAACCTCGCCCTGATCACGGTCACGGTGCCCGGTGCCGACCTGGAGGAGGTCGTGCGCGCCCGGCGGCGCCGCCTCTTCCACCACGACCGGCTCGACGCCGTCTACCTCGATCTCCCGCTGGTCTCGCCCGGAACCGCGCTGGTCGCCGACCACCTGGAGGCGCTCGGGGTCTCGTACTCGGGGATCTTCCCCAACCACCGCGCCGACGGCGACGTCCTCCGGATGCAGTCGCTGCACAGGATCCGCATCACCGCCGACGACGTCGTGGTCGCCTCCGACCACGGCCGCGAACTGCTGGACTACGTGCTCGCCGACCTCCCGGCGGCCGCGACCGGCTGAGGCCGGGCGGTCGACTCGATCCGGTGAGTCACACGGCCGATCACATCTCCTGGGCGGCCCTGGTCAGGGCGTCGGCGAGCTCACCGGTAGCGGACCTGCGCCGGTACACCGGGCTGGTCGGCGTGGTGAGCAGTGCGCCGGCCAGGGCGACGCCGCGCGCCGACACCGGGCGGCGGGCGCGCAGGATCCCCGCGACGACCTGGATCTCCGGGAACGCCTCGTCGACCTGCGACCGCGCGACCGGCACGTGCGGGTCGCCGGGGAGCTGGGCGCGCCGCGACCGCGCGACCACGTCGTCCCACGAGCGGGCCAGGCGCCGACGGGCGGTCGGGCTGGTGATCTGAGCGGCACGGACGGCGAGCAGGCGACCGTTCTCGGGTGGTTCACCGGCGGCCAGGCGCGAGTCGAGGGCGTCAGCGTGCAGACGGGCCGATACGCCGTCGCGGCGCCGCCGTGGCAGCACGGCCAGGCCGGAACCGGTCTTCACGAGCACGCTGTGGCCGCTGATCTGGTCGGCCTCCGGAGCCGGCCGGGAGGTCCGCAGTTCCGTCATGCCTCGACGATGCGCCGCGCCGACGTCGGACGGAAGTGGCAGGAACGTCACCGTTCGTCAAGAATCTGCCATCTCCTCCTGGCGGTCGAGGGTGGCCGCCCAGCTCGCGAGCAGCGTCAGTGCGTCGTGGGTCGGGGTGCCCGTCTCGGCGGTGTAGACGAGGAGGGTCAGGCCGGGGTCGGACGGGAACTCCATCGCCTCGTAGGTCAGGTCAAGACCGCCCACCACCGGGTGGTGCAGCCGCTTGGTACCCGTCCGGTGGAACTGCACGTCGTGCCGGGCCCACCGGACCGCCGTTCGTGATCGTGGGAGTCCCTGCCGTTACCCCCGTCCCCGCAGACGCGCCGCACTCCTCGCAGGGGCAATCGACTCTGCGAGGTGGCCACTGCCTGTGCGAGGTCGATGCCCGAGGTACCGGCGCAGGACGTCCGTCATCACTGCCGCGCGATCAGCGGGTCGGTGACACCGTCCACGCAGGCGAACTGGTCGACGTCCCAGCCCGCGCGCTGCGCCCCCGCGCGGTAGGCCGTGTCCAGAAAGTCGAGCACCGCGGCCTTCGGGTCCGGTGCGGCGCGCGCGTCGTCGTAGCGCAGCACCGCCAGGTGGCTGCCGTTGCGCTCGAGCCAGGCGGCCGGGGCGGGCAGCGCGGCGTCGGCCAGCCCGGCGGGCTCCGGCGCGGTGTAGGAGTAGAAGGCGGGCTCGGGGAAGGTCGGGTCGCCGAACCAGAACCCCGAGCTGACCACCTCCCGGGAGTACGCCTCGCGGGTGACCGGATCCGGCGTGGCGGACTGGTCGACGACGACGTCCGCGAAGCGGGTGAGGGCGACGTCGAAGGTGTGCCAGAAGTGGTGCACGGGGCTGGTCTTGCCCGAGAACCGGCCGGCGAACTCCTCCAGCACCACGTTGACCTGCGCGAGGACCTGCCAGTACCGGTACACGGCAGCGGGGTCGTAGGCGGCGTGCTCGGTGTCGTCGGCGAAGCGGCGGTCCGCGTCGGGCAGGTCGAACGGGCGGGCGTCGGCGATCGGCGACGGATCCACCCCCACTGCTGCGAGTGTGCGGCTCACCTCGGCGTGGAAGGTCGCCACCGAGTGCCCGACCAGCCCGAACGACGCCGAGCGCCCGTCGGCGGTGTCGACCCGGAGCCGGTGGGCGAGGTAGTCGAACTCCACGGCGAACGTCGGGTCCAGCCCCATCGGGCGGGTGGTGATCCCACGCCCGGAGAGGTGGAAGGGGACGTTCCACCAGTGGTTGCGTCGCGGGCTGTACGCCAGCCGCAGCTTGCCCACGACCTGGCTGAACCGGTGCACGGTCGCCAGGCTGTCCGACCACTCGGCATAGCTCAGGGCCGGGAACAGCCCGGTCGACCGCACGGATACGTCCTGCGCCATTACTTGTCCTCCCAGCAGCGCGGTCCGACCGCGCCACTGCCCGATCTTTGCACCGACAGATCACCGAGGCAGCCGTTCAGCCCCGCGTACGCGGCACCCGGCAGAGCACCCCGCGCTCGCGAGGTGAACGTGAGCGCTGTCGGCGACGATCGACGTCGCGCTCATGTGCACCTCACGCCGGCGAGGGCGGCCACGAGCGGGTTGGTCGGCACGGCGCCGTCGGGTTGAGCAACGACAACGAGATCGCTCGGCGGCAGTCGTGCACTGATCCGCGCACTCACACACGGACCGAGGGCGCCTCAGTGGCGACCGGCCGCCATCAGGAACCTGAACGGAACCCACACCTGGTGGCCGTCGTCGTCCAGCTCGATCAGCGCCCCGTTCACACCGGCCCGCTCCTCGACATCGACCACCGTGCCGAGGGTCTCCACCTGCACCCGGTCACCCTTGCACGGGTCTGCCTGCGTCACTCCGTACATCACCGTCTCCTTTGATAGGCCCTAGAAGTATCGTACTACGATACTGTGTGGTGGACAGCGGCTTTCGGGTGAGCGACCTGTGATCTGATGTCGGCGTGACGGCGGACGACGCTCGAACGGACCCCGAGCCCCTGACCAAGCAGGACTTCGAGGCACTGGCGCAGTTCCGGTTCGCGATCCGCCGCTACCTGCGCTTCAGCGAGGAGACCGTCCGCGACCACGGGTTGGCCCCGCAGCAGTACGTCCTCCTCCTGGCGCTCAAGGGGTTCCCCGACCGCGACTGGGCCACCGTCCGCGAGCTGGCCGACCGGCTGCAGCTCCGGCACCACAGCGTGGTCGAGCTGGTCGACCGCGTGCAGGCGCAGGGGTTGGTCGAGCGCGCCACCCACCCCGACGACGGACGTGCGGTACGGGTGCTTCTCACCGCGGACGGCGAAGCCCTCCTGGGCCGACTGAGTGCGCTACACCGCGACGAGCTCCGACGCATGGAGGTCGTGCTCCGGCTACCGCGCTGGCACGACACGGTCGACGACGCGGCGGCCGACCCGCTGCGGTCCGCCCGCGCAGAGCCTGGTCGGCCATCAGGGTGTTGACGAGCGCCCGGAGGAAGTGCGCCCGATCCCTGGTCTACCGGGCCGATCCCTCGGCGAGGTAGGCCAGGCGCTGCAGGGCCTCAGCGTTGCGCCGCTTCATCATGACCACCCTGACCGGCTTGAGGATCAGCTTCGCTGGCCCGGCGACCGCGTCCTCGCGCATCACGATCTCGCAGCCGCCGTTCCCGTCGGGCCGCAGGAGCAGGTGGATCTCGACCTCGCCCGCAGGCCACCCCTTGCCGCGGAGCCTGAGCTCCCGCTCCGGCCGGGCCGCGAGCACCCGGTGACGTCGTCGATCAGCAACGGCCACGCTCCGAGCGAATGGTGCAGCTCCGCCCCGACCGCCGGCCAGTCGGCGCCGACCGTCCGCATCCGGGACGCACCCACGACCCATGCCGGGTACGTCCAGCCGTCGGCGAGGATCTTCCATACGGCCTCCGCGGACGCCGACGTCGTCCGACGAACCTCGATCACGGGACGATCACTCCGCTGTGACCCGGCCGCCCGGTACCGGCCCGACGTCGTGCACGCGCCGACCACCCGCGAGCCGGGCGTGCCGCTGCCCCGGCGAGACGCCGGCGGCAGCGGCGAGCCGGTCCGCCACCGCTCCGGCGACGAACGCGTAGACGGCCTTGCCTGCTACGTCGACGAGCAGCTCGTCGCGTGGCCAGGTCCACGGCGGTGCTCCGACACCGGTCCAGTTCTCGACCGTCTGGTCGGCGGTCAACCGGACGACCGTGAACATCGCCGACGCCCACGGCCCGCGCAGACCGGCGAAGGCCATGACGCCACGGAGCACGCCGACGCCGGCCCCCATGCCGACGTGCATGGCCCACATCCGTGGGCGCACGTCGGGCTCGGCGGCCGGCTCCAGCTTCAGGAGCCGCTCGGCGGCGCGGCCGGGGACGAGGGAGTCCGGTCGCCGCGACACCGCCTGCTCGAGTTTCTCCGCAGCGGTCATCACCGCGACCCCGGCGATACCCGCCACGACACCACTTCCGACAGCTCGACCCAGCACTGCGGCGTGGTACCCACCCAGCCCTCGTCCATCCGTCGCCGATCAGACGATCGGCGAACCGCCCGTCACGGCGATGACATCGGCGGTGATGTAGCTGGATTCCTGGGAGGCCAGGAAGACGTAGCTCGGGGCGAGCTCGGCGGGCTGCGCGGCGCGCCCCATCGGCGACTGCTCACCGAACGACTTGACCTTCTCCTCGTCCATCGTCGCCGGGATCAGCGGTGTCCACACCGGACCCGGGGCGACCGAGTTCACCCGGATGCCCTTCTCTACCAGGTCGGCGGCGAGGCCCTTGGTGAAGTTGACGATGGCGGCCTTGGACGTCGCGTAGTCCAGCAGGTGGGGCGACGGTGAGAACCCCTGCACCGACGACGTCGTGATGATCGACGAGCCCTCGCTCATGTGCGGGACGGCGGCCTTGGTCAACCAGAACAGGGCGTACACGTTGGTCTTCATCACCCGGTCGAACTGCTCCGTGGTGATGCCGGCGATCCCGTCGTCCTGCGACATCTGGAACGCGGCGTTGCTGACCAGCACGTCGATCCGCCCGAACTCGCGTACCGCCGTGTCCACGACCTGCTGACAGACGGACTCTTCGCGCAGGTCTCCCGGCACGGTGACGGCCTTGCGGCCCGCGTCCTCGATCAGCCGGACGGTCTCCTGGGCGTCCTTCTCCTCCGACTCCAGGTACGAGATGAGCACGTCGGCGCCCTCACGCGCGAACGCCAGCGCCACGGCCCGGCCGATCCCGGAGTCGCCGCCCGTGATGATCGTCTTCTTGCCCTCCAGCCGGTTGCTGCCCTTGTAGCTCTGCTCACCGTGGTCGGGCTGGACGTCCAACTCGCTGCTGCGTCCGGGGTACTCCACCGTCTCGTCGCCGCTGCCGGGCGCCGCGTGCTGCTCGGTCGGGTCCTGCTGGGTGGTCTGGTCCTGACTCACTGGTGGTTCCTCCGCATTTCCGGGTGCTTGCGGGGCGGTGGGTTCCCCCGGATCGCAGCGGCGAACCCCGCGCCGGTGAGGGGAGCGGGCCACGCTGCACCGCTCCCCTCACCCCGCGGGCTCGGCGGTGTCACCGCCGAGCGGGTCGTGGAACGACACGGTGCAGGGCCGCACGCCGTCGGAGGAGAGCGACGGAAACTGCGGATGTGCGGGCGATCCTCTCGCTCGGCGCAGACGGAGCGCGGAGGGACCTTGTGTCCACGTGACCACCGCATGAAACTCGCGGCCGGCCTGGCCCCACCGAGTCAGGGATGTTCACGATCCTGGTCGCGGAGTACCCCGTCGCAACGCGAGCAGGAGTGTGGTGCCGATGGTGGCCCTGGGTCGGAGCAGTACAGCCGCTGCGACTGCGCCGATGAACGCCTCCCCCGACCCGGACTCCGAGTACCGCACCGGCAGAAGGATCCGGCGTGAGGAGCCCGGCCCTGGGTAGTAATCAGGTTGCCCGGCACAGTGGCCCCCGGCGGAAGGACGCAGACGATGGCCATCGACGACGACGGTCCCGACGGGGACGAGAGCCTCAGCGGCCCCGTGCAGAGCGGCGCGTCCGGCAGCGCAGACCCGGAGCCCGGTCAGGCCTCCCGCGTGGGCGATCACCAGAGCGGCCAGTTCGACGCGGGCGAGTTCGTGGTCGACCACGACGCCGACCCACCCGAGGAGGTGCAGCCGACGACGACGGCCTGACAGGCCCTGGCCCGTCAGGACTGCAACTCCCGGGCGGTCGCACAGGGCGCCGGCACCGCACATGTGGGGCAGATCCCGTGCTCGTGGAGGGTGGACGATCGTGCAGTCGCTGGGTCGTCGACGTGTCCTGCGCTTCCTGGGCGCGGCCGCGGCGGTGGCGGCGATCGGTGGATGCACAGGGGGACTGCCCGGCGTGAGCCCGTTGAACTGGGGCGCCTCAGCCGGCGCCGCGCGGCTGACGGCCCGCCCTGCCGCGGCCGGATCCGCATTCCCCGCGCCGGCACCCGGCCTGCACGCACTCGATCTCGGGCCCGGACCCGAGGTACTCGTGCGCGTCCCGGCTCCGTCGGAGGACGACGCCGGTCCGCAGCGCCTGGTGCTCACCCTCCACGGTGCGAGCGGCGACGCGCGAGGCGGATTGGCTCCCCTGCTCCCGCTCGCCGACGCCCACCGCCTCCTGCTGGTGGCTCCGAGCTCACGGGACAGCACCTGGGACGTCATCACCCAAGGCCGCTGGGGAAGCGACGTGCGCCGCATCGACGACGCGCTCACCCAGGTCTTCGCCACCCACCCGGTGGACCCCACCCGGCTGGCGATCAGCGGGTTCTCGGACGGTGCCTCCTATGCGCTGTCCCTCGGGCTCGCCAACGCCGACCGCTTCACCCACATCATCGCGTTCTCCCCCGGGTTCCTGGTCCCGACGCCCCGGACGGGCACACCGCACGTCTACCTCTCACACGGCCGCGCCGACACGGTGCTGCCGATCGACCGGACGAGCCGCCGGATCGTCCCGGGGCTGCGAGCGGCCGGCATCCCCGTCGAGGTCCACGAGTTCGACGGACCGCACGTCGTCCCGCCGGACATCGCCGAGAACGCCGCGCGCTGGCTGACCTCGCCGTGACGGACTCAGCCCTGTACATGACGGACGTACCCGGACGCGAGGCGCCGGCGGCCGACCGGCCGCCCGTCCGGGTCGAACCTGCGCCGCAGCGAGAACGCTCTCGGCGTCGGACCGTACCTGCGCAGGAACTGCAGCCGCAGAAGAGCCTCGTCGAGGCTCGGACGGGCGCCGTCCGGTACCCACCAGAGGGCGGTCGACGGCTGCGGAGTGGCGGCGAACCAGCGCGACCGGCGCTTGAGGTGGTCCGCATGCGGGCTCCGGTAGGTGAACACGTGCAGCGAGTCGTAGTCCCGCCAGAGCGTCACGTTGACGAAGACGGGGCCACCTTCGTCGGGCTGCACGCACACGCCGTGCCCTCCCTCGTCCGCGAGGCGCCACAGGAATCCGGGGCTGGCCGCCGCCAGCCGCTCGATCCGCCCGATGGCCGCGACGAACTCCCGCATGATCGGGTCGTCGAGCGGCGCCAGCATCCGCGCGACGTTGACCTGGGCGAGGTGGTACACCACATCGAGCGTAGGTGCGACAACGGCTCGTTGTCGCACCCACGCTCGTCCACCGGCCTGGGACGGTAGTCAGACCCCGCGCCGAGGGTTGTTCGAGTCGTCGAACGTCCCGGTGCGCGGTCCGTCCGGGTCGAGTTCGTCGCCGGCGCCGCCCGCGGAGGTCGGTTCGACCGGGAGCCCGATCGTGCCGCCGTTGACGCCGGCTGTCGCGGTCCCGAACTCGTCGACAGCGAGCACATCGCCGTCGAGGCGGTCGCTCGGACCCGGGTCGTCGTCGAACGCCCGGTCGCTGTCGAGGGCGGTCACACCCGGCTCGACGGGCGGGGTGGTCTGCAGGGTGCTCTCCGTACCGCCGGTGGGTCCCACCGCGATGACGTCGCCACTCATGTCGGACTCGCCCACGGACGTCGACTCGCCCTCACCGGAGCGCTTGGCGGCGGTGGCGGCCGCGACACCGGCGGCGGCGACGCCGGCCGCGGCCACGCCGGCGGCGACCGCGGTGCCGGACACACCGGCCTTGCCGCTGTCGCCCCGCGACGCGGACGCCGCGTCGACCCCGGGCGAGCCGACGGTCCCGGCCTCGTTGACCGCACCACGCCACCCGCCGGTGGCGGCACCTCGGCCCTCGATGAACGCCTTGAACCGCTCGAGGTCACCTTCGGCCTGCCGGGAGACGACGTTCAGGAAGTCGCCGACCTTCTCCACGAGGCCCTCGGGCTCGTATTCGAGCTGGAGTCGCACGAGCGTCCGGGCGGGCCCCAGCGACTGGAAGAACACGGCGCCTGCGTTCGTCGCACCGGTGGTGGCGGCCCACGCGACCTTGCTGTCGGGAACCTGCTCGAGGATGGCCGCGTCCCACTCACGCCGGACGCCGGCGATCTGCGCGACCCAGTGCGTCAGCGCTTCACCGACCTGCCTGACCTCGTCGACCCCGCTCATGAACTGCGGGAACTCCTCGAACTGCGTCCACTGGTTGTAGGCGGTGTTCACCGGGACGTCGACCTCGACGGTCTTCTCGACCTGAGTGGCCACTGCTCCTCCTTCGTCGGCGGGACTCCAACCGGTTACCCCATGCGCCGTCAGCGACTCCACCGACCGCGACGACGGTCCGCGACGCGCCGGGCGGCGACGTACGCGGCACCGCCGAGGACCACCCACGGCGCGCCGACGATGATCGGGTCGAGCGGCTGGTGCGCACGGTCGGCCCGCGGCGTTCCGAAACGGGAGCGGAACCCGTGACGGGAGAACTCGCTGAGGACCCCGGTCTCGGTGACCGGATTGTCGGGACGCAGGGTCGCGAAGGATCTGAGGTGGCTCTCCCAGGCGTCGACGCGATCCGCGGCGATGAGCAGCAGCCAGTGCGCCGCGCGTCCCTCGCTGTACTTCTCGTACGCCCTTCGCCGGATGACGCCCGAGATTCCCTTGGGCGGGCAGGTCGTGCCGAACACGGGCGGGAGGAACTTGTGCTCGATCGAGCGCTCCCGCGGCGCCAGCTCCGGCTGTCTCTCGGGGAAGTCCCACCGGGCGCCCGTCCCGTCCGGCCGGTACTGCAGTTTCGGCACCGACGGGCGGTCCTTCGGGTCCAGGTCCACTCCCCAGCCCGGAATGCGGGCGCGCAGCTGCTCGCTCGACTCGGCGTTCGGCGGCTTCTCGGGCGTGTAGGCCATGGTCGTCCTCCCTCGTCAGCCGGCGCTCGGAACGACCAGCGGCTTGATGCAGCCGTCCAGCTTCGCCGAGAAGATGTGATAGCCCTCGGCGATGTGCTCGAGCGGGATGCGGTGCGTGACGATGTCGCTCGGCTTGAGGTAGCCGTTGCGGATGTGCTCGAACAGGCGCGGCCACTGCCGCTTCACGGGGCACTGGTTCATCCGCAGCGTCAGCCCCTTGTTCACGGCGTCACCGAACTTGACCGCACTGAAGATCGGCCCGTAGGCCCCCACCACCGAGACCGTCCCGCCCTTGCGGACGGAGTCGATCGCCCAGTTCAGCGCCACCGGTGAGCCGCCCTGGAGCTTCAGCTTCGCCGCGGTGACGTGCTGCAGGAAGTTGCCGTCGGCCTCGGCACCCACCGCGTCGATCGCCACGTCCGCGCCGAGATGGTCGGTGATCTTCTTCATGTGCACGACGATGTCGTCGTACTCGACGAAGTTGTAGGTCTCGGCGTGGGCGAACGTCCGCGCCTTCTCCAGCCGGTACTCGAGGTGGTCGATGACGATGACCCGCCCGGCGCCCATCAGCCAGGCGGACTTCGCGGCGAACAGACCGACCGGGCCCGCCCCGAACACGACCACGACGTCGCCTTCGACGATGTCGCCGAGCTGCGCACCGAAGTAGCCGGTCGGCAGCGCGTCGGTGAGCATGACGGCGTCCTCGTCGTCCATCCACTCCGGAATGAGGGTCGGTCCGACGTCGGCGAACGGCACCCGGACGAACTCGGACTGGCCCCCGTCGTAGCCGCCGGCGGTGTGCGAGTAGCCGTAGATGGCACCGACGGCCGTGGCGTTGGGGTTGACGTTGTGGCAGTTCGCGTACAGCCCCCGCGCGCAGAACCAGCACGACCCGCAGAAGATGTTGAACGGGACCAGGACCCGGTCGCCGCGCCTCAGGCTCTGGACCGACGAGCCGACCTCCTCGACCACGCCGATGAACTCGTGGCCGAAGGTCGTCCCGACCCGGGTGTCGGGCATCATGCCGTGGTAGAGGTGCAGGTCGGAGCCGCAGATCGCCCCGAGCGACACCCGGACGACCGCGTCGTTGGGATGTTCGATCGCGGGCATGTCCTTCTCCTCGACCCGGACCTTGTACGGCCCGCGGTAGACCATCGCCCGCATCGGCACCTCCTCGATCACGACTCCTGGCGGATTGGGGGCGCGGGTACCCCGTTCATCCGATTCGATCCCCCGGGCGCGACAGCCGCCTCGGCGCCGCATGCGCCGTCGTGCTGTCGAGTAGACCGACGGCGGCGGGGTACAGCCCGCCGATGGCGTTTCGATTGACTCCGCACGAGCGCGGCTTCTACCCGCTGTTCACCCGCGCCGCGGAGAACATCGCCACCACCGCGAACAACCTCGCCGAGCTCGTCAGCACCGATGCGACACGCCGCGCGGAGCTCGCCCGGACGATCAAGAACTGCGAGCACCTGGGCGACGAGCTCACCCACGAGATCCTCGTGATGATCAACAAAACCTTCGTCACACCGTTCGACCGCGAGGACATCTACCGCCTCGCCGGAGCGCTGGACGACGTCCTCGACGCCATGGAGGAAGCCGCCGACCGGATCGTGCTGTACCGGCTCGACACGCTGCCGCCCGGTGTCGCCGAGCAGGTGGAAGTGCTGCGTCGGGCCGCCGGGTGCACCGCCACCGCGATGCCGAAGCTGGAGCACCTGGCCGAGCTCGAGCAGTACTGGATCGACGTGAACTCGCTGGAGGAGGAAGCGGACACGCTCTACCGCGACCTGCTCGGCGACCTGCTCGCCGCGCCGGACCCCGCACAGACCGTCGACGTGCTGACCGTGCTCAAGACCAAGGAGGTGGTGGAGATCCTCGAGGAGGCCGCCGACGCCTTCGAGACGGTCGCGAACACCGTCCAGAGCATCGCGGTCAAGGAGTCCTGAGCGGAGACCGGCACCTGGTTCCGCCGCCGCCCCGGTTCGGTGTGCTGCCGGGCCTGTCGCCCGGGCAGCATCATCGGTCCGACACGGGTTGTGCAACCCGACCGGCCGCGTCCAGAATGACCGGCACGGACTCCTGCTCGGCCTGGTGCGATGTGGTGGAGAAACGTCGTTCCCCTCGAGCCGGGCTCCGTGCGCGAAGATCGGGCTCTCACGCACAGCACGCCGCGGAGGCATCCCGTCGTGGGCCTGCGGCCACCTCCGCCGGAGTTGGACGCCGAGGCCGTCAACCACGACATGCAGTGCACGTTGGATCTCGCACGATCGCGCGACGGGCGGGCGGTACTCCTCGGGGTGCCGCCCGCTGCCATGCGTTCAGCAGATCGGGCGGATCCGTCCTTGCGCGTTGTGTAGTCCTGCTGCTGCGGTGTGTGCTGTTCCCGTCGATGGGTCGCCTGTGCCCGACGACCCCTGCTGTCGACGTTCCGGCCGCAGGCTGAACCAGGCCGGCCGAGACGGGAGGACGCGGTGTCGCCCTCAGCAATCCTGCTGCCGTTGATGGGCTTCGACGAGGCGTGCCGCCTCGTCGTCGACCATCTGAAGCGGGAGGTTCCGCTGGCCTTCTGGGCGGTCAGCCGGTACGAGGACGACCAGCAGATCTATGTGTGTGTGGAGGACGACGCCTACGGCAAAGCTGCGGGCGGCTCCCAGCCCTGGTCGGACTCGTTCTGCCAGTACATGGTGACCAGCGCGGCACCGCAGATCGCCCCGGACGCCATGGCCGTGCCGGAGTACGCCACCACCAGCGTCGCCCGCGACATGACGATCGGGGCGTACGTCGGCGTGCCCATCCGCGGCGCCGACGGCACCCTCTACGGCACGATCTGTGGCCTCGACCCGCGGGTGGCGTCGCAGAGGCTGACCGAGCAGGCGCCACTACTGCATCTGTTCGCGACGCTGCTCGGGCAGATCCTGCAGGCCGAGAACCTGCGCGCCGAGGCCGTCGACCGGGAGGCGAAGCTGCACTGGAGCGCCTTCCACGACCACCTGACCGGGCTGCCCAACCGTGCCATGTTCTTCGACCACGTCGAGCACGCGCTGGAGCTGGGCGCCCGCGACGGCCGCTCCGCCGCGGTGCTGCTGATCGACCTCGACGAGTTCAAAGCCGTCAACGACACCCTCGGACACGCCTCCGGCGACGAGGTGCTCGCGCTCGCGGCGCACCGGCTCCAGCGCGCCGTCCGCCCCGGCGACACCCTCGCGCGGCTGAGCGGCGACGAGTTCGCGGTGTTGCTGGAAGGTACGTCCGACCCGGCACTGGTCGCCACCCGCCTCCTGGACGCCCTGGCCAAGCCGTTCCTCGTCGGGCAGCGGTGCATCACCATCTCGGCGAGCATCGGGGTCGCCGAGCTCGCCCAGGACGAGAAGGAGACCGGCGTCGAGGCGATCCTCGCCCACGCCGACATCGCGATGTACACCGCGAAGCGCGCCGGGCGAGGGCGCTACGCCGTGTACGACCCGCTCATGTCACTGCCCGGGTCGAGGACGCTCAAGCTGCGCGAGCCCCTGCGCCAGGCACTGGCGCTGGGCGACATCGAGGCGTACTACCAGCCGATCGTCGACCTCGGCAGCGGTGCCACGATCGCCTTCGAGGCCCTCGCCCGATGGCGCCACGACGGCCGCGACGTCGGACCCGACGTCTTCATCCCGATCGCCACCCGCAGCGGGCTCATACCGGCCCTCACCGACCACATGCTCGACCTCGCCTGCGCACAGGCCGCCGAGTGGTCCACCGAGCTCGGCCACCGCGACCTGCGTGTGAGCGTCAACGTCTCGCCGCACTCCATCAGCGACCCGAGCCTCCCCGACCGGGTCGCCCACTGCCTGAACCGGCACGACCTCGGACCCGGTCAGCTGGCGCTGGAGATCACCGAAGACGCCCTGCTGCACAACCTGCCGACCGCCATCACCGTCGCCCGTCGGCTCCGCGAACTCGATGTCGTGCTGTCGCTCGACGACTTCGGCACCGGCTACTCGTCGCTCCTGCACCTGCGGCAGATCCCGCTGCACTCGATCAAGATCGATCGTGGGTTCGCCGGCGACATCGACACCAATCCCGACACCGAACAGTTCCTGCGCGCACTGCTCGCACTGGGGCGCGACCTCAAGCTCCGGGTCGTCGTCGAGGGCGTCGAACGACGCACGCAGGTCGAGGTACTGCACCGGATAGGCGCCACGCACGCACAGGGCTACCTCTTCGGTCGACCGGTCCCTCCCCAGGACGTGAAACTCCAAGGCACCTACCGAGCCTGAATCGAGAGCAACACACTCATAAGCGGCTGTTGTAGTCCAGCGAATCGGACGCTATCTCCTGCGCCCTGCCCATCCCCTCGTCGAGGTCATGACGCAGTGCCACGAAGTGGTCGGCAGCCACCTGCAGTTCGGTCGGATCACGGGAGCCACTGAGGCGTGTCCGGATCTCCTCCACCCGTTGCGCGTATTCCTGCAGCGCCTGCGACTGGGCGGCGATCTTGCCGTGTATCGCGGCGGCAGGCGACGAGTCGTCGAGCGCGACCACGGACTTCGCATTGCCGAGAGCGCCGTCGACGAGCGCCGCGGCGGCCTGCAGACCGTCGAGCAGATCGTCGCCGTGGCCCTCCGCCCGCTTGAGCATGCGAGCCGCGTCGGACTCGGCGTCGATGGCCTGGGCCTCATGCTTGGCCGCCATGATGGCGTTGCCGATGGCCGCGGCGGCCAGTGCGAGGTCGGCGTGCCTTCGTGAGGTGCGTATGTCGCTGATGGCTTCGGCGGTGCTGCCGTATCCGTACTCCGCCGAGTAGGACAACCGGTCGAGAACGCCACCCACAGCCGTCTCGGCGTGGTGGATCGCGTCGACGTCGTCGCGGACGTCGCCGATACTGGCAGCCATCAGTTCCGTCGCTTGATCGACAGCAGTGCCATGCGTAGACACTAGGCCCGAGTGGAGCTGCTACCCGCCCAGCACGCGCAGCCAGATCCGGTTCTTCGTCTGGACCAGGCCCATCACCCACGGGCTGACGCAGCAGCCGACGACCCGATGAGCGTCGAACAGCTCGACGTCGTCGAAGACCTCCCCGCACCCTCGCGTGCGAAGACAGCAGTGCGAACGCTCGTCGCCGACCCACGAGCGCCCGCAGCACGTCCCTCCACCAGCCACACCCGGCGCAACGACCGAGGTCGACACCGAGAACGCGCCGGATGTCACGACTCGGGAGCGACCGTGAGATGCACACCAGGGTCGCCCAGCTGTGATCAGCCCGCGCTCCTGTAGATCTCACGCTTCGTCGTGAGCGTGCTCTACCGCACTTCCGCCAACGCGTCGGTCAACATCGCCACGAGGGTCTCGAGCTGCACGTCCGCGGAGGACGACACCTCCTCCTCCGAGCCGTCGAGCGCCCGGGCGGCGAGCCCCGCCTTGCTGTCGATGAGCTCCGCGATCCTCGCGTCGATCGTCTGGGCGGCGATGATGCGCCACGCGGTGACGGGCTCGGTCTGGCCGATGCGGTGGCTGCGGTCGATGGCCTGGGTCTGCTCCGCGTCGGTCCAGGAGAGCTCGGCGAGCACGACGTTCGAGGCCACCTGCAGGTTGATGCCGACACCGGCCGCGGTCAGGGAACAGACCGCGATCGCGACGTCGGAGTCCTTCACGAACGCGTCGATCTGTTTCTGCCGCACCGTCCGCGTCTGGTCTCCGCGGATCGAGGAGAAGCGGATGCCCGCCTTGGAGAAGGCCGCCTCGGCGGCGTCCATCACGTCGACGTGCTTGGCGAAGAAGACGACCTTGCCTGCGCTGCGTGCCAGCTGGGCCGCGTAGTCGGCGGCGAGGCCGGCCTTCGCCTGCCCGATGCGCCGCATCATGGCGAACACGTTCTCGGCAGCGTTCTCACCGCCCTTGGCCGTGGTCGCCTCCTTCCGCTCCCGGGTGGCGATCCGGCGCACGAGGTCGTGGTCGATCCCCTCGACGACCGGCCCGGCCTTCCGCCGTGCGAGCGCGCTCTCGTACTGCGCCACCATCCGGCGGGCGAGCGACCGCTCGGCCTCCCGGATCGATCGGCCGACCTTGTCGTCCAGCTCGACGGGCAGGTCGGCGATCCGCCGCTCCGGGATGTCGGCCGCCACGTCGATCTTGCGGCGACGGACGATGCCGCGGTCGACCACGCACTGGCGGGCGGCGGGGTAGAACCCGGGGTCCGCCGGCGTCAGCCCGGTCTCCTCCAGCGCCTGCATCAGCTCGGCGAGCGGCTTGGTGTCGTCGATCCAGCCGAGGAACTGCCAGATCGCCTGGAAGTCCTCGATGTCGTTGATCAGCGGGGTCCCGGTCAGGGCCATGAGCAGGGGCCGCGCGACGCGGGACCGGATGCTCTCCGAGAGCTGCAGCACGTTCTGCGAGCGCTGGGAGCTCTTGTTCTTGATGAAGTGCGCCTCGTCGACGACCATGCCGCGGAAGCCGAAGTCGCCGATCCAGCCCACGTGGCGGTCGAGCACCTCGTAGTTGACCACCACGATGTCGGCGAAGCCGTCCATCGTGTCGCCGTTGCCGTGGATCACGGTGGCCGACCTGGTGGGGGTCCAGAGCGTGGCCTCGCGGGCCCAGTTGGTCTTGACGACGTTCGGCACGACCACGAGCAGCGGGTAGGCGTTCGCCGCCTGCGCGGCGAGCAGCGCCTGGGCCGTCTTGCCCAGGCCCGGTTCGTCGGCGAGCAGGAAGGTCCGGTGACCGGCCGCGGCCGCGGCGACCAGCTGGCCCTGGTGGGGCATCAGGGTACGACCGCCCGGCACCTGCAGTGACGACGGCGCGGGGAGCGCCATGCACGGCGAGGCTCCCCCGCCGGCCCGTTCGAACGAGTTGAACAGCGGCCCGAGCAGCTCCCACGTGGCCAGACGGCGCGACGGGGCCGCGCTCGGCCGGGCGGCCGAGAAGTCCGGGGCGAGGAAGGGGTTGGCCAGCTGACGCGAGACGACCGTCTGCGGCACCACCCGCTTCTCGGGAGCGGCAGGAGCGGCGGTGGGAGCGGCGGGCAGCTCCGGGGGTGCGACCTCGACAGTGCCCGGGTCCAACCCGGCGTCCTGCAGCAGGTTCCGCATGAGTGCCCGGGCGGAGTCGGACAGGACGGCGTCCTCGGCGAGCAGCGCGAGCAGCGACGTGTCGCGGGTGGCGGTCTGCGCGAGGATCAACGCGATGCCGTCGAGGCGCTTGAGCATCGACGACCGCCGGGCGTCGCTGCTGATCTCGGTCCGGACCCGGGCCCGCTCCTGGCGCGCCAAAACCGCCACGACCTGGAACTTCGTCCGGTCCGACGACAGCACGCGCCCGCGCTGGGCGGCGGCCTCGACCTCGCTCGCGGTGCGGGCGAGCACCGGGATGATGCCGTCGTCGTCCCGGTTGCGGGCACGGCCCTGCGGCGGACGAGCGGTGCGGTGAGCGCGCCGTAGGCGCTGGTCACCTCGAGCCACGAACTACTCCTGCCTCACACGGTCGAAAACCCGTCGCCATCGGCGATCGAGGCCCTCACGTGGTGATTGGTCGTCGCGGGCGCAGGATCCGAACCTGCGACCTCCGAGGGATGAGCCGGACGGAGGCTCCGACCCGCCCATCATAGTCGACGCCTCCCACGTTCCTGCAGGCCAAGATCCGACATCGCTCGGCCGGCCGTGGAGGCGGTGGTGGCGCCGCACTCGTGAGCGGGTCGTGAGTCGGGTCGTGCCCCTACTGATGGTCCACTCGTGAGGCCGGCAGGTCGAGGCCGTGCTCGGCCAACGCCGCACGCAGCGTCTTCAGGGCGATCGGACCGACGCCGTGCATCGCTGCGAGCTCCTGCTCCGGGACCCCGGCCACTGCCTCCAGCGTCGTGAGTCCCGCGGCGGTGAGCGCCCGCGTGGCCGGAGCGCCGATCTTCGGCAGCCGGGTGCCGGTCGGCGGAGCGGGTCGTCGACGCGACGGCGCGCCGCCGTCGACGACCGCCTCGCCGCGGGGCGAGAGCCGGTAGCCGATGTCGAGCGACTCCGTCAGACCCAGCTCCTTGAGCTTGCGGACGTCGCGCTTGAACGACGGCGTGTCGCGGCCGAGCTCGGCCGCCAGATCCGGAGCACGGACCTCGGGCGAGCGGTCGATGATCGCCAGCGTCTGCCTGGTCCACGGTCCGATGGACGACGCGGCGTCGAGCCGATCCAGGCGAGCGCGGATCTCGGCGAGCTCGGCGTCGGTGGGCGGGCGCTCCCGCAACGCGATCCGCGGGTCCTCGCCGCCCCAGCGCAGGCCCACGCGGAACAAGGGCCGGTCCGCCCTGGCCGCCAGCCCGCGCCGCAAGGCGTCGAGGGACGCGGCGCCGGCCCGGCGCGCATCGTCCTCGGTGATCGCGGCTTCGTCGACGGGCTCGACGGACGTGACCTCGATCAACCCGACGGCGGTGCGCATCCGGGTACCGACGACGACGCGCGGCCGGTCCCAGCGGCGGAAGGCGAGATCGACGGCGCCGGCCTTGATCCCGGCGAGCTCGACCGGCCGGATCATCACGCGGATCAGGTTAGGGCCTGTGCGAGCGCATTCGCGGACGGCGGTGCGCCCGCGCCCGGCCGCGCGGACCGAGCGCTCCCGGCAAGGCCGTCCGGACCTGCGGAAGGGGTGCCCCGGGCCGCCACTAGGGTTGCGGGGCGCTCGGGCGGTGTCGAACCGGCCGCGCGGGACTGGAGGTTGGGCATGGCCGACAACGAGGGGCAGCATCTCCTGCGACTGCTCTGGGACGACGAGGACGCGCTGCTGCAACGCTGGGTGAAGGCGGCCTCGGTGCACCTGCAGGGCCAGGCCGCGGCCTCCGAGCTGGAGCGCTCCTTCCGCGACCTGGTCACCGCGTTGTCGAAGGCGATCTCGGTCGCCGGGCTGGATCTCGACGACGAGGGCTACGGCGAGGTCCGGGCCCTGCTGGCGGAGCTGTCGCGCGACCGGGCCCGGCGCGGATTCACCCCGAGCGAGACGGCCGTAAGCGTGTTCGCACTGAAGGACGCGCTGTTCGAGGTGGCCATGGAGTCGGAGCAGCCCTCCGCCGCGCTGATCACCGCGTCGCGCTGGGTCGACGGCCTGGGCCTGCTGACGATGGACAGCTACACGCGGGCACGCGAGGAGGTCATCGCCGAGCAGGCCGAGCAGCTGCTCGAGCTCTCGACGCCGGTGGTGAAGCTGTGGGACGGCGTGGTCGCCGTGCCGCTGGTCGGCACGCTCGACTCGGCGCGGACCCAGATCGTCATGGAGAAGCTGCTGCAGACCCTGGTCGACACCGGGTCCGAGCACGCGATTATCGACATCACGGGCGTCCCCGCGGTGGACACCGAGGTGGCGCAGCACCTGCTCAAGACCGTGGTGGCCGCCCGACTGATGGGCGCGGAGTGCACCATCTCGGGCATCCGCCCGCAGATCGCGCAGACGATCGTGACGCTGGGGATCGAGTTCGGCGACATCCCCACGAAGGCGTCGCTGGCCGACGCGCTGCTGCACGCCCTGCGGGGCAGCGGCGTGGAGGTCGTGCGACGCCGCACCGGGGCGGTGCGGTGAGTCCGTCGGTCCCCATCCTCCGGCTCGCGGACGCGCTGCTGGTCTCGATCCAGGTCGACCTGCAGGACGATGACGTGATGGCGCTGCAGGAGGAGCTGGCCCAAAAGATCGTCGACACGAGCGCGCGCGGCGTCATCATCGACATCTCGGCGGTGGACATCGTCGACTCCTTCATCGGCCGCATGTTCAGCTCGATCGCGGCCCTGTCGCGGGTGCTGGACGCGGAGACGGTCGTGGTCGGCATGCGGCCCGCCGTGGCGATCACCCTCGTGGAGCTGGGCCTGTCGCTTGACGGCGTGCGTACCGCGCTCGACCTGGAGAAGGGCCTCGCCATCCTGGCCCGGCTCACCCGGGCCCGGCGGCCGCTGGACGAGGACGACCCGGGGTACGACTCCGAGGACCTGGGTGATCCTGTCCCGAGCGGGAGCTGAGCGTGCCCGCGAGTGACACCGCCACGCTGCCCATCTGCACCGGCGACGACGTGGTGCGGCTGCGCCAGCTCGTCCGCACGCGGGCGCTGGAGATCCGGTTGTCGCTGGTGGACCAGACCAAGCTCGTCACCGCGGCCAGCGAGCTGGCGCGCAACACGCTCGTGCACGGCGGGTCGGGCAGCGCCGTCGTCGAGACCGTCGAGAAGGGTGGGCGGCGCGGCGTGCGGGCTGCGTTCGTCGACTCCGGTCCGGGGATCCCGGACCTGGATCTCGCCATGACCGCGGGCTGGACCTCCGGCGGCGGGCTCGGGCTGGGGCTGTCCGGCGCCAAGCGGCTGGTCGACGAGTTCGACATCGACACCGAAGTGGGCCGGGGCACGTCGGTCACCGTGGTCAAGTGGGCCCGATAGGCGTCGCGGCCTCGGTGGCCGAAGACGTCGAGTGGCTGCGGATCGAGGACCTGAGCGCCGCGGGAACAGCCCGCCGCGCCGCCACGCGCCTGGCCGAGCAGCTCGCGTTCCCGCCGGCGCGCGCCGCCGAGGTGGGTCTGGCCCTGACCGAGATCGCCACGAACCTGGCCCGGCACGCCCAGGCCGGCTCGGTGCTGCTGCGCTCGCTGCGCGGCGTCGGCACCGCCGTCGAGGTGGTCGCCGTCGACGCGGGCCCCGGCATGGACGACCTCGCCCGGTCGCGGCGCGACGGGCACAGCTCGGCAGGCACCCTCGGCATCGGCCTCGGCGCGATCCACCGGCTGGCCGACGACGTCGACATCGCCTCGACCCCGGGGGTGGGCACGGTCCTCGTCGCCCGCTTCGACGCCGACCGTCGCGCCCCGGTCCCCGCCGATTCGACCGCGGCCGGCCTGACCCGCCCCATCACCGGGGAGACCGTCTGCGGCGACGCCTGCTGGATCCGCCACATCGGCGACCGCACGCTGATGCTGCTGTGCGACGGGCTCGGCCACGGACCCCAGGCGGCTGCGGCGGCGCAGCGCGCCACCGCGACCGCGCGGGCTGCCCGTGCGGACCGCGTCGGCCCGGAGGAGCTGGTCTCCTCGGTGCACGCGGCGCTGTCCGGCACCCGCGGCGGTGCCGTGGCCGTCGCGGAGCTGGACCCGGCCGCAGGTGTGGTCCGGTTCTGCGGTGTCGGCAACGTCGCGGGCGCCGTCGTCACCGACGGACGCAAACGGGGCATGACCTCCGCCCCGGGAGTTGCGGGTATGCGGGCGCGCCACGTGCGTCGGTTCGAGTACCCGCTCGAACCGACGTCCGTCGTGGTCATGCACTCCGACGGGCTGACCGGTCGCTGGACGCTCGACCCCGAACTGCTCCCCCGCTCGCCCACCATGGTCGCCGCCGCGCTGTTGCGCGACGCCGGGATCCGTCACGACGACGCGGGTGTGATCGTGGCGAGGCCTCATCGCGTGGCCGAGGGCTCGTGAACGGCTCCGACGTCCACGGCCGGGACGGCGGCGACGAGGTGCTGCGACTGACGCTGGCGCACGAGCGCGACGTGTTCGTGGCTCGTCAGCGCGGGCGTGAGGCCGCCGCGGCGGTGGGGCTGGAGAACCAGGACCAGGTGCGCGTGGCCACGGCGCTGTCGGAACTGGGCCGCGAGCTCGTGGTGCGCGGCCGCAGGGCCGAGGTGGTGCTCTCCCTCGTCGGTGGCTCCGTTCCGGCACTCGAGCTGACGGTGACCTGGGAGGGCGAGATCCCGCGGGTCGAGCGCATCGAGGGGGTCGTGGCGGCGAGGCGACTGGCCGACCGCTGTGAGGTGGTGCAGGGCGACGGCCACGGGTCGGTCGTGCTCGGCAAGCGCCTCCCGAGCAGCGCGGCCGCGCCCACGCGCGCGCGGGTGCGGCAGCTGCGCGAGCAGTTCCGCCGCAGCACCGCCGGCAGCGAGCTGGACGAGCTGAGGGCACAGAACCAGGAGCTGCTGCGCACCCTGGAGAGCCTGCAGGCCCGCCAGGAGGATCTGGAGGCGGCCAACGCCGAGCTGGAGGAGACCAATCACGGCGTGCTGGCGCTGCACGCCGAGCTGTCGGGTGAGCTGGAGGAGACCAACCGCGGGGTCGTGGCCCTGTACGCGGAGCTGGACGAAAAGTCGACCCAGCTGCGCGAGGCCAGCGAGAGCAAGACCCGGTTCTGGTCCGGGGTCAGCCACGAGCTGCGCACGCCCATCAACTCCGTGATCGGGCTGACCCGGCTGCTCCTCGATCCGGGCTCCGAGCCGCTCGGCGACGAGCAGCGGCTGCAGGTGTCGATGATCCGCGACTCGGGCGCCCTGCTGTTGGCGCTGGTCAACGAGCTGCTCGACGTGGCCAAGGCGGAGTCGGGTCGGCTGGAGCCGCGGCCGGAACCGGTCGACCTGAACGCCTTGGTGCAGCACCTGGTGGCGGTGCTGGCACCGCTGGTGCCCGAGCCCGCCGTGCGCCTGGCCGCGTCGGTCGACTCCCGCACGCCCCTGCTGGTCACCGACCCCTCGATGCTGACGGCGATCCTGCGCAACCTGGCCACGAACGCGCTGAAGTTCACCGAGCGGGGCGAGGTGCGGCTGGAAGTGCATCCCGAGGACGACGCGGTCGTCGTCTGCGTCGGCGACACCGGGATCGGCATCCCCGCCGAGCACCTGAGCCGCGTGTTCGAGGAGTTCCACCAGGTCCCGGGCCGGTTGCAGATCAGGGCCCAGGGCACGGGCCTCGGTCTGCCCTACGCACGCCGACTGACCGAGCTGCTCGGCGGCTCGCTGACGCTGGACAGCCGGCTCGGTGTCGGCACCACGGCCACGCTGCGGCTGCCGCTCGCCCACGGGTTCGGCGAGATGACCGCGCTGGGGCGGGTGCTCGTCGTCGACGACGATCCGACCTTCCGGGCGCTGGCCCGCCGCATGCTGGGCGACTCCGCCACGGAGATCGTCGAGGCCGCGGACGGTGCCACGGCCCTGCGGCTGCTCCGCGACGACCCGCCCGACCTGCTCCTGCTCGACCTGCACATCCCGCCGCCGGACGGCCGCGCCGTGCTCGCCGCCGTGCGCGCCGACCCGGAGTTGGCGAGGCTGCCGGTCGTCGTCGTCACGGCCGCCGACCTCGACACCGCCGCAGGCGACCTGAGCGCCTTCGCCGTGGTGCTGCAGAAGTCGAACCTGCAACCGGGCCTGTTGCCGGCCGCCGCGGCTGCCGCGACACGCCTCCTCCGGGAGGAGCCGTGACCGCAGCCGATCCGCCGAAGGCGGCCGTCGTCCTCGTGGTGGACGACCAGCCCGCGCCGCGCTACATCGCCGCCAGCTGGCTGCGGCGCAGCGGACACCGCGTCGTCGAGGTGAGCACGGGCGGCGAGGCCCTCTCCGCCCTGCAGGGCCAGAAGATCGACATCGTCGTGCTGGACGTCGGCCTGCCCGACATCAGCGGCTTCGAGGTCTGCCACCGCATCAAGACCGACCCGGCACTGGGCCACCCGGTGGTCCACCTGTCGGCCACCTCCATCGAAGGCCGCGACCGCGCAGAGGGCCTGGACCGCGGCGCGGACGCCTACCTCACCGACCCGGTCGAGCCGGGCGAGCTCGTCGCCACCGTGAACTCGGTGCTGCGCTACTACCGGGCGCGGGCCGAGGCCGAGGAACTGGCCCGGCAACTGGCCGCGCTGAGCCGGGCCACCTTGGCGATGAACGGCGCCGCCACCGTCGACGCGCTGGTCGCCGCCGTCGCCGCCGGCGCCGTGGAGATCACCGGCGTTCCCGCGGTGGCCCTCGTCCCGTCCGCGATGCACCTGCGGCGCGCCGCCGCGCCCGCCGGGGGCGGCCCGCCGGTCGTCTCGTCGTGCCCGGCCGAGGTGCTGACCCGGCTCGTGCGGCACGTCGCCGCCGACCGGGAGACCGAGCCCGTGCGGGAGGTGACGGCCGACCAGCTCGGCGGGTCGGTGCAGGCCGGTTGGGCGGTGCTGTCGTCGTCGCGATCGGGGCACCCGCCCGTCTGCGTCGCCGTCGCCGACACCGACCGCCCGAGCAACCGGGTGGTCGAGGTCCTGGTCCAGCTCGCCAACGCCGCGGCGATGGCGGCGGACGCACATCGGCTCTACGAGCAGGAGCACAACCTCGCACTGACCCTGCAGCGCAGCTTCCTGCCCGACCGCATGCCCGACCTCCCCGGCCTCTCGATGGCGGTGCGGTATCTCCCCGCGGTGCAGGGCGTCGAGGTCGGCGGCGACTTCTACGAGCTGATCCAGCTTCCCGACGGCCGCCTGCTGGTCGCCATGGGCGACGTGGCGGGCCACTCCATCCACGCCGCGACGATCATGATCGAGCTGCGGCACGCCGTGCGTGCCTACGCCCTCGACGGGCACGGCCCGAGCGCGATCCTCGTCCGGATCGAGCGCGTGCTGCGCCACTACTACCGCCACGAGTACGCCACGTTGTGCCTGCTGCTGCTCGACCTGGAGCGCGGCACGCTCGACGTCGCCAACGCCGGGCACCCGCCGCCGCTGGTCGTCGGGACGCACGGCGCCGCGTACGTCACGGCTGTGGGCCCGATGCTGGGCGTCGGCCTGCCGCACCCGCCCGAGACGACCGCCCGGCTCGACGGGGTGCGCACCATCGTGCTGTTCACCGACGGCCTCATCGAAGACCGCCCCGTCGACATCGACGCCGCGATGGAACGGCTGAGGGTCTGGCCGTCGCTCGACCTGCCGCCCGAGGACCTGTGCGACGACCTGCTCGCGCACTTCGGGCAGGACAAGTCCGACGACGTCGCGCTGTTCGTGCTCCGCTGGACCGGTCAGTCGGCCGCTGAGCCCGGCGGCCCGACCCAGATCGGCGACGACCACGCCAGCTCGCCGTCCACCTGGAACACCCGGGCGTAGTAGAAGGCCGCCGGAGCCGTCTCGTCCCGGAAGTCGACGTCGACCTCGCGCACGCCGAGACCGAGCAGGGCACCGACTGCCGGCTGCAGTGCCAGCTCGCCGGACCCCTCCTCCGCCTGCCCCCCGTCGGGCACGAACGGCCCGGTGGCCAGCCGATCGGCCAGCTCGGCCAGTCCGACGCGGACGGTCCGGCCCGCGCACTCGATCGAGACCTCCGCGTCGGCGGGCCCGCACACACTCACCTCGACCCCGCCGCGCTGGGACCCGTAGATGTCGCCGAAGCTGTGCGTGACGTGCTGCCACGCCACGGTGTGCTCGTCCATCTCCGTCACCTCGGGCCCGA
The DNA here is from genome assembly GCF_031845345.1 of Pseudonocardia charpentierae. NCBI lineage: Bacteria > Bacillati > Actinomycetota > Actinomycetes > Pseudonocardiales > Pseudonocardiaceae > Pseudonocardia > Pseudonocardia charpentierae. The sequence goes on along the minus strand of NZ_JAVREJ010000003.1, from coordinate 129,148 downwards.
CGTGGTCGGGCAGCACCAGCCGGCCTCCGTCGACGGTCAGCCGACCGTCCCAGCGCGTGGTCGTCTCCGCCTTGCCCCACTCCACCCGCAGGTCGACGCGGCGGTGCCCCGGCGGCAGGTCCGGTTCACCCCGCATCACGTGGACGACCTCGCCGTCGCGCAGGATGTCGACGCGGGCCAGCTCGGCGTAGCCGGAGGCGTGCACCCGCAGCGGTCGCGGACCGGTCCACTCGACGTCGGAACCCATGAGGTGCGGGCCCAGCCGTATGTCGACGAAGACGTCGCGCGTGCTCGCCGCGCAGGTGCGCCTGGACTGCAGTGCCTCGAAGACGTCGGCCCGGCTCAGCGAGCGGGCCAGCACGGCGACGTAGCTGGCGCCGTGCCCGTGGTCCGACGACGCGATCAACCCGAACCGGTGCCCCCGGCGCAGGCCGTCGATCATGAAGGTGCCGGTCGCGGTCCCGTCGGAGTACGGCCGGAAACACACCTCCGACTCGTAGTTGCCGCGGCAGGCCTGGAACACCTCGACGAGCCGGCTGTACCGGGGGTCGTGGTAGTCCCAGTCGTTGTGCACCATGGCCGAACCCGGGTGGTGCGGGATGGTGATCGCGGGGAACTCGGGGTGCCCGGCGAGCCCGCGCCACAGGCCGTCCGGTGTGGTGCTGCCCTCGGCGAACGCGGAGAAGATCGGCGCGCCCCGCGCCACGTCGCCGTAGATGACGTTCTGGTGGCCGTGCTCGGCCGAGGTCCACTCGAACCCGTAGAACGGCACGAAGCGCCCGGGCACGTGCAGCAGGTCGGCGATCTTCTGGATGCTCCACCACTGGTACGCGGTGGAGTTCTCGGCATGGTCGGTGACCGCCCAGAAGTCGTACTCGTCGACGTCCCAGGCGTAGCGGTAGAAGTCTTCGAGGGACGGCTCGTCGCCGGAGGTGCAGCGGCTGACCAGGGAATGCCGGTGCAGATCCCCCCAGTACAGGTGGTAGGTCTCCCCTGCCGCCTGCACCTGGTGGCGCTCCCCCCGGCCGCCGGCCGCCTCCGGCACCCAGCTCCGGACCTCCCGGCGCGCGTCCGAGCGCAGCTGCGCGGAGCGCCGTGACCCGGGGGCGTCGTCCGGGGGCACCGGTCCCGCCGTCTCGACGGTGGCCAGCACCACCTGGCCCGCCCCGTGCACGCCGTGCCAGATCACGGCGCCGTGGTGGTCGGCCAGGTACGGGCACTCGCGGCCGCCGAACCCCTCGGTCCAGTGCAGGGCGCGGTCCAGCCGTCCATCGGACTGCGTGGCGATGACGACCCCGTGCTCGCCGGCGGCGAGCGACACCTCCTCGAGGGTGGCGTCGGTGCCGGTGAACGTGATCGGCGGCCGCCAGCCCGAGGCGTCGAGCACCTGGGCGGCCGCCTCCCAGTAGTAGGTCATCAACGGCAACTGGCGGTGGACGCGGTAGCCGATCACCAGGCCACCGTCCGCAGTGGCCTGCAGCCGCGGCAGCGCGGACGGGGCGACGCCGAGCCCGGGGGCGAGGATGCCGGGCGGTTCCACCAGTTCCTCGTCGCCGACACACACCACCCGGATCTCCGCGCTGACCTCGGGCAGCAGTTCGGGGGGCACGCTGTCGCCCGGCTCCCGCATGCCGGCCTGGTCGTCCGCGCGGCCGGTCCCGGGCCGCGGGCGGAGGCGGGTGGGTCCGCTGCCGCCGTGCCCCTGCATCGTGATCACGTCGAACGCGCACCACACGCGGCCGTCGGTGGTCGTGGCCAGGCTGGGGTGCAGCGCGTAGTCGCTGCCACCGGTGAGCCGGCGGACCAGACCCGCCACGCCGTCCGCGCCCACCTGGCGCAGGGCGACGGCGTAGCTCCCCGTGGAGTACTCGGACCAGGCGTAGGCCATGCCGTCGCCGTCGGCGGTGAGGGTCGGGTCCCACACGTTGGACGCCACACCCTCGCTCACCCACAGCGGCTCCGCCCAGCTGCCGTCCGACCAGCGCCGGGAGAAGATCCCGAACCGGTCGTCGACGCGGCCCTGCCAGGCCACGTACAGGCTCCCGTCGGGGTGGGCGAACACCTCCTGGTTGAACGACGGTCCGTCGGTGCTGCTCACCGCCTCCGGTTCACTCCAGGAGCCCTCGGCGAACCGGCAGGCCCAGACCCCGACCCGGGCGTCGACCGACCGGCCGAACAGCAGCCAGGGCGTGCCGTCGGCGGTGATGGCAGCGGTCGGGCGGAAGAGGTCCTCGGGGCCCTCGACCACCGTCGTCGTCCGCCCGTCCAGTGCGGCGACGAGCCGGTCGCCGCGCCCCTCCTGCCACTCCAGCCACCCGACCAGCGTCCTGTCGCCCCGGGCGGCGATGCTCGGTCGGGCGGCGTTGCGGCTCCCGGCCACGACGGCGGCCGCGCCGCGGGCCTGCCCGACGAGCCGGGGTGCGGCGTCGAGGACAGCAGCGGCCTTCTCGAGCTGGGCCGGGATCAGCCCATCGCCCTCGTCCACCCACATGTACCGCAGGGGGTCCGGGTCCAGCTCGGCGATGGTGCCGGTGATGTCGACGCACTCCTCGACCGCGACCGTCAGCCGGTGGTTGAACGCCAGCACCAGGTCGAGGTCGGCCTGCTGGCGTTCGGTGTACTCGCCGCGGTGATGGTCGGCGGCGCAACCGTGGGCGTGCCCGTGGCCGTGCTGGTGAGCGTGTGCCCCGCTCATCCGGTCAGCAGGCTCTCGGCGCCCACGAAGATTCCCACGAGCAGCAACATTAGGGCGAAGATCCTGGTGAGAGCGGCACCGGGCAGCCGGTCGGCGAGGCGCCTGCCGAGCAGTGTGCCGACGACCGAGGCCAGGGTGAACGGAACGACGACGGTCCAGTCGACGTCCAGGTCACCCATCCGGGACACCAGCGCCGACGCCGAGTTGCACACCATGATCAGCAAAGAGGTCCCGACGGCGGCGGCGAGGGGCATCCGCAGGGCGATGACCAGGACCGGGAGGACCAGGAAGCCGCCGCCGACACCGAGGAAACCGGTGAGGAAGCCGACCGCGGCACCGCAGCCGGCGACGACGCCGACCCGGACGAGCACCCGGCGTCGCCCGACGGTCGGCCGGACCGCGAGCGCCGTGCCGGCGTCCCGTCCGGGACCGGAAGGCGGGGTCGGCAGCTCGGCGGGGTCCGACGTCCCGGCGCACTCCTCGGCGTCTCGCGTCGTGCGGCTCTCGACCAGCATCGCCGCCGCGGCCACCACCGTGACGACGGCGAACGTCACGAGCACGGCGGGCGAGGCGACCCGGTGGTTCAGCACGCCGCCCAGGTAGGCGGCCGGCGCGCCGACGACGGCGAAGGCGAACCCCGTACGCCAGCGCAGGCTGCGGTCCCGGATCCGGGTCAACACGCCGGCCAGTGAGGAGATCCCGACGATGAGCACGCTGCTCGTGGTGGCGTCCTGTGCGGTCAGCCCGAGCAGGTAGACCAGCGCCGGAACGGTCAGGGCCCCTCCCCCGCCGCCCAGCCCGCCGATGACGAGGCCGATGACCAGCCCCAGGGCCGCCGTCGCGACCACCATCAGCGCACCATCAGCGTTCTCATTCCTCGGGACGAATCACCTGCAATGTACGGTCATTGCGTGCGTCCGAGCAAGAGCGTCAGATGTCGCCCGGCCCGGACTGAGCTGACATAGTTCGGCCGAGCCAGCCACCGCCGCGGGTCGACGAGAGGCAGCACATGAAGGGGACCTTCAGGAGCATCGACCCCGCCGTGTTCTGGGGGTCGGCGTTCGTCATCGCCGCTTTCGTGGTGTGGGGGCTCGTGGCGCCGGAGAATCTCGGCGCCGTCATGTCCGCCACCTTGTCGTGGATCATCTCGAACTTCGGCTGGGCGTTCGTGCTCATCGCGTTCGGGGCGCTGGTGCTGTGCATCGTCCTGGTCCTGCATCCCTGGGGACGCATCCGGCTCGGACCCGACGACTCCCGGCCCGACTTCCGGACGTTCTCCTGGGTCTCGATGATGTTCGCCGCCGGGCTCGGCGCCGGACTCCTCTTCTACGGCACCGCCGAGCCCATCTCGCACTGGTCGGCGCCGCCGCACGGGCTGGCCGAACCGCAGACCGAGGAAGCAGCCAAGATCGCGCTGCAGTACACCTACTTCCACTGGGGCTTCAACGGGTGGGCGCTGTACGCGATCATGGGCGGCGCCATGGCGTACTTCTCGTTCCGCAAGGGGACGCCCACGCTGGTCAGCGCCACCTTCACGCCCCTGTTGGGGGAGAACGCCCACCAGAAGCCGCTCGGCCGGGTCGTCGACGCCCTGGCGATCATCGCCACGATCTTCGGCACGGCGACCTCGCTGGGACTCAACGGCCTGCAGCTCAACAGCGGGCTCCAGTACCTTGTCGGCCTGCCCAAGACCAACCAGATCACGATAATGATCATCGTCCTGGTCACGCTCATGTTCCTGATCTCCGCCACGACCGGGGTGGAGAAGGGAGTTCAGTTCCTGGCCAACCTCGGGTCCTTCGCCACCATCGCGCTGTTCCTCTTCTTCCTCTTCTTCGGTGGCTCGACGGTGTTGGCCCTCTCCCAGGGCATCGAGACGATCGGCAACTACATCATCCAAGTGCTGCCTATGTCGTTGCAGACCGGCGTCGGCGACGAGGAGTGGATGGCGTCCTGGACCATCTTCTACTGGGCCTGGTGGATCTCCTGGGCACCCTTCGTCGGCATGTTCGTGGCCCGCATCTCCCGCGGCCGGACGATCCGGGAGTTCGTGCTCGGCGTGGTCGCGGCACCCACCGGCTTCGGCTTCATCTGGTTCGCGATCGTCGGGGGAACCGGGATCGAGCTGCAGCGCACCGGTCGGGCGGACCTGCTCGCCTCCGTCGCGACACCGGAACTGTCGTTGTTCACCGCGCTCGACGCCCTCCCGCTGGCGACGATCACGTCGGCGGTCTGCGTCTTCCTGATCGCGCTGTTCTTCGTGAGCGGCGCGGACGCGGCGTCGATCGTGATGGCGACCATGGCGACCCGCGGATCCCTGCACCCGCCCAGGATCGTGGTGCTGGTGCTCGGCGTGCTGATGGGTGGCATCGCCTGCGCGATGCTGCTCGTCGGCGGGCTGAGTGCACTGCAACAGGCCGCGGTACTCGGCTCGGTCCCCTTCACCTTCGTCATCGTCGGTGTCGCGTGGTGCTGGATCATGGCGCTGCGCGAAGAGGTGGTGCCGCCGCGGGCTCTGTCGCCGGCGCAGCCGGCCGTGTCCGCGGCCCACTCCGCCGACGGTGCGGACGCCCCCTCGGAAGAGGGCGTGCGGGTGGCCGGTCCCGACCGGCGCGGCGAGGGAGAGCGATGAGCCGGCTGCGCACCGTCCTCACGGCGACGACGCTGGCCCTGATACTCGTCGTGGCCACGGCCTGCGGGAACGCGGTCAACGAGGAGGGCGCCTCCCAGCAACCCCAGGGTGCGGCGCTGCGGATCCGGCTGGGTACCCAAGACTTCCCGGAAGCCAAGATCATGGGCGAGCTGTGGCGCCAGGCGCTCGCCGTGAACGGCTACACCGTGGACCTGCAGAAGGGCGTGGGCCCGGCGGCCGAGCTGGACAAGCTCCTGCAGGAACACAAGATCGACGGACACGTGGCCTACACCGGCACGGTGCTCTCGGTCGTGGCCGGCCAGCCGGTGTCGGGTCTGGATCCCGAGGCGACCTACGCCCGGGCCCGCGACTTCTACCGCACCCGCAACATGTCTATGAGCGCCATGACGCCGTTCGAGAACAAGGACGCGATCGCCACCACCCGGACCTACGCGCAGGCCAACCAGCTGAGCTCCGTCGCCGACCTCAAGAAGCTGACGACCTTCCGGCTCGGGGCCCGCCCGGAGTTCCAGGATCTGCACCTCGGGCTGCAGGGGCTGGTCGAGGTGTACGGGCTGAGCAACGCCGGCTTCGTCCCGGTGCCGGTCGGTCAGCAGTACGCCGCACTCGACAGCGGCGCGGTCGACGCGGTCGACGCCTTCACCACGGACCCGCAGCTGGTCGGCGACGACTACGAGGTGCTGGCCGACCCGGAGCTCCTGTTCGGGTCGCAGAACGTGGTGATGACCGTCGACTCCGGCAAGCTCGAGGTCGTGGGCGAAGAGAAGTTCCTGGCCGTGGTCGACGCCGTCAACCGGAGCCTGACGCAGAAGTCGATCGTCGACCTGAACGCGGCGGTGACGAGCGGGCAGCCCGACGTCGAGGTGGCCCGCCGCTACCTGCGGGACGCGGGTCTGTTGCAGCCCTACCGGTCCGGCGGCAACTGAAGCCGCACAACGACGAGCCGCCTCAAGGAGGATGGATGCCCGAGAGCCACGCTCCCCGCAATCCCTTCGAAGGAGTGACCGACTTCTTCACCGAGCTGAGCCGGATGCGCGATGTCGGCGCCCACGGCCGCGAGCACGCCCACGAGGACCGGAAGCGCACCCACGCGAGTGCCTGGGTGCCCACGACCGACATCTTCGCCCAGGGCGACGACCTGGTGATCCGGGTCGAGCTCGCCGGCGTGGACCCCGCCGACGTCGAGCTGCGCTTCGCCAACGGCGTGCTCACCGTCTCCGGGAACCGCGACCCGGAGTTCGGCCGGGGCGACGGAGAGCCCACGTTCTACGTGCGGGAACGGTTTTACGGCGAGTTCCGGCGCTCCATCACCCTGCCCGAGGGCACGCGGCCGAACCAGATCCAGGCCGCGTTCGACGACGGCCTCGTCGAGATCGTCGTCGCCGGCGCCGTCACGCAGGCCGACTCCACCCGCATCGAGCTGCGCGACCGCTCAGGGGGTGCGACCAGCCGCTCACTCGGCTGACGGTTCACGCTCCGGCAGCTCGTCGTCAGCTCCGAGCTGCCGGACGAACCACCGCGTCAGGATCTCGTCGACCGCCTTGGCCGTGGGCAGCTGCGGGGCCGGTTCCATACCCGGTTCCTCGGCCAACGGGTGCGCCAGATCGGGCACGGTGACCAGCTCGACCGTGCCCGGGTGCGCGTAACGCGCGCGGAGTGCATCGACCAGGGCGATCGCGTCCGTGCGCAGATCCGGGTGATCGCGCTCCCCGCTGACGAGCAGGAGCGGCGGCTGTGCCGTGAGTTCTGCGGCACGGGCGACGAAGTCCAGCTCGTCCGCGGTCTCGTCGGACTGCGCCGTCCACCGGTACGGGTGCCCGGCGAGGCCCTCGACGAGCCCGACGACGGACCGCATCCGCACCGCCGGGTTGACCAGCGCGACCGCCTTGACCGGCGTCTCCCCCGCGGTCAGCACGCGCAACGCCACGGCCCCGCCGAGCGAGCCGCCGAGAACACCGACCGGTTCATCGTCGACCGGAAGCTGATCCCGCAGCGCGGCGAGCGCGGCCGGGAACTCCGCGGCGGCCTGGCGGGTGAACGGGGCCAGGAAAGCCAGCAACGCGTCCTCACGGGCGAGCGCGATGGCCGCGTCGAGGCGGCCGTCGACCATCCGCGCACCACACATCGGCATGCCCAGGTGAACCCGCCAGGCAGGCACCCCGGCCATCGGCAGTGCGGCCGCGAACGCCGCGTCCGAGCGCGGCGCGTCCAGCATGTGCCACGTCACGATCAACGGCGCGGGCTCGTCGATCGATCCGGCCGGTGGGAGCGCCGTGTACGGCACCCCGGCCGCAGCACCGGTGATCGTCTCCATGTGTCCCCCTCGGATCGTGGCCTGGCCACCGTAGCCAGCTCGGCGCAGGACGAGACGCCACGTCCACCGACGGCGAAACCGTCAGCGCGTCCGGGAACGACGGACTGTGCCGGTACCCGCAGCCACCCGGCGGACGAACGCGCCGGCCTGTTCCAGCGCGTCCGCGGCCTCGGGCAGGAACGACCAGAACACGTGGAAATCGTGGGTGGTGACCGGGTAGAGCTCGAACTGCACGTCGACGCCGCAGCCGGTGGCGTGCTCGGCGAGGCGGTGCGCGTCCTTGCCCAGCACGTCGCCGGTGCCGGCCTGGATCAGCATCGGCGGGTAGCCGGTGAGGTCGGCGCGCAGCGCGTTGACCACCTCGCCGTGCGGTGAGGCGCCGGCGAGGTAGGCGGCGGCGAACGAGCGGAGCTGCGCGATGCTGATCGCCGGCTGTGGCTCGGTGGGGAGATCGATCTCCCCCTCGTAGCTGAGGTCGACGGCCGGGCACAACAGCATGCTGCCGCCGGGCAGGGGAAGGTCCTGCCGCGCGAGCGTGGTCTGCACCGACAGCACGAGCCCGCCGCCCGCGGAGTCGCCGACCATCACGATCCGTTCCGCGGGAACGCCGGAGTCGAGCATCCAGAGGTAGGCGCGCACCGAGTCCTCGACGGCGGCAGGGAAAGGATGCTCCGGGGCGAGGCGGTAGTCCGGCACGAGCACGGACGCGTCGCCGGCTGCGGCCAATGCGCTGGCCAGGTGCCGGTAGCCGAAGGAGGACCCCATCACGAAGCCGCCGCCGTGCAGCAGCAGGACCGTCGGCGCCAGCTCCGGCCGGGGCGAGAGGAGGAGCGACGGAACTCCGCCGGCGACCACCGGCCGCACCGACACCCCGACGGCCATCTCGAACTGCCCGTGCAGCTGCTCGCCGGCATCGCGCAACGCCTGCAGGTCCGGATCGGCGGCGGTGAGGTCGTTCACCGGTTCCCAGGCCGCGGCCAGACGACGCTCCAGGTCGCCGCCGACCGAGCGGGTGGCGAAAACCGCGTCGTCGAGATCGGTGAGCAGCCGCCGGGCCCGGTCGAGCAGCGCGTCGCCGGCCAGCGTCAGCTCGACCCGATGGGTGGAGCGGCGCAGCAGCTCGCAGCCGAGAAGGCGCTCCAGGCTGCGGATCTGCCGGCTCAGCGCCGGCTGCGACACGAACAGGCGGGTCGCCGCACGCCCGAAGTTGAGTTCCTCGGCGACAGCCACGAACGCCCGCAGATGCCGCAGCTCGATCGCGTCCGGGGCAGGTGGGAGCACGAGCACCTTGCCTGCCCCGGATCGTGTCGAATCCTGCGAGCCGATGTCCATGGGCCTCATCATCGCCGGAACGGCCGCCCGGTGGTGATGCAACCGGCGCACTGCGGCCATGCATGATCGGCCTTTCCCTTCATCGCCGTGCGGGCGCGAGAGTCGTGCCATGCCTCCCCCCGACCGACCCCACGCCGGTGCACGCCGGATCGCCGACGTCGCGCTCCGGAGCCCTGCGCCGCGCCGGGCACGGGTGCACTGGCCCGCGCCATGTGCCGAACCGGCCGTCGCCGCCCTCGTGGTGCTGTTCTCCAGCGGCGACGACCTGGCCGACGACCTGGTCGACGAGGTCATAGCCCGCGTCGGTGCCGTGGTCCTGACCGTCTCGGCGACGCACACCGTCGAGGCGCACGCCGCAGCGTCGTGGGCTGCCGATCATGCGTCCGAGCTCGGGGCGGACGCGGCCCGGATCGCGCTGGTCGGCCACGGTACCGGCGCGGCGCTGGCGGAACGGGTCGCCGAGCTCGCCGTCGACGAGGGTTGGCCGCCCCTGCGGCACGTGGCGCTTATCTGGCCGCACGACGACCCGGCTGCCGCGCTCGACGGCCTCACCCGCGCCCTGGCCCCACCCCACCCGCACCGACCGACCCGGAGCGCGTGATGACCGCCGCCCTCGCCGAGCGCCCGGCTCACTCCATCGCCGACCCGGTCGTGACCCGCGCCGTCGCCGGGGACGATGCCGCCTTCACGGCGCTGGTCGAGCGGCACCGCCGCGAGCTGCACGGCCACTGCCGTCGGCTGCTCACCTCCTCGGACCGGGCCGAGGACGCGCTGCAGGAGGCCTTGCTGCGGGCCTGGCGGGCCCGCTCGCACTTCGCCGGGCGCGCCACGTTCCGCACCTGGCTCTACCGGATCGCCACCAACGCCTGCATGGACGAGATCCGCCACGACCGCCGGCAGACCCGGCCACCGGCATCGCCGTACGGGCCGGATGCGTCGGACGTCGAGGACCAGCCCCGCGAGCCAGCCTCGACCGACCCCGGGCCGGACACGCTGCTGGAGACAGGCGAGGCCGTCGAGGAGGCCTGTCGCACCGTGATCGAACTGCTGCCGCCGAGGCAGCGAGCCGTCCTGATCCTCTGCGAGGTGCTGCGCTGCTCGTCGGGCGAGGCGGCACAGCAGCTGGGCACGACCGTGGCCGCGGTGAACAGCGCGCGGCAGCGGGCCCGGGAGACCCTGCACGGCGCGCGGCCGCTCGAGCAGCGGCCCTCCGCGCGGCTCCGCGCGACCGAACGAGCGCTGCTCGAGCGGTACGTCGACGCGATCCGCCGGCACGACGCCGCCACGCTCATGGCCCTGGCCAGGGGCGACGCCTCCGATCGCCGTCAGGGATAACCGCTCGGCTGCCGTGCGGGAGGCGGTGTCAGCCGCCGCCGAGCAGCCGTCGGCGCAGGCCGGCGGGCCACTTCTCGACCGGCACCACCGACGCCAGACCTCCCCGCAGCGACCGCTTCGCGTTGTACATGACCAGCATCGGACCGCGGTAGTTGCGCCACAGCATCCGGCGGCGGGAGTACGGGTTCTCGAAGTCGGCGACGGCGAACCTGGTGTGCCGCAGGTTGAACGCGATGGTGATGCGCTTGCCCGTGCCCTCGTAGGCGGTGACGTAGTGCGGCAGGGTGGCCGGGAAGACCACCATCCTGCCCGGGTGGGGCCGGATCTGGAGGTCGTGGTCGCCGTGCCATTCCGGCTGGGTGCACCGGTCCTGGCGCGCGCCGGTGGCCGGGCGGCTGCTCGGGACGGGTGCGCCGCCACGCACCGGGCGAGGGGTGCCGCTCATGTCCATGAACCGGGTGAAACCACTGCTCGGGGTACCGGGGCTCTCCCCGGTGTCGACGTAGTAGATGGCCGCCCACATGTTGACCCCGCCCGTGTGGGTGTGCGCCGCGACCGTGTCGCCGAGCTGGTTGACGTTCGCCCAGGCCTCGATGTCCCAGCCGGTCAACAGGCTGTCGTCGGGGTCGTCCACCGTGGCCCGGATGACCTCGCGGAGCATGGTGTGCATACGGTCGAGGAGCTCCTCGATCGCCGGGCCGCCCCACAACTGGAGATTGCGCTCCGACTGCCACCCGCCGCAGTTGGACTTCTTCAGGCCCGGCGAGACCGCCATCCGGTCCAGGACGATCTGGCGCAGCTGCGCGTTGAGCTCGTCGCAGTCCGGCCAGAAGTGGGTGAACAGCGGGCTGGCCCCGATGTCGTCCTCGGCCAGGGTGAATCCTGGGATTGCCGTTCTGTCCGCCGTGACGTCGTCGACGGTCATCGCCTCGGTCCTCCCCTCGAAGCCAGGCGCTCTTTCGCCTTACCCGACAAGTCGCTCGGCCGAGGAACCTCTGCTGTTACGGCGCCTACCCTGAACTGTGGATACCAGCGCTGCAGAGGCTGGTTCACTCGGCCGCTCCCCTCACAGTCCTTCTTGTCAATCAGGGAAAGGTGTACGCGCCACCCGCAGTCGGTCGACAGGACCTCCACCTTTCGGCGGATTCACCGATCGAGAAGTCGGGGCAGAGTCGTATGACTGTGACCGCCCGAGAGGACCACGTCTCCGAGGTCTACGGCGACGTGGAGATCTTCGCCGACGCCACCGCCTACTTCGACCGACAGACAGCGGAATCGAATCCGGACTTCTGGTCCCGCTGTGGTGGCCGGCCCGACTTCCGCGGCAAGCGGGTCCTCGAAGTCGGATGTGGACATGGCGCTCTTTCCGTCGACGTCGCAGGTGACGGCGCTGACGTCCTCGGCGTCGATCTCAACCGATGGCGGGTGAAATTCGCGAACGACCTCGTGCTCAGCCGCCATCCCGAGTTGACGTCCCGAGTGCGCTTCAGCGCTACGGATGTACAAGATCTCTCGATGGACGAGCCGTTCGACTACGTCATTTCCAAGGACACGTTCGAGCACGTGGACGATCTCGAGGCACTGCTGCAGGCGGTCTACCGGCTTCTCAAGCCTGGCGGCGTTCTCATCGCGGGATCCACCCCGCTGTACTGGTCGCCGAAAGGAGATCACGGCCGGACCGGTCTGCGCGTACCGTGCCTTCACGCCGTGCTCCCGACCTCGATCGTCATGAGGGCAGCCAGCCGACACAAGGGCTACACGGTGCGCAACGTGAGCGACATCGGCATGAACGGCTACACGCCCGAGCAGTACCGACGGATGTTCGACAGCACCGGGTTCGAGCAACTGGAGATCAGGTACAACCAGGGGCGCAGGGTCGCGCGCATACTCGGCACACTCCGTTTCATCTCCTTCCTCGAGAAGTACGTGACCACCGGGTTCTATCTGAGATTCCGACGGCCGGGGGTGTGAGCGGCTCGAGCAGCGGTGAGGAGCAGTGTCGACGAGAGCGAATGCCGGGAGCGACCGCGAAGATGGCCGCATGACACTCACCGTGCTGCTTCCCACGACCGTCCCCATGCCCGACGCAGCCCCCGACGGCACCCGGTACGTGCCCTACGACCCCTACACCCCGCTGCCCGAGGAGCACCTCGATGCGGAGGTGCTCGGAGTCTGGGGCAACCCGGACGAGCAGCTGGCCGACGCCGCCCGCCGCCTGCGCAAGCTCCGACTGGTCCAGCTGTTCTCCGCGGGCAGCGACAACGCGGCGCGGGCGGGCTTCGACTCCGGCGTGGTGATCGCCAGCGGGCGCGGGCTGCACGACCGGCCGGTCGCCGAGCACACGCTCGCCCTCGTGCTGGCGGCGGCGCGCCGGTTGCACCGCGCCTTCGCCGCCCAGCGCGACCACGAGTGGGCCACCGACATCGGGGGCCTGCAGCCGGAACCGAGCCCCGGTGTCTTCTCCACACTGCGCGGGGCCCGGATCACGCTCTGGGGCTTCGGCAGCATCGCCCGCACCCTCGAGCCGCACCTGACCGCGCTCGGTGCCACGGTCACCGGCGTCGCACGCACACCGCGGCAGGAGGGTCACGTCACGGTGATCGACGAAGCGCACCTGCTCGACGAGCTCCCGCAGACCGACGTACTGATCATGATCCTGCCCTCGACGCCTGCCACGCGCGGCGCTCTCGACGCGGAGACGCTCGCCGCACTCCCCGCACACGCGTGGGCGGTCAACGTCGGGCGCGGGGACGCGGTCGACGAACCGGCCCTGATGGACGCCCTCCGCAGCGGGCGGCTCGCCGGCGCGGCACTGGACGTGACCAGCACCGAGCCGTTGCCTGCCGACTCCCCGCTGTGGGACACCCCGAACCTGATCATCACGCCGCACGCCGCCGGTGGGCGTCCGCTCGGCGGGCTCGACCTGCTCGCCGAGAACCTGGACGCCCTCCTGGCCGGCCGGCCGCTCCGCAACGTGGTCGAGCTCTAGGCGTCCGCGACCAGCTTGAGATCGCGGCCGCGGGTCTCCGGCATCCGGATCGCCGTGACCAGAGTGATCAACATGATCGCCGTCATGTAGATCACCACTCCGACCCAGCCGGCGAGCCACTGCACCAGCACCCCGGACAGCAGCGGGGCGATCCCGCCTCCGAGCATGGCCGAGAACTCGCGGGCCAGCGCGACCGCCGCGTAGCGGTAGCGCGAACCGGCGAGCTCGGCGAACGCCGCGGCCTGGGAGCCGACCGTCCCGTAGGCAGCGAAGACGAAGCCGAGCACGATCACCAGAACGATCAGCGCCGTGTTCCCGGTGTCGAGCATCAGGAACGCCGGCGCCGGGAACACGACCAGGAACGCGGCCACGGCGATGATCACCGGGCGTCGGCCGAACCGGTCGGTCAGCACGCCGGCGACGAAGGCGGACACGCAGCCGAAGAGCGCTCCCACCAGCAGTGCCTGCGGCACCAGGCGGCGGTCCACGCCGACCGTCTGGATCAGGTAACTGCCCATGAAGACCTGGAAGATGTACGACTGCGTGTTGCCGCCGATGTTCAGCGCGAAGGTACGCAGGAACGGCCGGCGCCCGACGGTGAACACGCTCTTGATCGGCGAGTCGGTCCGCTCCCGCTCCTGCTCCTGCTCACGCTTCGCCTGCTCGAAGACGGGTGCGTCGCGCAGTTTCCGCCGCAGGATGTAGGCGGCGAGCGTCACGAACACGCTGGAGAAGAACACCAGCCGCCAGCCCCAGCTGAGCACCTGCTCGTCGGGGAGCAGCTGCACCAGGATCCAGACCACGGCGCCCAGCGCCGTGCCGGCCGAGGCGCCCACGAACACCAACGATGCGTACCGACCGCGCTGCGCCTGCGGCGCCGCCTCGGTGAGCAGCACGACGCCACCCGCCTGCTCGGCACCGGCGCCGAACCCCTGCAGCAGCCGCAGCACCACCAGCAGTACCGGAGCCAGCACTCCCACCTGCTCGTAGCTGGGCAGCGCACCGATGAGGAACGTCGAGATGCCCATGAGGAACAGGGTGGCGACGAGCACGAACTTGCGTCCGAGCCGGTCGCCGTAGCGGGAGAAGAACAGCCCGCCGACGGGCCGGGCCAGAAAGCCCACCGCGTAGGTCGCGAACCCGGCGATGACGCCGACGGCCGGCTCCGCGTTGGGGAAGAAGATCTGGTTGAAGACGATGGCGGTCGCCGTGCCGTAGATGACGAAGTCGTACTGCTCCAGCGCGGTGCCGATGAGCCCACCCCACGCGGCGGTGCGCAGGTTGCGCCGGTCGACCCGGTTGCCGGAGCCGTCGTCGATCGTGACTGAGGGTTGCTCCTGGGCCATCGTGCCTCCCCGGCCTCCTGACGTATCGCGGCGATGAGGTTAGGCCTGGATCGGCGACGTCGCCGGGCAGGAGCCGGCGGGAACTTGTACGAGGTTGTATAGCCTGGTTAGTTGAAGGGGTGAGCAGCGAACGAGCCGTGCCCCAGCCGCCCCTCGACCTCGCCGGGACGACCGCCGTGGTCCTCGACGTCGACGGCACGATCGCCGGGGCGGACAATCTCGTCTCGCCGCGTACCCGCGCGGTGATGCGTGACATCGAGGAGCAGGGCGTTCCCGTCGTCGTGGCCACCGGCCGGACGCGGGACAGCGTGCTGGAGATCCTCGAGGAGACCGGTCTGCGGACGCCCGGGATCAGCTGCAACGGCGCCATCGTGACCGATCCCGTGTCGGGCCGGGACCTGCGCAAGCAGACGATGGCCCCCGCGGACGTCGCGGCGATGGTCCAGGTCCACGAGGAGACCGGCGCGGCGATCACCTGGTGGACCACGCGCGAGGTCTTCGCCACGAGCGAGGACCTCCGCCAGGTCCTGCTCGGCTTCGGTGCACCGTCGGTGACGCTGGCGCAACCCCCGGCCCGCATGCCGGACGACATCGTCAAGACGATGTGCTTCGGGACGCCGGAGGAGATGGACGCCGCGGCGCCGACGATCCGGCGGCTCACGCCGCGGGCCACCCGGGCGATGGACCACATCTGGGAGCTGTCGGACGAGCGGGCGACGAAGTGGACCGGCGTCGCGGAGGTGTTCGAGCTGCTGGGGGTCGACGCGAAGGGCGCGGTCGGGCTCGGCGACGGCGAGAACGACGTGGTGTGGATGGAGCAGATCGGCCTGCCGGTCGCCATGAGCAACGCCCGTCCCGAGGCGATCGCCGCGGCGCGGTTCGTCGCCGGCGACTTCGCCGAGGAGGGCGCCGCCGTGTTCCTCGAGGAGGTCCTGCGGCAGATCCGGAAGCGGGTGGCGTGATCGAATCCGGCGCCCGTCCTCTCGCGCTCGTCACCGGCGCCTCCCGCGGCATCGGTGCCGCTGTCGCCCGGGCTCTGGCGCCGACCCACGACGTCCTGCTCGGCGGCCGCGACGCCGACGCGCTCGGGGCCGTCGCCGCCGGCCTGCCGGGCGCCCGCCCGTGGCCCGTCGAGCTCACCGACCCGACCGAGCTCGCCGACGCCATCGCCGACATCGACCGCCTCGACGTGCTCGTCCACTCCGCCGGCATCGGCCCGCTGGGCACCGTCGAGGACAGCCCGGCCGAGCAGTGGCGGCAGACCTTCGAGATCAACGTCGTCGCCGTCGCCGAGCTCACCCGCCTCCTGCTGCCGGCGCTGCGCGCGGCCCGTGGCCGGGTCGTCTGCATCAACTCCGGCGCCGGGTTCACCGCCCGCCCCGGCTGGGCCTCCTACGCGGCGAGCAAGTTCGCGCTCCGCGCCTTCGCGGACGCCCTGCGCGCCGAGGAGGCCACCCGCGGCGTCCGTGTCACGTCGGTCCACCCCGGGCGCACCGACACCGACATGCAGCGCGCGGTCGTCGCCCACGAGGGCGGCGAGTACGACGGCAGCAGGTTCCTGCACCCGGAGTCCGTGGCCAGGGCCGTGCTCCTCGCCGTCACCGCGCCGCCCGACGCGGACGTCACCGAGCTGTCGATCCGTCCCGCCCCGCGCTGACGCCTGGCGCCGTCGGGACCGTCACCGGTTCTCCCTGGCGGTGACGGCGTGCTCGATCGCCGCCACGAAGGCCACCAGTTCGTCGTCACTGACGATGAACGGAGGGCTGATCTGCAGGGTGTTGCCGCGCAGTGGCCGGGTGATGAAACCGAGATCGATCATGTCGTCGGCGATGTGCTCGGCGGCGAGGTGGTCGGCCAGGGTGACGCCCCCGAGCAGGCCGGCGACGCGGACGTCGACGACGGCGGACTGCCGCTGCGCGAGGCCGTCCAGCGCGTCGCGGAGCACGGCCTCGAGTTCGACGACCCGCGGCAGGAGCTGGTCGCGGTCGAGGATGTCGAGGTGGCACAGGGCGACTGCGGAGGCGGTGGCGTGGCCGGCGTAGGTCGCGCCGTGGCGGAAGACGGGAGTGCTGGACTCGTCGCGGTAGAAGGGCTCCCAGATCCGCGGCGCGACCAGCACACCGCCGAGCGGGGCGTAGCCGGACGTGACGCCCTTGGCGAAGGTGACCAGGTCCGGCCGGACGCCGTAGCGCTGCGCGGCGAACATGGCACCCGTGCGCCCGAAACCAGTGATCACCTCGTCGAGGATCAGGAGGATGTCGTTGTCCCGGCAGATCTTCTGCACCGCGTCGAGGTAGCCGGTGGCCGGCGGGTTCACGCCGCCCGTGCCCTGCACCGGCTCGGTGACCAGCGCGGCGATGTTCTCCGGGCCGATCTCTGCCACCGTGCGGGCGATCTGCTCGGCGTCGTGCAGCGGCACCCGGGCCGTCTCGGGGACCAGCGAGTCGGTGCCGTAGCCCTCGCGGTTGAACTCGAGGCCGGCGATGCTGGTGCCGAAGGCGTGCAGCCCGTGGTAGGCGAACTCCCGGCTGAGGATCACCTTCTTGGACGCGCGGCCCTCGCGCTGCCAGTGGCGGCGCGCGAGCTTGCAGGCCACGTCGATCGCATCCGACCCGCCCGAGTTCAGGATGACCTTGGCCCGCTCGATCGGCGCGATCGCGGCGAGCCGCTCACCGAGCGCCTGGGCCTTGTCGTTCATGAACCGGGCGAAGATGTGATACGTCTCGAGGCGCAGCATCTGCTCGTACGCAGCGCGCGCGAGTTCCGGATGGGCGTGCCCGACGTTGGCGTGCCAGAGGCCCGCGGTGCCGTCGAAGAGGCGGCGGCCGTCCGTGGTGTGGACGTACGAGCCCTCGCCACGATCGATCACCAGTTGGCGCCCGAGGACGGTGGGGAGGTGCGCCTGCGCCGGCCAGAGCGCCGGACCGTCCAGCAGCGGAGCATTCGGTGACGCCAGTGGCGACGTTCCGGTGAGAGTCATCAGGTCTCTTGTCCTCCCGTAGCGGACGGTCGCCCACAGCACACCTGCGCAGTGCCCCGACCGACATTCTGCAGTGTGGCGGCCCGTGCCACGAAGGGGTGGAACTCGCCTCGCCGCCGGTCGGGGAGCGACAGAGCGGCCTTCCTCGACGCGGCCATCCTCACCACGGGCACCGCCATGCCGGCTGCGGTGTTCGTGATCGGGCCGATGACCGCCGACACGAGCCTGAGCACGCTCGGCAAGGTCGTCGCATCGGCGTACCCCTACCGGCTACTGATGAGTGCGCTCGTGGTCACCACCGTCACGGACGTGGCGTGGAACGTCCTCGTCGCGATGTCCGGCGACGTGAACCCGGACCGGCGGTGGATCGACGTCGGGTGGCTGACCGGGTACATCCTGATGACCGCGGCCGCCACCCGGCCGTCGATGGTCCTGGTCGCCGAGCCCGTCCCCCCGACCGACGTGCAGCCATTCCGACGGCGGCGGATCGTCGCGATGGCCGTCGGGTTGCTCCTGCCCCCGACGGTCCTGGCCGTGGAAGGCCTCGGCGGCGGGACGGACGGCAGGCCGGTGATCGCGGCAGGCGCGGCGGTGATGTCCGTGCTCGTCCTGCTCCGCTTCGTCGACCTGTTCTCGGTGGCGCAGACCCAGGCCGTGCAGCTCGCGGCGCTCGCCCGAACCGCGACCACCACCGCCGCCTCTCGGTCGCGATGCTCGACATCGACCACTTCAAGGCCTTCAACGACACCTTCGGACACCAGGCAGGCGACGACCTCCTGCACAGGCCGTCGCCGCCTGGACCGCCGCCCTCCCGCCAGAGGCGTTCGTCGCCCGCTACGGCGGCGAGGAGTTCGCGGTCCTGCTCCCAGACCACGACGTCCATGCTGCGCACGCGGTGATCACCGACCTGGGCGTGCGGGCCCCCCGGGGCCAGACGGTTCTCGGCCGGGCTGGTGGAGCGGCTGCACCACGACCCGAGCACCCCGCCGGCCCTCGTCGCGGCGGCCGACAAGGCGGTTTACCGCGCCAAACGCGGTGGCCAGAACCGGGTGCTGACCGCGACGGAGAAGGATCTGCCTGCACCGATCCGCTGAGGCAGGACGGCTGTCACCGGTGGGCGGCGCACAAATCTCCGTAGTCGCCACCGATGCCGGTCGAGTCCCCGGTGCGGCTCACTGACAGTCATGAGAATGCTCTTCACCGCCAGCCCGCTCGTGGGGCACGTCTTCCCGATGCTCCCGCTGATGTATGCCGCCCGCGACGCAGGGCACGAGGTCGTGATGGCCACCGGTGCCGACATGGTGCCGGACCTGCAGCGCCGTGGTTTCACGACCTGGACCGTGGGGCCGGGCCTCGGCGAGGCCGTCGCCGAGCTCACGTCGGCGAGCGCCGTCCCGGCCGCCAATCACGAGGAACAACTCGGCCGTGACGCCGTCCACCTGTTCGCGCGCCCCTCGGTCCGCCGGGCGCTGGACCTGCTCCCCCGCGCCGCCGGCTGGGGCCCGGACATCGTGATCAGCGAGATCACCGAGCTGGCCGGCCGGGAGGTCGCGTGTGCGACCGGAGCGCTGTACGTCACCCACGGCTTCGGCACCCACGTGCCCGGAACCTCGGCCCTGGCAGCCGTGATGTTCGACCACGTCAGCGCCCAGCTCGGCACCCCGAACCGGCGGCACGCCTTTGAGACCGGCCTCTACATCGACCCGTGCCCGCCGGGCCTGCAGTCCCCGGAGCTCGGCGAGATGAACGTCCGGTCGATCCGGCCGGGCCCCGGCGGGATCGCCCCCGACGAGCGGCTCCCCCCGCAGATCCTTGAGCTGCCGGAGCGGCCGCTGGTCTACGTCACCCTCGGCACGGTCTTCAACGATCCCGACCTGGCGCGCAGCGTGCTGGACGCCATCCAGGACCTGCCGATCTCGATCGCGATCACGACCGGTCCGGGGTTCGACCCGGCGCTCCTCGGCCGGCGTCCGGCCAACGTCGCGGCGGCGCCCTTCGTCCCGCAGGCGCTGCTCCTGCCGCTGGCGTCCGCCGTCGTGTCCCACACCGGCTCGGGCACCATGCTCGGCGCCCTGGCTGCAGGGCTGCCGCAGGTCTGTCTGCCCCGCGGCGCCGACCAGTTCGCCAACGCCGACCGCCTGCACGCCGTCGGTGCGGGCATCCGGCTCCTGCCCGACGAGGTCACCCCGGAGCGTCTGCGCGCCGCGGTGTCGTCGGTTCTCGACGACCCGGCCTACGCGGACGCCGCCACCGCGATGAAGTCCGAGATCGCCGCCATGCCGTCGGCCGCCGACGTGCTCGACGACCTCGTGGGCCTCGCGTGCACCACACGGCAGATCGCCTGAGCACCGTGAGGTGAGCGGCCCGGTGATCGTTGCGGGCGTCGCCCCACGGCTGCCGTGGTAACCGTGGCGTGACGCTCGTGGTGATCATGGCCGAGGTGCGCCGGTGAGGTCGTCGGAGTGCCCGGCCCGCAGTCGCGACCAGTGCGGGATGGGGCGTCCACCCGGCCACTCCGCCGTCGGCGGCCAGTCGGGCGCGCCGTCGGCGCTCCGGGTGTAGGAGCACTCCTGCGGCCACCCCTGAGGCGAGTCCTCCCACGGCTCCTGGCGGCCGTAGGGGGTGATGTCCATGAGCGCGTAGCTGAAGTCCATCTGCTCCACGCCGCGGCGGGTCGTCCAGTAGGTCTCGAAGACGCGGTCGCCGTCGCGCAGGTAGCAGACGAGGTGCATCATCCCGATGGTGCGCCCGACGAGGAGCGTGTCGAGGGAGGCCACGGCCGAGTACCAGGAGATGTCCCAGCCCATGAACTCCCGGTAGCGGACGCTCTCCTCGTAGGGGCCCTGGCAGAAGACCGCGAAGGTGATGTCGCGGGAGTGCAAATACGACAGCTCGGCGACCTGGCTGGCGCACCACGTGCAACCTTCGCACTGCTGGGCCGCAGGTGCCTCGGGGTGCCACATGAAGTAGTAGGCGATCAGCTGGCGACGGCCGTCGAAGGCGTCGATCAGCGGGACGGGGCCCTTCGGGCCGATCAGCTCCGTGGCGGGGTCCACCTCCACCATCGGCAGCCGCCTGCGGGCGGCCGCGATGGCGTCGCCCTCGCGGGTGTGGGCCTTCTCCCGGTCGCGCAGCCTGGTCAGCTCGGCCTCGAAGCCGTCCCGGTCGACGACCGGTGGCGCGGGCGCAGCGGCGTCGGTGTGCGGGTCGATGGTCATGATGATCTCCTTCCGGTGGACTGTCACCCCACCGACGAAGAGCACCGCGCGACTTCGACATGTCGACAGCCTGGAATTCAGAGCTCGCGGAGGCGGCTCGCCAGGTACCGGCGCTCGGCGTCCGTCGGTGCCAGCTCGAGGGCCTGCTCGTAGGCCTCCTTCGCCTCGGCGGCACGGCCGGCGCGACGCAACAGATCGGCCCGGGTCGCAGGCAGCAGGTGATACCCGTCGAGCAGACCGGACGCGGCGACCTCGTCGACCATGCGCAAGCCGGCCGGAATGCCGTCGACCATCGCGACCGCCACGGCACGGTTGAGATCGACGACCGGCGACGGCGCCAACTGCGCGAGCCGCGCGTACAGGGCCGCGATCTGCGGCCAGTCGGTACTCGCGGCGTCGGGAGCGCCCGCATGACACGCCGCGATCGCGGCCTGCACCTGGTAGGGCCCGGTACGCGCCAGGGCCAGCGCTGCGTCGAGCGTGGCCACCCCCTCGTCGATCAGCGCACGGTCCCACCGGGACCGGTCCTGGTGTTCCAGCGTCACCAGGACGCCGTCGTGCGTCCGCGTCGCGCGCCGCGCCTCGTGGAGCAACATCAGCGCCAGCAGCCCACGCGGTTCGGGCTCGCCCGGCATCAACCCGACCAGGACCCGGCCCAGGCGGATCGCCTCGGCGGTCAGGGCGCGCCGGGCGGTCTGCTCGTCACCGTCGTCGTCGTAGCCCTCGTTGAAGATCAGGTAGAGCACGGCGAGGACAGCCGCCAGACGTCCGGGCAGCAGTTCCGCCGGGGGCACCCGGTAGGGGATGCCGGCCTCCCGGATCTTGCGCTTGGCGCGGACCAGGCGTTGCGCCATGGCGGGTTCGGCCGTGAGGAATGCCCGGGCGATCTCGGCGGTGCTCAGGCCCGCCAGTGTGCGCAGGGTGAGCGCCACGCGGGCCGGGAACGGCAGCGCCGGATGGCAACAGGTGAAGATCAGCCGCAGCCGCTCGTCCGGGATCTCATCCGGCGGCGGCTCGGCCGGGTCGCGATCCAGCACGGCCCGCTCACGCAGCTTGGCCGCCCCCGCGCTGTCGCGGCGGAGCCGGTCGGTCGCGCGGTTGCGGGCCGCCGTGGTGAGCCAGGCACCAGGATTTCGCGGTACGCCGTCGCGCGGCCACGTCGCCAGCGCCGCGGCGAACGCGTCCTGCGCGCAGTCCTCCGCCAGGTCCCAGTCCCCCGTCACGCCGATCAGGGTCGCCACCACCTGACCCCACTCGTCCCGGTAGGCCGCCTCGACCGCCTCCCGGGCCCGATCGTCGGGCGCACTCATTCCCAGATCGGGCGGATCTCGACGCCACCCCAGCGCGCGTACGGATGGCCGGCGGCGATCTCGATCGCCTCGTCCAGGTTGGCGCACTCGACGACCACGATCCCGCCGACGAAGTCCTTCGTCTCGGCGAACGGCCCGTCCGAGACCAGGGTCTCGCCGTCCCGGACCCGGACGGTGGTCGAGTCCACGATCGGACGCAGCCGCATGCCGGTGAGCCTGGCGCCCCGACGGTCCAGGTCCGCCTGCCACGCCTGGTGCACCGGGTCCGCGGCGAGCTCCTCGTTGCTCGGCGAGACCTGCTCGTCGTCACAGATCAACAGCGCGTACTTCACGAGTCGATTCTTCCAGTCGGGTGGACGGCGGTGATGCCCGCGAGGACGAGAGTGATGCCGGCGAGGAACTCCGCGCGGTCGTCGTGCTCGCGCATCTGGTCGGCGACGGTCCGGGTGAACGAGTAGTCGTCGGGGTCGAGCTCCGCCCATGCTCTCGACACGGCGCCGAGGTACTCGCCGCGGTCTGCTCCGGGCGCGAGAGCACGTGCGTTCGCGGCGTTCTGGCCGGCGGCGCCGAGGATGTACTGCACCAGCACCGAGGTCACGGTGAACCAGCTGCCCTCGGGCACGCCCAGAGCGCGAACCTGCCGACCGATGCTCTCGAGGATCCGTGGCGCGGTCGCCTGCCAGGAGCTGGCGGAGAGCTGTGCCGCGACCCACGGGTGCTCGTCGATCGCGTCGAACAGTCCCAGCGCGACGGCTCGGATCCTGTCCTGCGGTGGCGAGTCCGGAGACTCCGCGGGCTCGACGGCCAGAGCGGCCGCGACGACGGCGTCGGTCGCCGCGGCGAGCAGCTCGCCCTTGTTCGCCACGTGCCAGTAGATCGCCCCGGGCCCGGTCGCGAGGCGCTCGGTCATGGATCCAGGCCCACCGCGAGAGCGGCGACACCCTCCACACCTACGTGGCGTTGTCCAAGTCGCAGGACTGGTTCGCCGATATCGACTTCACCGACGCCGCTGCGGCGACGGCTCGGATCGCGCAGGAGTTCGACGGCTGGGCCCCGGAGCTCACCGCACTGATCACCAACGGCGAGACCGCTCCCGTCCTGCGCCCACTCAACGCTCTGCCGGTCGGGCACCGGTGGGACCGGGCGCCGGGGGTGACCCTGCTCGGCGATGCCGCCCACCTGTCGCCCCCGAACGGCGAGGGTGCCAACCTGGCCATGTACGACGGCGCCGACCTCGGCACGGCGATCGCTGCCCATCCCGACGACATCGAGGCCGCGCTGACCGCATACGAGCAAGCGTTGTTCGTCCGCAGCGCCGAAGCCGCCACCGAGGCCGCCCGCGACTTCGAGGCTCTGCTTCGGCGACGACACCCCCACAGCCTC
This sequence comes from Pseudonocardia charpentierae, assembly GCF_031845345.1. Classification (NCBI taxonomy): domain Bacteria; kingdom Bacillati; phylum Actinomycetota; class Actinomycetes; order Pseudonocardiales; family Pseudonocardiaceae; genus Pseudonocardia; species Pseudonocardia charpentierae. The sequence continues at coordinate 105,593 of NZ_JAVREJ010000003.1, read as the reverse complement.
ATCGACCTGCTGACCGGACATCAGCAGTAGGGCGGAGATGCGATGCGCGTTCTCATCGTGACAGCGGGTTCGCGAGGTGACGTCGCGCCGTTCACGGGCCTGGGCCAGCGGCTGCAGCAGGCAGGCCACCAGGTGGCGCTGGCCGCACACGACCGGTTCGCCGATCTCGTGCGCGAGTGCGGGCTGGAGCATCGGGCCCTTCCGGGCGATCCGGTCGAGCTCGTCCGCGCACGCACCGCCGCCCCCTCCCCGGAGGCCGCGAAGTCGGTGTTCGCCGGGTTCCTCGACGAGCTGGGCGACGGCGTGATCGCCGCCGTGGCCGCCGGAACGGACGTCCTGCTCACCGCGTCCGGCCCGGCGCCGCTGAGCCGGCTCGTCGCCGACGGCTTCGGCATCCCGAGCCTCGGCGTCTACCTCGCTCCGGGTGTCCCCACCCGGGAGTTCCCCCCACCCGGCCTGCCCGTCACCGGGCAGCTCTCCCCCGCCGACAACATCGCGGCGGGCCGCGAGCTGCTCGCCCGGACCGGCTCCCTCTACGCCGACGTCCTGCGGCGGTTACGCACCCGGCTCGGTCTCCGCACCGCCGCCACGGAGGCGTCGAGCGCAGCCGACGACTGGCCGATCTGCCACGGCTACAGCCCCGAGGTGGTCCCCCGGCCCGCCGACTGGCCCGCGACGGTGCACGTCACCGGATACTGGTGGCCGGCCAGACCGCCGGGATGGCAGCCCCCGGACCCGCTGGTCGACTTCCTCGGCGCCGGTCCGCCTCCGGTGTTCATCGGGTTCGGCAGCATGACCCCGCACCACGAGCGACTCCACGACGTCGTCGCGGCCGCTGTCGAACGGGCCGGCGTGCGCGCGTCGTCCAGTCCGGCTGGGCCGGACTCGCGCCCGCGGGAGACGACATCCTGCTGGTCGGCGACCTGCCGCACGACTGGCTGTTCGTCCGGACGGCCGCCGTGGTCCACCACGCCGGCGCGGGCACCACCGGGGCCGGGCTCCGCGCGGGAGTACCGGCGGTTCCCGTGCCCGTCCTGGTCGACCAGCCCTTCTGGGCGGACAGGCTGCACCGCCTCGGCGTCGCGCCGCGGCCGCTGCCCCTGCACGAGCTGACCGCCGACACCCTGAGCGACGCGCTGCGGTCCTGTCTCGACCGATCGACCTACCGCGACCGCGCCACCGAACTCGCTCATCGGATCCGAGCCGAAGACGGCCCCGCCGTCGTGCTCTCCCTCGTCGCCCGGCTCGACGGCGAGCGCGGACGGCGGTCCTGACGACCCGACGACGCCTCGCGTCGCCGCGAACGTGCGGCCGCCGATCCGCGAGGGCATGCTGGACGGGCTCGGCTTCCCCCCGAGCGGCCCTGCCGCTGATCGAGGGGAACTCGATGCCGACCGATCGAGAATGGCGCCGGATCGAACGCGATCACGCCGACCAACAGGTCCTCCGCCGCGCCGCCGCGTGGCTGCGCCAGGACCCCGGCCGCGCCGAGTACGCCGGGCTGAGCCGCGACCAGGACGCCCTCGCCCTGGCCGAGCTGCTCGACGTCCTCGCCACCGCGCTGCCCGATGTCGACCCGGGAGTGCGGTGGCAGGCCGTGGAGTCGTGCCGCCAGCTGCTCGGCGAGCCGATGGCGTCACCCGAGATCCGGCGCACCCGGCGACGCCGCTGAGCGTTTGGTAGGTAGACTGGTCTACCTAGAGCGAGAGGGGTGGTGTCCGTATGCGGACTTCGGCCCGGGACCGGCTGCTGACCGCAGCAGCCGAGTGCTTCTACGACCACGGGGTGAACGGCACCGGTATCGACACCATCACCGCCGCTGCGGGTGTGGCGAAGATGAGCCTCTACAACAACTTCGCCTCGAAGGACGACCTGGTGCTCGCGTACCTGCAGGCGCGGCACGAGGAGTGGCTGACCCTCTACCGGCGCCGGCTGGCTGCGGCGGGTGATGCCCGAGAGCGGGTCGGCGCGGTCGTCGACGCCTACGTCGACCACGCCGAGATGGCCTACCGGCACGGGTTCCGGGGCTGCGGACTGCTCAACGCGGCCGCCGAGCTGCCCGCCGGTTCGCCCGGGCGGCTGCTCGTGCGTCGACACAAGGAGGAGGTCGAGGCGCTACTGGCCACCCATCTCGCCGAACTGGACGGCCTTCCGGCGGCGCGCGTCCCCGACCTGGCCGAACAGCTGTCGTTCCTGCTCGAGGGCGCGATGGCCCGGGCCGGCCTGGAGGGGGACTCCCGTCGGCTGCACCGGGTCCGCGAGCTGGCCCTGCAGCTGGTCGACACCGCGATGGAGACCGCGCCGTGAGCCGGGCAGCGTCCTCCGGCAGCGTGTGCGTGCTGGCGGCAGCCGTGCTGTGGGGCACGACCGGCACGGCGGCGGCGCTGGCGCCGGGGGTCGGGTCGCTCGCCGCCGGGGCGGCGGCGATGGGCATCGGTGGCCTCCTGCAAGCGGTCGCCGCATCCCGGGTCATCCGCGCCCACCGTGCCGGACTGGTCGAGCAGTGGCGGACGGCGGCGGTGGCTGCGGTGGCGGTCGCGGTGTACCCGTTGGCGTTCTACTCCTCGATGCGCCTCGCCGGGGTCGCGGTGGGCACGGTCGTCTCCATCGGCTCCGGACCCCTCGCTGCAGCGGTCATCGAACGTGTCGTCGACCGCCGGCCGCTGTCGCGCCGGTGGGCCGTCGGCGCCGCCGCCGGCTTGCTCGGAATCGTGGCGCTGGCGGCGTCCCGCAGCGGCCATGCGGATGCCGCCGCCGGCGGACGTCCCGTGCTGGGCGTCGTGCTGGGTCTGCTGGCCGGGGTGACCTACGCGCTGTACTCGTGGGGGGCTGCGCGGATGATGCGCGGCGGGCTGCCCACCCGGCCGGTCATGGGCGCGGTCTTCGGGCTGGGCGGTGTCCTGCTGATGCCGGTCCTGTTGCTCACCGGGGCGCCGATCCTCGACTCAGGCCGCAATCTGGCGGTCGTGGCGTACCTGGCCGTCGTGCCGATGTTCCTCGGCTACGTGCTGTTCGGGCGAGGACTGGCGGCCGTGTCCGCGACCACCGCGACCACCTTGTCGCTGCTCGAGCCCGCGGTCGCCGCCGTGATCGCCGTGCTGGTCCTGCACGAAGGGCTGCCGGCCCTGGGCTGGGCGGGCATGGCGGTCCTGCTCGCGAGCCTGGTGCTGTTGACCGCGGACACCCGCCGGCCCCCTCCGACGTCCGACGGAGTCACCTCCGGCCCGATGTGCCGACCCGCCGAAGGACCGCTGTCATCGCCACCACGTTGTACGGGTTCCAGGTCGACATCGTGAAGTACACCGCCGCCCGCCTGCCGGGGAGAGCGCGCGTGTAGCGGTCGATCACGTACGGCCCGTACTCGCCTCCCCATTCGTTCTCACGTCCCGGGTCGGAGAGGCCGTCCGGCGCGTCCCGGACGTGCATGAACTCGCCGTACCCGGTGCCCGCCCACCCGGGGTCGAACACGACCACCGGGTCGGACCAGGGCCCCCACGGATGCCGGGCGACGCGGGCGTTGATCCCGCGGGGCGATCCCGCGTTGTAGAGCATCAGCCACACCCCGAGCGGGGCGTTCCAGGTCACCGAGAGCTCACCGATCTGCGGGTGGGCGAACAGCGCGACGGCGTCGCTCTCGCTCTCCGACCACACCGGCCGCCGCGAGCGTGCCTCCCGACCGCACCAGAACCGCCAGCGGCTTCGATCTTCAACAGCCCCGAGCGGCACGCAGGCGAGGTACGCGTCGCTCGCCCGGTAGAGGCCGCTTCCCCACACCAGCACGGCCGTCCCGCTGAACGGCAGCCCCTCCACGCCCTCGTCCGCCACGACGCACGACACGTTGATGAACTTCCCGCCGCGGCGCGCGATCGAGAGGTCGTACAGGCACACGAGGTCCGTGGGGTCACCGTTCACCGCGCGGGTCAGGATGGACCGCCCCATCACCTCCCGGCCCGCCTCCCGGTAGTGCTCGGTGGTCCGGAAGACGTACATGTGCCCGCCGGCGCTGAACCCGTCGAGCGGCACCTCGAAGAACGTGGTGGACACCGGACGCCCGTCCGGCGTGGACACCCGCGGACGGACGAAGCGGGAGTCCGCCGACACGAACTCCAACCCGATCCCCGGCTCCGGTGTCGGATCGGTCGTCCACGCGACGCTGTCCCCACCCTCCGGGTCGGGCCACGTGTCACCGAAGAGGAACCACAGCCGGCCGTCGTGCTCGAAGGACGCACCGAGATCGGTGCCGACGAGCCCGAATCGCGTCTCCGTCCGGTTGTGCGCGGGGGTGTGCCGCTGGCGGTCCCACTCGCCGGTGAGCTGGCAGACCTTCCGGACGCTTCCGGGGACCAGCTCGATCTGCGGCACGGGCCCGATGCCGACGACGTCGTCGGCCATGTCCACCGCTCCTCACCTCGGCCGGTCCGAGCTTCCCGTGCAACGTGTCGTTCCCCGCTCGCCGTGTCAACCCGGGACGTAGCGTCGACCCCATGAAGGCGGTGCCGCGATGAACCACGGATCCCGACCCACCACGAGCTTCCGCGACCTGCACCACGGCGACAGCCCGCTGCTGCTGCCGAACGCCTGGGATGTGGCGTCGGCAGTGGCGTTCGCCGAGGCGGGATTCCCGGCCGTCGGCACGACGAGCTTCGGGATCGGCGCAGCTGCCGGGCACGCCGACGGAGCGCGGGCCAGCCGGGACGCGACGGCTGCGCTCGTGCGCGCACTCGCCGCGCTGCCTGCGTACGTGTCGGCCGACATCGAGGACGGTTATGCCGACGACCCCGACGACGTCGCCGCGTACGTCGCGGACCTTGACGTCGCGGGGATCAACATCGAGGACAGCACCGACGAGTCACTGGTCGACCCCGCGGCCCACGCGGACAAGATCGCGGCGATCAAGCAGCGGTGCCCCGGCGTGTTCGTCAACGCCAGGATCGACAACTACTGGCTCGGCCGGCAGGCGACCGTCGACGCGGTACTTCACCGCGCCGAGGCCTACACGGCAGCGGGCGCCGATGGGATCTTCGTCCCCGGGGCCGCCGAACCGTCCGAGCTGCGAGCTCTCGCCGCGGCCATCCCCGTGCCGGTCAACACGCTGGTCGTCCCTGACCTGCCGCTCACGAAGCTCGCCGAGCTCGGCATCCGTCGGGTCAGCACCGGCTCGCTCCCCTACCGGGCCGCGCTCGACGCCGCGGTCGGGGTCGCCACCGCGGTGCGCGACGGCGACGCGCCGGTCACCGCCACCCCGTACAAGGACGCTCAGCAGCGTCTCGTCCGCTTCGCCCGACGATCCACCCGGTGACGGACCGGCCGTCGTCGCCATCACCACGGGTGAGCTGATCGTGCGGGCACTATCGGAGCTGATCGGGGCCCTTTTCGTCCCGCACGATCAATGCGCTCGCCGGCGAGCTGATCGTGCGGGGGCTGTCCGGCCTCGTAGGCCCCCATTCGACCCCGGACGATCAACACGATCGCGGTTGAGCCGACCGCGCCGCTGCGGCCGACCGGCCGCCCGCTCGATCTCAGACACGCTCTAGCGGCGGGGCCGGTCGATCGGCAGCAGGACCGACGTCCCGACCAGCCAGATCAGGCCACCGAAACGACCGACGGGCAGGAGCGGGTAGAGCACGGGCGTCAGCAGCGACAGCACCCCGAGCATCCCGAGGGCGGCGATCACCAGGCCGGCCCACGCCCAGGCCCGCGGCAGCACCCCGAGAATCAGGCCGGGCACCGCGACACCGGCCATCAGCAGTGCGAAGAACGGGGTGAACCCGGGCCCGCCGGCGGCGAAGGCGAGCGTGGACAGCGCACGCAGGATCTCCGGGGTCACGACCGGCGCGGTGGTCGCGGCGGTCCACGAGACCAGCCCGGAGAACGCCAGCGACGCGCTGGCCAGAACCCCGCCGGCGAAGGCGATGGCCGAGCCGGGTGCGGTGACCCCGAGCCGGCGCAGGCGCCGGTACGCCGTGGCGCTCCAGATCGCCAGGGGTACCGACGCCCCCACGACGGCAGCCGCGAGGACGGTGGCGGCGGTCTGGTTCTCGATCAGCACCTGCGCCAGCTCGGCCGGTGTGTCGTCGGGCCGGCCCAGGCCGATACCGAGGGCGAGCCCGACGAGGGTGAGTGCGGCGTAGGGCAGGGCGAGGGCCAGCAGGGGCGGTCCTCCCTGGAGACGACGACGAGTCGTCTCGCTCTGTATATCGTTCATCTTTGTAACGATCCTCGTTGAGGAACCGTGCGTCAAGCGATACTGTTCGTCCATGAGAGGCGACGGGCCGCCGGCCGCGGGCAGCGCGTTCCTCCTGACCCAGCTCGGCACGTATGCCGCCCAGGAGTTCGCGACGCGGGTCGCCGAGCTCGACCTGACTCCCCCGCAGGCCGGTCTCCTCCGCGCGATCGCACTCGAGCCGGGACGCAGCCAACAGGCACTCGCCCGGCATCTCGGCACTCCTGCGACGCGCCTCGTCGCCCTGGTCGACGGCCTGGAGCAGCGCGGACTGGTCGAGCGCCGCCGCAACCCCGACGACCGCCGGCTCTACGCCGTCCACCTCACCGACGCCGGCCACGCGTTCATGAAGAAGCTCGGGCGCGTGGCCCGCGAGCACGACGACGCGCTGCTCGACGGGCTCGACGCCGACGAGCGCGCGCAGCTACGGACGCTGTTGACCCGGGTCGCGGAGGCCCGCAAGCTGGTGGCCGGGGTGCACCCCGGCTACCGCACGCTGGGCGAGGCCGACACCTGCTGATCCGGATCAGCGCCGCAGGAACTCCAGCAGAGCCGCGTTGACCTCGTCGGGGTGCGTCCATCCGATGTTGTGCGGTCCGTCCGCGACCTCCACGACAGTGAGGTCGGCGATGAGCTTCTCGTCGCGGAGACGGCCTGCGGTCGCTTCGAACGGCAGGATGCGGTCCGCCGTGCCGTGCACGACCAGCGTGGGCACGTCGATCCTGGGCAGGTCACCGCGGAAGTCGGTCAGCCACGAGTCGACGCAGGCGTAGGTGGCGTACGGCCCCGCTCCGGCCGCGACCTGGAAGCTCGCGCGCAGGGCGGCGTCGCCGATGCGCTCCGGGGCGAGGACGTCGGTGTTGTAGAAGTTGGCGAAGAAGTCGTCGAAGTAGGCGTAGCGATCGGCCACGATCGCCGACTTGATGCCCTCGAACACCTCGCCGGGGACACCCTGGGGGTTGTCGTCGGTCTTCAGCAGGAACGGCGGGATCACCCCGAACAGCGCGGCCTTGCTCACCCCGGCGGATCCGTAGGCGCCGAGGTAGCGGGTCACCTCCCCGGTTCCCATCGAGAACCCGGCGAGGACGACGTCCTCGGTCAGCGCGAGGTGGTCGAGCAGCGCCTTGAGATCGGCGGCGAAGGTGTCGTAGTCGTAGCCGATGGTCGGCTGGCTCGACAGGCCGAAGCCGCGCCTGTCGTAGCTGATGCAGCGGTAGCCCGCCTCGAGCAGCACGCGCTCCTGGCGCTCCCACGAGTTGCCGTCGAGCGGGTAGCCGTGGATGAGCACGATCGGCCGGCCGGACCCGTGGTCGTTGAAGTGGATCCGGATGTCCTGGCCGTTCTCTTCCCCGACGGTCACGAAGGGCATGGCGATCCTTACGGTGAGGTGGCGTGACGCCACTCCTGCTCGCGGCGTCCACCAAGCCTGGCCCAACAGATCGCCTCCGTCCACCAGGCCACGTCCGGGCTCACGTCCGCGTGACGTCGAGGCGGCGGGCGAGCCACTCACCCGCCGCGTCGAGCGCCTCCTGCGCCTCGGGATACACACCCACGCCGAGCTGGAAGAAGTGCTGCATCTCGGGCCAGATCTCGAGGCGGACCCGCGTACCGCCCACCCCCGCCGAGCGGGTGACGGTGACCGAGTCGTCGAGAAGCACCTCGTCGCCGCCGACCTGGACGAAGAGCGACGGGCAGGCAGCGGCCAGCCGCGACGGACCGGCCAGGGCGGGCGAGGCGGCGACATCGGCCGGATCGTGGCCGGCCAGGTACTGCGCGGCCATCCGCAGCAGGCTGGATCTGCTGCATTCCAGGTCGACGTCCGCCCGGCGGTCGAAGCTCGCTCCCGAGCAGGTCAGGTCGGCCCACGGCGACATCAGATAGGCGGCCGCCGGCCGCGGCAGATCGCGGCGATGCAGCTCGAGGAGTGTGGACAGCACCAGACCGCCTCCGGACGACTCGCCCGCGAGAGCGATGCCGGTGGCCGGGAACCGTTGCTCGAGCAACCAGTCGTAGCCGTCGACGGCGGCGTTCACGTCGGCCGGGAACGGGTGTTCCGGGGCGAGCGGGTAGTCCAGCGCCAGTACCCGCACTCCCGCAGCGAGGGCGAGATGCCCGGCGAAGCGGCGCCGCGCCGCCACCGACGTGATCACGTGCCCGCCGCCGAAGAGGTACAGCAGCGCGCGGTCCGCAGGTGCAGCGGGCGGCACGGCCCAGAGGCCACGCACCGGATGAGCTGCGGTGAACTCGACGCCGTCGGGCGGGACCTGCGCGTCGGCCGCGAGGTCGATGCGCACCCGATCCTGCACCGCGGAGTAGGACACGCCGGGCGGGATCGTCGTCATGTCCTCGGCGTGCTCGCCCGCCGCGCGCTGCTCCGCGAGCGGCAGCTCCGCCATCGGCGGGGCGGATCGCAGCAGCTCGGCGAACTTCTCGGCTTCCGGACTCGCCATTGCCACTCCCCTGACTCGTCGTCGACGACCTGTGCCCCTGTCAGGGCAGGCGGGCGTCCTGTCTCTGCAGCTCCGCGCGAACGTCACCGGCGGAGGGCGGGCACCCGGAGTGCACGTGGGCCGCGGCGGCGACACCGGCGGCATGACCGGTGGCCAACGCCGTGCCCATGACCCGCAGTGATCCTCCGGCCAGCCGGTCGCCGTCGGCCAGCCGTCCTGCGGCGTACAGGTTCGGGATGTCCTCGCTCATCAGGCACCGCAGCGGGATGTCGTAGGTCCCGCGGTCGGCCACCGGTAGCCAGGTGCTCGCCCCGCCGGGCCTGTCGTGGTACTCCATCGCCCACGAACCGCGGGCGACGGCGTCGTCGTGGCGCGCACCGCGAGCCACGTCGTCGGCGCTGAGGCGGTAGCGCGCGTTGACGTGCCGCGACTCGCGGGTGCCCAGCACGGGCCCGGACTGGGCCAGGTACGCGTTCTCCCAGCCGGGCATCGTCCGCAGCACGGTGACGTAGTCCCAGGCCTTCGCACGCGCCCGGATCTCGGCCCGCGACACGCTCCCGGCGTCGAGCGCGTCGTACTGTTCGTCGACGAGCAGCAGCCCGACCTCACCCGACAGCGGGAGCCGGATCATCACGCTGTCGTCCTTGTCGAGATGCGTCGAGCCCTGTCGCCTGGCCGAGGCCACCGCGGCCCTGAGATCGTCGTGCGACAGGGTCAGGTCGCGCGGTACGCCGCCGATGCGGAGGCCGAGCGTGCCGACCTGGATGTGGCCGTCGTTGCCGTAGCGCCACGACGCGCCTGCCGACGAGGTGAGGTCGCCGTCACCGCTGGCGTCGACCCAGGTCCCGGCTTCGACGACGGTGGATCCGCCGTGCCCGTGCAGCGTCGCCGACCTGAGCCCGCTCCCGTCACGCTCGGCGGCGACGACGCTCGTGTGGAACAGCACGTCGACACCGGCCCGCCCGGCGACCAGGTCGAGGACCCGTTTGACCGCCTCCGGGTCGTACACCGCCACCACACCGCGGAAGCGCACCTTCTCCACCACGGCGTCCAGGCTCCGCAGCCCCGACAGCAGCTGCTCCCCGACGCCGAACACCACCTGCTCGCTGTCGGCCTCCGTGTAGAGGCCGCACAGCGCGCTCACGCCCTTCATGGTCGCCGCACCGCCGAGGCAGCCGTACGACTCGACGAGCACCGTCCGCGCCCCGGCCTGCGCGGCGCCGACCGCAGCGGCCGTGCCGGCACACCCGCCGCCGACGACGGCCACGTCGTAACGCGTGCTCACGGTCCGGTCCGTGGTGACTGCGCGCCCGCCGTACGCCGCCGTTGACGGCTGAGGACGGCCGGAGCCACGGCCGCGAGGACGGCGAGGACCAGCAGCGGCAGCATCGGATCGATTCCCGCGATGAAGGATCCGCCGCTGACGCCCACGACCTCGCCGAGGACGAGCAGCGCGGCGTTGTTGCCCAGGACGGTGCCCTGCCGGTCGGTCGGCGCCGCCGCCGACAGCAGTGCGCCGACAGCTGACAGGCTGACGGCCAGCAGCAGGCTCGCCACGGAGGCCAGGGTGATCGCGGCGGCGAGCGCACCGGGCAACCCGAGCGCGGACGCATCGCCACCCGCCCGGCCAACCGTGGCAGGAGGACCAGGTTCCCGATACCGGCGGCGACGGACAGGGCGGCGTAGCACGTGGTGACCGGGCCGACCGACAGGTCCCACTCGTCGACGAGGTAGATCGTGATGACGCGCCAGAACCCCATCGCCGCGACGTAGGTCAGGAAGCTGCCGAGGTAGACGCGGCGCAGGGCGTCGTCGGTGACCACCTGCGAGAGGCCCGACAGAGCCCGCAGCAGGGGGGCCGCCGGGCTACGGTCGGAACTCGGCAGCGTCTCGGCGAACCGCAGGTACAGCCAGGCCAGGACGGCGATCAGGACGACGAGGACGATCCAGAACGGCAGGGCGTACCCGAGGTGCTCTGCGATGAGCCCGCCCGCGAGCGGGCCGACGGTGTAGGACACGCTGGTCGTCGCGTAGACGTACCCGAGGTATCGCGGTCGCTGGTCGCCCGTCGTCACGTCGGCGATCGCACTCATCGTCAGGGCGATCGTCGCCTCGACCAGGCCGCACAGCAGCAGGAACGGCGCCAGGAGCACGAGGTTGCGCAGCGTCAGCGCGCTCGCGATGCCCACGTAGCAGGCGATGGTGGCCGCGGTCGAGACGAGGACGACCGGACGTCGGCCGGAACGGTCGGACAGCGCGCCGAGCACCGGATTGCCGACGAACTGCCCGAGCGGGTAGAGCATCAGCAGCAGCCCGATGACGGTCGTACGCGTGGCCAGGCCGGCGTCGGGCGGGAGGTAGCCGTCGGCCGGGCGCATCAGCATCGGGACGAACAGGGTCGCCATCATCGCGTAGCCGAGGTAGCTCGCCGCCACCGTCGGGAAGAGCGGCGCGATCCGACGGCCCGCCGCCTCGACGCTCACGAGGTGTGTCCTGGCGTGGCGGGAGGGCTCGCCACCTCGTGCGGTGCCCGCGGCCGCGACGCGATGATCTGGGCGATGCCGATCCCGAGGACGACGGCGGTGAGGAGTCGCTCGGTGCGGGGCAGCTCGTCGAAGTAGGCGTAGATCTGGGTCGCGAAGGCGAAGACCTGCGCACCGAGGGGCAGGATGACCGCCGGCCACCCGACGGGCTCGAAGCCCGACAGGAAGTCGGTGGTCCGGCGCCAGGCCGCGACGGCGATCGCGACGCTGCCGGCGCTCCAGAGGAAGTCGTACGGCCCTTCATGGTACGTCGCGGAGATGGCTCCCACCGCGTACACCGCATCGACCAGCGTCATGCAGAGCAGCCCCACCCCGAGCCACCACCAGCCCGCGTCGACGCGCCAGGACATCAGCGGGACGGCCCCCAGGAGGGCGCCGATGAGGACCAGGTCGCCGAACGGGTAGCTCAGCGCCACGATCTGCCCGAACGGGTCGCTCGGAGCCTCGCGGAGAACGGGTTCGAGGACCAGGGCCACCATCGGCGTGGCCACGATCAGGACGACGACCAACCCGTCCAACCAGCGGTGCAGCTCGAAGCGCGACACGCGGCTGCGGACGATGAGCACGATGCCGGCCATGAACAGCGGGTAGCTGGCCAGCCAGAACACCGACGCGGGGTTCGGGTACGGGATCGCGTCGGGCTCGACGCCCAGGTACAGGAGCCCCCAGAGCACCTCGCCGAGACCGAGGGAGAACAGCGCGGCGGCGATGCACAACCACGCCCGCCGGCCGCTCGCGTGACGCCCGGCCCCGACGGCACACATCGCCGCGGAGCCGAAGATCAGCGTGTCGTGCAGCCAGTCGTTCGCCAGCGGATGGGGACCTACCGCGAGCTCGTATGCCGCCTCGACGACCACGCCGGCGATCAGCAGGCCGAAGACGAGAACGGCCACCCGATCGATCGACGGCCTGCTACGGCGCGCTCCGTCCCCCGCCGTACCCGTGCCCCGTGGGCCCGTCTCCCGGGTCGCTCCGGTCACCGCACGACTGCACGATCCGGGACGAGCGCCGTCACGTCCGCCAGGAAGCGCGTGACCTCCGTGATCGCCGCGCGCTGCGCGACCGCCTGCCCCTCGCGCTCGCCGCCGAGGGCGATGCCGCCGGTCCACTGGGCGTCGGTCGGGAACGCACCGAGCCGGACGAGGTGCCCGGCTCCGGCGAACCGCACGTGCCGGTCGCGGCCGATGTCCGACGCCCGTCTGCCGAGGATCGCCTCGGCCATCGGCTCCCCCGGCCACACGGCGTCGTCTGTGCCTGTGAGCAGGAGCAACGGACGGTCGACCCGTTCCGCGGCGAGCGTCCCGGCCGTGCCGTGCGCGAGGCCGGCCGCATACGCGGCGCGAAGCCGCAGCAGCGTGGGGCGGTGTGCTGCGCGGTCGCGTCCGATGCGCCAGGCGTTGCGGACCAGCTGGCCCATCAGCTCGCCGCTCTGCACCGGGCGCCACGGCACCGGCCGGCCTGAATGGGTCCACGACGGGGTGTCGGGGATCTCCCCGTCCGCACCGATCGCCTGCCAGCTCGTGCTGCTCGGGCTGATCAGCACGAGGCCCCGACACGGCGCCTCCGGATCGGCGGTGAGCACCGCGAGCAGCCCCTCCGCGCCTCGGGAGACGCCCATCGCGGCGATCCGGCCGGCGTCGACGTCCGGCCGCCCGGCGAGCAGGTGCAGCGCGCCGGTGAACCGCTCCAGCGGAACCGAGGCGATCGCCGTGGCCGCCTCCGTCTCCGTCACCCAGCACGCGGCGAGCCCGGCGAATCCGTGTGCGGCCAGCAGCTCGGCGTTGCCCACCTGCGAGTCGAACCCGCCCTCCGAGCCGCCGAAGCAGGCGACCGCGGGCCACCCACCCGGCGGGGCGTCGCCGGGTGGCACCACGAGCAGACCTGACCGCCCGTCGACCTCGACGTGCTCGCGCCGTACGCCCTCCACCCCCGCGACCCGCTCGACGGTGCGCCGGACCGTGCCCCCGCCGTCGACGGACAGCTCGACGGTGACCCGCCACGGTGCCGGCGGCACGAACAGTTCGGGGGTGACGTCGGGCTCCGCGAAGCGCATCGCGCTGATCGGGGCATCCACCGACGCACGCAGCCAGTCGCCCGTGACGGGGTCGACCGCGGCGAGGTCGACCACGCCCGATGCGGGCGCGGCGAGCCGGGCATCCGATCGCCAGGCCCGCCCGAACAGGTCGTCGCCGGACGTCGCGACGGACACCGTCGCCCCCGCGGGCACGCCCCGCACGACCACGGGGAACGGCTCGTCGTGCCGGCTGGCCGCGGGCAGATCCAGGGCCAGCGTGCGGTCGGCGAGGTCGGGCGGGGCGGGTCGCTGCGCGGCAGGCCGCGGCGTCTCCTCGGCCTCCCGCTGCTCGACCAGCGCGGAGCGCTTCTCCAACCACGGCGGGAAGAGGCCGGACACCAGCCCGGCCAACGCGAGCAGCACGTAGGGGATCACCCAGTAGCACAGGATCGAGAGCAGGTCGTCGCTGTCGCGCAGCGTCGCGTCGCCGTCGACGAAGGGTGGGACCGCGGACGTCACCGTCATCGCGGCGAACACGGCGGTCCACAACACGGTCATGTTCCAGGTGATCCGGCCGAAGCCGTCGGTGCGGGCCGTGCGCTCGTCGACCGACGCCGCGGCGTACTCCCGCACGAACGGCCTGCCCACCAGCAGCCCGCCGAGCGCGACGAGGAAGATGCCCAGGTTGGACAGCGGCTGCATCCAGCGCTCCAGAACACCGTCGTCCACGACGAACGCCGCCAGGGCGAGCAGCGCGAACACCGCGAGGCTGCCCACCTCGAGGCTGCGCCACGGCCGGTGCCGCAACCGCTCGATCACCTGCACCGCGACCGCGACCGCGAACACGAGCACGGCGGCGAGCCGGAACGGCACGTTGCCGATCAACGCCCAGTACAGGACCCACGGAAGGAACCCGAGAACGAACCCCATGGCGCGATGGTCGGCACCAGCCCTCTCACGAGGCTCGAAATGGCAGGTCGGGCCCGTTACGGTGGGACATGCGGTTCCGCGACCTGGGCGTGTTGACGATCAGTGCCGCGGACGCCGACCGGGCGCCCGGAGGCCGCCGCCCCGCTTCCGTCCTCGCGGCCCTGCTCGTCGAGCTGAACCACCAGGTGTCCGCGGCGAGGCTCGTCGAAACCGTCTGGGGATCGCGCCCCCCGCACCGCGCCGCAGCGGTGCTCGAGTCCCACGTGTGGCGCCTGCGCCGTGTGCTGGAGCCCGGGCGGCCTGCCCGGAGCCGGCCCACCGTCCTGGTCACCGACCCCGGCGGCTACCGGCTGGTCGCCGATCCCGATGCGGTGGACTCGCGACGGCTGGAGGCAGCGGTCACGACGGCCCGCGCGGAACTGGCGGCCGGCCGCCCCGAGGTGTCGCTCGACGTGGCCGACACCGCATCGACGCTGTGGCGCGGCCGGCCCTACGCCGACCTCGACGACGAGTGGATCGGCCCGGTCCGCACCCGCCTGGAGGACCTGTGGTTCGCGCTGCGCGAGGTGCGGGTCGCCGCGCTGCTCGACACCGGGCGCCCCGAGCAGGCGTTGGCGGCGATCGGGCCGCTCGTCGCCGAGCAGCCCTACCGGGAGAAGCTGCACGCACACCGGATGGTCGCGCTCTACCGGTGCGGGCGGCAGAGCGCCGCACTGGACGCCTACCGGGAGACCCGGCTGCTGCTGCGGGACGAGCTCGGGATCGAGCCGGGGCCGGAACTGCGCGAGACCGAACGGCGGGTGCTGACCCACGACCCCGCGCTCGACGCACCGGCGTCCGCGGCGACTGCCGTGTCGGCAGGCGACGCGGCCGCGGCACCGGTTCCGGTACGGCTGTCGACGTTCGTCGGCCGCACGGACGAACGGGCCGACGTACGCAGGCGCCTCGGCGCCCACAGGCTCGTCTCGGTGGTCGGCGCGATGGGGTGCGGCAAGACGCGGCTGGCCGCGGAGGTGGCCGACGCGGCCGAGGCGGAGTTCCCGGACGGTGTGTTCTTCGTGCCCCTGGCCGCGGTCGAAGCCGGATCCGTCGCGGGTGTCGCGGCTGTGGTCGCCTCGGCGCTGCGCCTCGCCGTCCGGCCCGGCGCCGCGGCCCTGGAGACCCTGGGAGTGTTCGTCGCCGACCGCCACATGCTGCTCGTCCTCGACAACTGCGAGCACCTGCTGGAACCGGCGGCAGGCGTCACCGAGGCGCTCGTCCGTGCCGCTCCGTCGCTCGCCGTCCTGACCACCAGCCGCGAACCCCTCGGGGTCGACGGCGAGCAGATCGTGCGGATCGGGCCCCTGCCCGTCCCGTCCGACGATCCCCGTGACGTCGCGACGAACCCGTGCGCGCTGCTCTTCGCCGACCGCGTGCGCGCCTTCGACGCCGACTTCGCGCTGACGCCCGCGACGGCGCCTGCTGTCGCCCGGATCTGCGCGGCGGTCGACGGCATCCCCCTGGGTGTCGAGCTGGCCGCGGCCCGGCTGCGGGCGTTCACTCTCGACGACACCGCGGAGCTGCTCGCCCGGCGGCCCGCCGACCTGAGCCGGCCAGGACGGGGCGAGCCCCGGCACCGGACGCTCGCCGACGCCGTCGACTGGAGCCATCGCCTGCTCGACGCCGACGAGCAGGTGCTGCACCGCAGGCTCGGCGTGTTCGGCGGCGCGTTCTCCGCGACGGCCGCCGCCGCGGTGTGCGGCGGGCCGCCGTTGCGTCCCGGGGTGGTCGCCGACCTCCTCGCCTCGCTGGTGCACCGCTCGCTCCTCGACTCCGTCCCACCCGCCGTCCCGGGCGGCCGCTCCCGGTTCGTCCAGCTGGTCCCGGTGCGGGCCCATGCGGTCACGCAGCTCGCCGCGGTCGCCGAGGCGGACCCGCTGCGCGACACCCGCGACCGCTGGGCGGCCGCGCTCGTCGCGGGCAGGCCACGTATCGGGCACGCCGACCAGAGCGCCTGGTACGACGCCCTGGAGACCGACCACGACCAGGTCCGCGCGCTGCTGCGGGACGCGATCCGCACGACCGATCCCGGCGCCCGGTCGCGAGGCGCGGCCGCCGCGGCACGGCTCGCCACCTTCTGGCACAACCGCTCGCACATGGTCGAGGGACTGGCATGGCTGGCGGCCACCGAGGGCGTCGCCGACGCGGCCCCTCCGGTCGAGCGCGCCCTGCTGCACGCCGCTCACGGAACCGCGCTGGGGCTCACCCAGCAGATGCACCTGGCACGCCCGCACGTCGACGCCGCACTCCCGGTGCTCCGCGGGGTCGCCGAGGAACACCGCGCCGACGCGGGCCAGGCGATGGCCGAGCTCGCCTCAGCGGTGTGGGTCGGCGACGACTATGCACTCGCCGCCCGGCTCGCGGTGGCCGCGGCCGAGGTCGGTGCGGACGATTCCGACGTCGTGCTCGCCGCCCGAGCCGTGCAGGCCGCATCCGGGATCTTGCTGCGCACGCCCGACGCCGCGGACGACGCACGAACGGTGCTGTCCGACGCCACCTCGGCCGGGAACACCTTCGCGGCGTTCTTCTCCTCGATGGCCCTCGGCGTCGAGGCCCTGCTCACCGGCGATCCGGCCGCCGGCCTGCGCCTGTCCGCGCCGACGATGCGGCACTACCTGGCGATGGGCGGCCGCGAGGTCGGCGACCTCCTCGAACAGGAGGCCAACCACCACGCGCCGGCAGGCCAGTTCGTCGAGGCGGCGCGGTGCTACGGCGCGGCGGCCGCAGCGAGCCGCCGCTCCGGGCTGACCTTTCCGCGCCATCCGCACACGGTCGACCTGCTCGCCCTCACCCGCAGCCGGGTGGAACCCGAGGCGTTCGCCCGGGCATGGCTGGAGGGCGAGCAGACCCGGCCACCGCGGCGGGCCGGTTGAGCCGAGTGCGAGGCTCACGGCATGAGTGAGGTGTCGAGCGCGAGCCACTCCGGGCTGCACATCACCGCCGTGTCGCTGACCGACGCCCGGCTGGACAACACCACGGTCACCCGGGCGAGCTTCTGGCGGATCCGGGTGCGCGGCGCGTGGATCGACGAGGTTCAGATCGACGGCCAGGTCGGCGACCTGCGGATCAACGGCGTCGACGTCGGACCGCTGATCGAGGCCGAGCTCGACCGGCGCCATCCCCACCGCGCCACGATGCGCCCGGTCGACGTCGCCGGCTTCCGCGAAGCCTGGAACATCCTCGAGTCCCTGTGGGCCGGCACCGTGGAGCGCGCACGAGCCCTGCGACCCGAACTACAGCACGAGCGGGTCGACGGCGAGTGGTCGTTCATCCAGACCCTCCGGCACCTGGTCTTCGCCACCGACATCTGGGTGCGGCGGGCGATTCTCGGTGACCCGACACCGTGGCATCCCCTGAGCCTGCCCTTCGACGAGATGACGCCCGACCCCGCCGTCCCGTGGGACCGCGACGCCCGGCCGAGCCTGGACGAGGTGCTCGCCCTGCGCGCCGACCGCACGCAGACCGTCCGGCGGGTGATCGAGAGCCTCACCGCGGAGAAACTGGCGGGCACCACCGAGCCCGTCGACGGGCCGGAATACCCCGACGCCGGCAGCTACCCCGTCGCGGAATGCGTGGGAACGGTGCTGAACGAGGAGTGGGAACACCGCCTCTACGCGGAACGGAACCTCGACGTCCTCGGATGCTGAGTCGGAGCCGGTCCCAGTAGATCCCACCGGTTGCCGGCGACGTCGAGGAACACCGCCACCTGCCCGTAGGGCTCCGTCCGCGGGTCGGTCACGAAGGTCACCCCGGCCGACAGCATCCGTGCATGGGCCCGGGCGAAGTCGTCGACGTGCAGGAAGAAGCCAACCCGGCCCGCGGTCTGGTCGCCGACGGCCCGGGCCTGGTGCTCATCGGCGCGTGCGAGCAGGATTCCGGTCTGCGCGCCGGGTGGGCGGACCACGACCCAGCGCTTCGCCCGCCCGTCGTTCGTCAGCGACGGGGAGTCCTCGACCAGGTCGAAGCCGAGCGCGTCACAGAAGAACCGGATCGCGGGCTCGTACTCCTCGACGACAACGGCGACGAGCTGAAGATGCACGAGCCCAGACTGCCGTAGAGGCCTCAGCCGTGATCGTCGGTGTCGGCCGTGATCGTCGCGGCGCCGACCTGCCGGAGGCGGAGCGCCGATCGGACGTCCCGCTCGACGAGGACGCCGATGAATCCGTGCACGCGGGCCTCGGCGTACCCGGCGAGGGCGGTGTCGACCGCCGCGTCGACCCGCGCGATGTCGATCCCCGCAGCGGCGGCGTCGGTGCGCAGCACATCACGCACCTCCCGAACCTGAGCGGCCACAGCGTTCGCGGCCTCGACGGACGACGTCCTGGGGTGGTCGGACTCGCCGGTCACTACGCCTCCTCGGGCTCGGTCGTCGTCGGCCGGTCCACCGGGATCCTTCGATAGGCCACGGCGAGCCGGAGTGATCGTCGCGGCCGCAGTGACCACCGTCAATGCTGCTGGGTGGTCAGCCGACGGTGATCCGGTCGGTGGCCGGTGGCGCCGTGGGCCGGTTCGCGCCGAGGTAGGCGACGAACGCGTCCAGGTCGGGACCGCCGACGACGTCGTTGACCCCTTCCGTCAGCACCGAGAACCCGTCGCCGCCGCCCGCGAGGAAGCTGTTCACCGTGATCCGGTACGCGGCAGCGGGATCGACGGGGACACCAGCGACGACGATCCCGTCCACCTTGGTCCCCGCACACGGATCGCTCGCCGTACCCGGCGTTCCCGCCTACCGGACGGTGTAGCGCACGCCGGCCGAGGGCTGCAGCATCCGCTCGGTGACGAACTGCTGCTCGAGCAGACAGTCGAGCTGGGCACCGGTCAGGTCGAGCGTGGTCAGGTAGTTGCCGAACGGCTGGACGGTGAACGCCTCCTCGTACGTCACGGGCCCGGCGCCGAGGTCGGCCCGGACACCGCCCGGATTCATGAACGCCGCGACCGCGCCCTGCTCGTCGTCGGTCGCGCTCAGCTGGGCGTCGGCGATGAGGTTGCCCAGCGGCGTCTCCCCGGACGGCCCGGCGGCCCGGGTGACCGCCGCGCTGGTCTCCCCCACCTCCTCGGCGGCCACCGGCCCGAGCAGCGTCCGATAGCGCCCGATCAGCTCCTTCTGCGCGGCGTCGGGCGCCACGTCGTGGGCCACCACGATGTTGCGAGCCCGCGCGTCGACGACGTCACCACTCGCCGGGTCGATCCGCAGGTCGATGTCGGTGACCAGCCGCCCGAACGAGCTCGCGCTGGTGACGACCCGGCCGTCGAACACGCAGTTGTAGGCCTGGTGCGTGTGCCCGCTGACCACGACGTCGATCGCCTTCGAGAACCGGGGGACGATGTCGACGATCGGCCCGGCGAGGTTCGCGCATCCGTTGATGTCTTCGCCGCCGTTCTGGGCGCCGCCCTCGTGCAGCAGCACCACGATCGCCTGCACGCCCTGCTCCTGCAGCTCCGCGGCGTACCGGTTGGCCGTCTCGGCCTCGTCGCCGAACCCCAGCCTGCTGATCCCGGCCTGGGTCACGATGTCCGGGGTGCCCTCGAGCGTCATCCCGATGAAGCCGACGCGTACGCCCTGCACCTCGCGGACGGCGTACGGCGGCAACAGCGGCTGCCCGGTGGCCGTGACGAACGCGTTGGCCGACAGGTACTGGAACGCGGCACCGCCGTACGGACGCGCCGGGTCGGCGCACCCGTCCTGCGGATGACATCCGCCGTTCTGGATACGCAGCAGCTCGTCGGAGCCGTCGTCGAACTCGTGGTTGCCCACGCCGGCGAGGTCGAGCCCGGCGAGCCCGAGCGCCTCGGCCGTCGGCTCGTCGTGGAACGCCGCGGAGAGCAGCGGCGACGCCCCGATCAGGTCACCGGCTGCGACCGTGATCGTGTCCGGCCGCGCCGCCTCCTCGGCCAGCAGCCGCAGCTGGGTGGCGAGGAACTCCACACCGCCCGCCTCGACGCCGCCGATGCGAGCGCTGGACCCGCTCGGCGGCTCGAGATTCCCGTGGAAATCGTTCAGCGCGAGCAACTGCACCTCGACCGCAGGCGGAGCGTCGTCCCGCGTGGAGACGATCACTGCCGCCGTGACGACGGCGGCCATGACGAGGCCGCCCACGACCAGCAGCGTGCGGCGGGAAGGCATACGGGCCATGCCGCGATCCTGTCCCACCCCTCGCCCGTCAGGTGGACGAGGTCGGGCCCTATCGCCGGAGGAACAGCCGTGGCAGGCTCATCGGAGAGAGTCGACAGGAGGTGGCGAATGCCACGACGACTGCGACACCGGCTGCGACGGCATCGTGCCGGGGGCATGGTCTTCGCCCATCGCAACGAGCGACGCCTGCGGACCGGCCCGGAAGCCGTCCCCCCGGCAGAGCCGCCCGAGCTCCTGACCGGACGCCTGTTCTCCCTCGTCGACCGGCTCCGCCTCCGACGGCCCGGCTGAGCGGTCGCGCCTCGACCTGTGCTGCGCTCAGTACGCGTAGCGGTGCACGGCCTCCGGGTGGATGACGACGCGGACCTGGTCGTCGGCCAGGATCGCAGCCAGGTCGGCCGCCCGGACCGGGTCGTCGAGGTCCCAGTAGCGGGCGGCGAGGCGTGAGCACAGGTCGTGCGCGCCGTCGGTCTCCACCGTGGTGCGACCGGCGACCGACACCCAGCGCTCGCGCTCACCCACCGGGGCGGCGACGACGATCGAGACGCGGGGGTCGCGACGCAGACGCCGGATCTTCAGCGAGTCCGGAGCGGTGAAGAACTGGATCGTCCCGTCCGCGGTGGCCTCGAACCACACCGGCCGGGGCTGTGGCGGTTGCGGCCCCTGGGCCACGGTCAGGAACCCGTGCAGCGGGCGTCCGAGGAACTCGAGGTCGTCGGTGGTCAGCGTGCCGGTAGGGGTACTCATCGCTGCCACGCTCCCGCCGCCGCGACCCGCACGACGTAGTCCTCGAAGGTCCGGGGCGCACGGCCCAGCACGGCGGCGACGTCGCCGGTCGTCCCGGCGATCACCCCGCGTTCCATGATCACGAACATCTCGGCGACGTGGTGGGCGTCGTCCTCGCTCCACCCCTGGTCGACCAGCGCCGCGGTGTACTCGGCCGGCGAGACCTGCTTGTAGGTGATGGGCAGCCCAGACGCGCGGGAGATCAAGTCGACGGCCTCCGCGAAGGTCAGCGCACGCGGTCCGGTGAGCTCGTAGATCCGTCCGGTGTGCCGGCCGGGCTGGTCCAGCACCGCGGCCCCGACGTCGGCGACGTCGTCGATGTCGATGAACGGCTCCGGGACCTCCCCTGCCGGCAACGCCAGCTCGCCCGTGGCCAGCGGGGCGTGGAAAAGGTCTTCGTCGAAGTTCTGGTCGAAGTTCGACGACCGCAGCACCGTCCACTCCAGTGCCGAGCCGCGCACGGCGTCCTCGGCCGAGCGCATGTCCAGCCCGAACGTCGAGTCACCCCACAGGTCGGCGCCGCGCCCGGAGAGCAGGACGAGGCGCTGCACGCCGGCGGCGTCGGCCCGTGTCACGAACTCGTGCACCGGGCCGGGCACGGCCGGCGGCACGATGTAGACCGCGGTGACGTCCTGCAACGCCCGGTCCCACCCGGCAGGGTCGGCCCAGTCGAACGGGGTCGCGCTGGACCGGGAAGCCGCGCGCACCGGCGTGCCGCGCAGCCGCAACCGGGCCGCGACCCGCCGGCCGGTCTTCCCTGTGGCGCCGAGTACGAGGGTGGTGCTGCTGGTCATGATGCCGATTCTGGCGGCACCGCCTCGGACGATCCATGGGCAAGGAGCTGGATCGCCTGTGTATTCGTCTAACGTGGCGAGAGTGGACGCCTTCGGTGATCTGTTCCGTGGTGTACGAGCTCAGGGGTCGCTGTTCGGCAGTTCGACCCTGTCGGCCCCCTGGTCGTTGCTGTTCGTGGACGGCGCCCCGCTCACGTTGTGCACCGTGCTCGAGGGGTCCGGGTGGATCGTGCCGGAGGGCCGCGCGCCCGAGCACGTCGCCGCAGGCGACACGCTGATCGTCCGGGGTCCCGCGTCGTTCGCCTTCGTCGACGCGATCGGGACCGCAGCCGAACCGATCGAGTGCGGCGAGGAGTGCGCGACGCCCGAGCAGGGCGGCACCCTCCACCGGCTCGGCTGGAACGACTGCGGCCCCGGCATCCCCGCCGACGCGACGACGCTGATCGTCGGTGCCTACCCGGTCCGAGGCGAGATCGGCCGGCGGCTGCTCGATGCGGTGCCCGACGTCCTGCGCGTCGCGCCCGGCGGTACGACCGACGCCGTGCGGGACCTCCTGGCCGCCGAGGTCGCCGTCGACGCCCCGGGCCAGCAGGTCGTCCTCGACCGCCTGCTGGACTGGATGCTGGTGTGCACGCTGCGCGAGTGGTTCGACCGGCCCGGCGGCGAGCCACCGGCCTGGTACGCCGCGCACCGCGACCCGGTCGTGGGCCACGCCGTGGCGCTGCTGCACGCCGAGCCGGCGGCGCCATGGACGGTCTCCTCGCTGGCCGACCGGACCGGGGTGTCGCGGGCCACGCTGGCGAAACGGTTCGCCGAGCTGGTCGGCGAGCCGCCTCTGACCTACCTCACGCGCTGGCGCATGACCCTCGCGGCGGACCTGCTGGCCGAGCGCGAGACCGCCACTATCGGCGAGATCGCCCGCGCCGTGGGTTACTCCGACCCCTTCGGCTTCAGCGCGGCGTTCAAACGCATCCGCGGCGTGAACCCCAGCAAGTTCCGGCGCACCGAGATCAGCCTCGATCAGTCTGGACGGCCACCGGGCCGGTGATCGCCGCGGTGATGCGGTCGAGGAAGGTGCTGACGACGCGTTGCTCGTCCTCGGAGAGCGACCGGCCGACCTGGTCGATGGCCAGGATCGCGGGCAACCAGACAGCGAGGCTGGCTTCGCGGGCGGACGGCCGGGCGGCGACGATCACGCGACGTCGATCGGTGTGGTGACGAATGCGCTCCACGTGGCCTGCGGCTTCGAGGCGATCCACGAGAACCGTCGCCGAGGCCGACCGGATGCCCAGCCGGCGCGCCAGCTCGGCGGCACCCATCGGGCCGTGGACGTCGAGGAGGTCCAGCGCGACCATGTCGGTCGCGTTCATCCCGAGCTCGCGCGACATCCGGGCCGTGAGTTCCCGCGCGGCGTTCATCAGGGCTCGGACGCGCAACGTGGGCCCGCTGAGTTCGGGGACCTCGTCCACCGCTGTCACCCCTCCGTCGTCGACCGGCGCCTAGACCGTCTAGCAACTAGACTAGTGGAAGTACTTTGTCGAGGGGACTCCATTGCGCACTCCCACCGTCCTGATCTCCGGAGCGAGCATCGCCGGACCTGCACTGGCCTACTGGCTCAACACCCGGGGGTGGCGGACCACCGTCGTCGAACGCTTCGACGAGCTCCGCGACGACGGGCAGAACATCGACGTCCGGGGCGCCGGCCGCGAGGTGGCCCGCCGGATGGGCATCGAGGACGCCATCCGCGCCGCGTCGACCGGCGAGACGGGAACCGAGTTCGTCGACGCCGACGGCACTCCCGTGGCCCGCTTCGCGGCCGGTCGATCCGACTCCGGCGGAGCCACCGCCGAGCTGGAGATCCTGCGCGGCCAGCTGTCCCGCATCATCGTCGACCGCACCCGCGACGACACCGAGTACGTCTTCGGCGACCAGATCGTCGCCCTCGACGACGGCGACGACGGCGACGACGGGGTCACGGTCACCTTCGCCCACGGGCCGACCCGCACGTTCGACGTGGTGGTGGTCGCCGAGGGCCTGCGGTCCCGCACCCGGTCGCTGGTCTTCCCCGGTGTCGACGCCGTGCGCGAGCTCGGCCTCTACTGCGCCTACCTGACCATCCCCCGGACCGCCGACGACACCGATCTGTGGCGCTGGCACAGTGCCGCCCGCGGTCGCAGCCTCAGCCTGCGGCCGGACAACGTCGGCACCATCCGGGCCACGCTGACCTTCCTGTCCGACGTCCGTGGCCTCGACGAGCTCGACCACGACGCCGTGGTCACGATCCTGCGCCGCACGTTCGCCGACGTCGGCTGGGTCGCACCCCGTGTACTGAGCGCGCTCGACGACGCCCCGCTCTACTTCGACGCCGTCGGTCAGGCTCGCCTGCCGTCATGGAGCAGCGGGCGCGTGGCCCTGGTCGGGGACGCGGCCTACTGCTCCTCCCCCGTCAGCGGCATGAGCACGAGCCTCGCGCTGACGGGCGCCTACATCCTTGCGGGCGAGCTCGCCGCCCATCCGCACACCGCGGCGTTCGCCCGCTACGACGCCGTGGTGCGGCCCTACGTCGACCAGGCCCAGAAGCTGCCGCCGGGCACACCGCGGATCGCCAACCCGCGCAGCCGCGCCGGCGTCGGCGTCATGAACACCGTCCTGCGGATCGCCGCCAGCCCGGCCGCCGAGCGCCTGGGCGGCCTCAGGTCGAAGCTGTTCACGCCGCCCGCCGACGCCATCGACCTCCCGACCTACCCCACGCGGCCCTCGGTCTCACCGGCCCGTGCCGGCGGACAGCAGTAACGCAAGCGCGCTCCAGGTACACCCGGTGACCGCGGTCGACACGCCCTTCACTGCTCGTCTCGGTCGCGGTCCGGACGGATCCGCACGCTGACCACGTCGGCGTTGGCGTCCCACAGGAGCGTGAGCAGTCCTCGCAGGGCCGCCTGGTCCATCACGTTCCCGTGCACGGTCGCCGGTCGACCCTGCGTGATCCGCACCGCGCCGAACCTGCGCTCGATCTCGGCGACGACACCGGTGGGGAGCGGAGCAGCCACTCCCACCCGGTACCGCAGGTTCATCAGCTCGACGGCGCGACGTCCGGGACGGCCGCTACACGAGGTGCGACCGCGGTGCGCACCCGCTCGTTCCGAACACCCAGCGCCAGGAACCGGGACACCAGGCGACGCACCGGCCGGAAACGCGTGGCGAGCCGCATCGGCAGCGGGACCCGGGTGTGGTCCGCCTGCATGGAACCGATCATGGATCGCTGCATGCCGAGCTGCAGCCGCTGGGTCAACCGGGTCGGCAGTTCCCGTCGCCGCTGCACCGCGCGCAGGTCGGCGGGACGCACCCGCCCGTCGAGCAGCGGTCCGACGAGGACGTTCGCCGCGGCGACGGCGTCCTGGACCGCCAGGTTGATCCCGACGCCGCCGACGGGCGACATCGCGTGCGCCGCGTCGCCGATGCACAACAGGCCGGGCCGCGACCACGAGACGAGACGGTTGACCTGGACCTCGAGGAAGCCGACGCCGTCCCAGTCGACCTCCTCCACACGGTCGCCCAGGAACGGCAGGTAGGTGCGCAGGGTCGCCCGGAACTCCTCGATGCCGCGGGCGCGCAGCTGCGCGAACCCGCCCTTCGGGACGGTGTGGGCTCCTTGCCAGTACGTGCCGCGGTCGATCATCGGGAACAGGCCTCCCGGGGCGATGCGCAGCAGGGTGCCGGACGGGTCGCCGGCTGCACGCGACACCCGGTACCAGAGCACGTCGAGCGGCGAGCCGTACTCGGTCGTCACCAGACCGGCCGCGGCGCGGGTGGCGGACGACCGGCCGTCGGCGGCGACCACCAGGTCCGCGCGGATCTCCTCCTCCCCGGCGGCGGTGCGGCAGCGCAGCCCGCGGACCACCCCGTCGCCGTCCTCGACCAGGCCGGTCACCTCGACCTCCCGGTGCAGCGAGAACCCCGGGTAGTGGGCGGCCTGGGCGGTCAGGAAGGACAGGAAGTCCCACTGCGGAACCATGGACAGGTAGCGGAACCTGCCGGGAAGCTCGGTGAAGTCGCCCATCGCCGTCATGCCGTCGTCCGTCATGAGGTTGATCCGCGTGGTCCGGTGCTGCGGCACGCGTGCGAAGGCCTCGGTGAGGTCGAGGTCGTCGAGGATCTGCAGCGTCGACGCGTGGACTGTGTCGCCGCGGAAGTCGCGGAAGAAGTCGGGGTGCTTCTCGAGCACGACGACGCCGACGCCGGCACGCGCGAGCAGCAGCCCGAGCATCGCGCCCGCGGGTCCGCAGCCGGCGATGACGCAGGTGGTCGAGTCGGGCAGGGTTCGGTCGTGGGCAGCCACGGTGGCCTCCGGAGGATCGGGTGCGCGGTCCCGGCCACGATCGCCGCGGGTCGGGTGGGCCCACACCACCTCCTCCGGGTTCCACCCGGGTGGTTCAGATCAGCCCCAGGGCACGCCCTTCCCGCACCGCGTCCTCCCGGCTCCCGACGCCGAGCTTGCGGTAGAGGATCTTGGTGTAGCCCTTGACCGTGTTGATCGACAGGTGCAGGGCGGCGCCGATCTCGCGCTGCGTGGCGTCGCCGCCCAGCGCTCGCAGGATCGCCTGCTCGCGGTCGGTCAGCTCCTCGACCAGAGCGCCAGCCCGGCGTGCGTCCCGGACCGCCGTGCGCCCGGCGCGGTGCTCGACGGCCTCCAGCCTGCGGACGGTGAGCGGAGCCACCGGCTCGTTGTCGACGACGTCTCTGGCCTCCGCGAGGACTGCGCGGGCCGCCGCGCGGTCGTGGCCGTCGAGCTCCACCTGGGCGAGGGCGGTGAGCGCGGTGACGTGGGCGACGGGTTCGCCGAAGGTGCGGGCGAGGTCGGCAGCCCGGCGCAGCAGCGTCGCGGCGGCCGCCAGGTCGCCGTCGCGGTGGGCGAGCTCCCCTTCGACCGTCCGCAGGCGCGCGATTCCCGGTGACGTCGCACTTCCCCACCGGTCCTGCGCCGCCCTGACGACCGGTCCGACCTCGGCCAACAGGCGTCGGAGCTGGTCCGTCCGGCCGGTCTCACCGAGCACCATCGCCTGGATGCTGGCGGCCTGCAGGCCGAGCAGCGGTGGGAGCCCGATGGCCCGCGCCGTGTTCCACACCCCGTCTAGAACCCGCACCGCCTCGTCCGGCCGCCCGTAGAGACCGAGCACCGCGCCGAGCACCGTCCGCGCCATGACGTAGCCGGCAACCGCCGGGTCGCACTCCAACCGGCATCCCTCCGACGCCGCCGCCAGCGCCGCCTCCATGTCGGCACGGGCGATGCTGTACTCGACGCCCCGCAAGGTCGCGACAGCCCCACGCAGCGTGTGCCAGCCCTCCGGAGTCGGGCTGTCGTCGTCGATCGTCTTCTCGGCGGCGTCCAGCCACGGCCCCATCCACGCGAACCTGCCGCTCAGGCCGGCCGCCCACGCCAGGGACACGCACAGCCGCGGGTCCCGCAGCACCGTCGCCGCCGGCAGTCGCCGACCCAGTTGCAGGTGGACGGCGAGCTCGCCGCGCTCGAGGAAGGCGGGGACCTGTGAGCGCAGCAGGTCCGCCGCACCCCCTTCGTCTCCCGCGGCGATCCGGTGCGCGACGGCTTCGGCGACGTAGCCGCGCTCGAGGAACCAGTCGGCGGCCCGGGCGAGCACGCGGGTGCGCGCGTCGGGGTCGGCCGCCAACCGGCGCAACAGCACGTCGCGGAACAGCCGGTGGCAGCGGTACCACTCCCGGCGCGGGTCGAGCGCCGTCACGAACAGGTCGGCGCGGTCCAGCGACTCGAGAGCGGCGGCCGATCCGGTGCGGTCCAGGGCGGCGTCACACAGCGGCCCGGACAGCCGCTCGAGCACGGAGGCTCGGACGAGAAGGTCGCGGTGGTCCGGGGCGAGACGGTCGACGACCTCGAGGGACAGGTAGTCGAGGATGTGCCGGTCACCGCCGTCGAGCCGGGCCGCGGCCTCGGCCGGCCGCTCCGCGTGGCGGATCGTGAGGGCCGCGAGCTGCAGTCCGGCAGCCCAGCCCTCGGTGCGCTCGGTCAGCACCGTCGCGGCGGACGGCTCGACCGGAGTCTCGCCGACGGCGGTCAGCAGCGCCGCCGCCTCGTCGACGCGGAAGCCCAACTCGGCGGCGCGGAGCTCGGTCAGCTCGCCGCGGGCCCGGAGGCGGGCCAGCGGCAGCGGCGGATCCGACCGGCCCGCGATCACCACCCGCAGCGCGGGCGGCAGGTACGAGAGGAGGAACTCGACGCCCTCGTGAACGGCCGCCGATCCGACGAGGTGGTAGTCGTCGAGGACGAGTACGTACGCGCCGTCGACGGTGGCGAGCTCGTTGAGCAACGTCGGCAACGCGAGGTCGACGGGCTCCAGCCCGGGCGTGGACAGCGCCCGCAGCGCGGCGGGGCCGAGCCCGGCGACGTCACGCTGAAGCGCGCTCAGCACGTAGGTCCAGAACCGCACCGGATCGTCGTCCGCCTCGTCGAGGGAGACCCACACGACGCACCGGGTCTCGGCCGGGTCGTGGGCCCACTGCGACAGCAGCGTCGTCTTGCCCCATCCCGCCGGCGCCACCACGACGCTGAGCCGGGACCAGGCGTTGGCGAGCAACGGTGCGTGCAACCGGGCCCGGCGCACCGCGCCGGGGCGCACCGGCGGGACCACCTGCTTCGCCGCGATCAGCGGGGCCGTTCGACCCTCCGACATGGCGGCTCCCGGCTTCGCCCCGGTCCGGTTCCGGGCGCGGTGCCGGGAGTGTCCCAGCTTCCCGTCGTGGCGTCACGGCATCGGTCGGCGACGACGCTCCCACCCGGGTGGACGGCTGCGGGGTGGTGTGCCGCCACCCCGTGCGCCGCCATCCTCGCTCCGCAGCTGCCGATCGGCGGCCGCGTCCCACGGGAGGTCCACGCCATGGCGAGGCAACAGCGGACGGCGACGGCGATCCGGCCGCGTCCGGCGGTCGGGTCGCTGCGGTCCTGGCTCAGGTTCCTCGCCGGCTTCGCCGTGCTCTGCGCGGTGCTGCTGGGCACGAGTGCGCTGGACGCCACCGGCCGATGGGGTGTGCTCATCCTGGCCGCGGTCCTGCTGACGGCGGTGGTCATGGAACGGATCCGGCACCCCTCGCCGCTTCCCGATCTCCTGCGCCGGCTGGGGCTGGGACGGCCGGGGGGCCGCGCGCTCGCGGTGGCGGCGGCGGTGTCGGCCCTCGTCGTGCTGGTCTTCCCGGTGACCGCGGCGGTGAGCGGGACGGAGATCCTCCTGCGTCCCGACTGGCCGTGGCTGCTGCTCGGGGTGTTCGCCTTCCACGGTCTGGCCGAGGAGCTCGTGTGGCGGGGGTATGCGTTCCGGCGCCTGCGCGAGGGGCGTTCGTTCCGGGCTGCGACGGTCGCCACGATGCCGCTCATCGCGGCGGCTCACGTCCCGATCGTGGTCACGCTCGGTCCGGCGGTGGGCATCGGCGCGATGGCAGTGGCCGCGGTGACGTCGGTGCCGTTGGCGTACCTCTACGAGACGGGCCGCCGCACGGTCTGGGCCCCGGCGCTGGTGCACACCGCGATCGACACGTTCAAGCTCGTCGTCATCCCCGCCGCGGCGCTGCCGACCTTCTCCGTACTGATCATCGTCGTCAGCCTCACCCTGCCGCTGCTGGCCCTCGCCGTTCCACCAGGTGCTTCCCCACGCCGCTAGAGCCGGGTGCCGGAGATGCCGCCGTCGATCGCCAGGACCGCGCCGTGGACGAACGCGGCGTCGTCGGAGACCACCCACGTGACGGCACGGACGATGTCGTCCGGTGTACCACCCCGCCCGGCCGGGGTGCGCGAGGTCGTGGTCTACACCGTGCAGCCCGACTCCCCGACCGCCCAGGTGCTGCCCCTGCTCGCCGCCTGGGGCTCCGACCACTCGCGGCAGGCGCAGGAGCCGGCGGCCGTCGTCGCTCGTCGGCGCAGCGCACTGCGGTAGGTGGTCGAGGATTCGGGTACGGACATGCTGTGGTGAGCCTCTTCCGATCCTCCTCCGACCGCATCGACGCGGGCCAGCCCGCTGTGGAATCCGTACCGGCGGCGCCCGCCGGTATCCAGGGGCGCGTGTTGCGCAACGTGGTGGAGCGGGCGCTGCGGGCCCAGCACCCGCGGGTGACAGCGCACATCGCGAAGATCCGCACCAAGGAGCCGGACGCCACACCGGAGCAGGTGATCGCCGCCCTGGACCGCCGCTACCAGTTCGCCGTCGCGGGTCTCGGCGCGGTGGGCGGCGGGATCGCGATCTTCCCGGCGATCGGGACCGCCGTCTCGCTGGCTACTGCGGCCGCGGAGGCTGCCGCGGCCCTCGATGCCGCGGTGCTCTACACCCTCGCCGTTGCCGAGGTGCACAGCATGCACATCGACGACGTGGAACGTCGGCGCGCGCTGGTCCTCGGGATCGTCATGGGCGCGGGCGGGACCGAGCTGATGCGCAAGGTCACCGGCGGGAAGGACCGATGGGCCCGCACCGTGACCGAGGCCCTGCCGCTGCGCGTGCTGGGCCCGGTGAACACCACGCTCGGGCGGTGGTTCGTCAAGCGCTACGTCACGCGGCAGCTCGCCCTTGCGGTAGGACGGGCGCTCCCGTTCGGGATCGGCGTGATCATCGGCGGAGTGGGCAACGTCGTCGCCGCTCGCACCGTGATCAGTGCGGCCGGGCGGGCGTTCGGTCCCCCGCCCGCCCGCTGGCCCGAGGAACCGGCCATCGCAGCTCCGCGGGGCGCGTGAGGCGCTACCTCGATCCGCCCCTCAGGCCGCGGTGGACGGGCGTCGGGTGAGCACGAGGGGACCGTCGTCGGTGATCGCAACCGTGTGCTCGGAGTGGGCGGTGCGCGAGCCGTCGGCCGAGCGGATGGTCCAGCCGTCGGGGTCGAAGACGATCCGGTCGGTAGTGCGGGCGAGCCAGGGTTCGAGGGCCAGGGTCATGCCTGCCCGGAGTCTGAGGCCGCGCCCGGCGCGCCCCTTGTTGGGGACGTGGGGATCCTCGTGCATCGTCCGTCCGAGCCCGTGGCCGCCGAACTCGGTGTTGATCGGGTAGCCGTAGCCGGTGGCGACCCCCTCGATCGCCGCGGAGACGTCGCCCAGGCGGTTTCCCGGCCTCGCGGCGTCGATGCCGGCGGTGAGCGCTTCCTCGGTCGCACGGACGAGTCGCAGGTCGTCGTCGGCCGGCGTGCCCACGATGACGGTGCGGGCGGAGTCGGCGACCCAGCCGTCGATCCCGACAGCGAGATCCATACTGACGACGTCCCCGTCGCGCAGTGCGTAGTCGTGGGGCAGTCCGTGGAGCACCGCGTCGTTGACCGACAGGCAGACGACGTTGCGGAACGGGCCCTTGCCGAACGACGGGGAGTAGTCCCAGTAGCAGGACTGCGCCCCGCGCCGACGGATCTGGTTGCGGACGTGGTGTTCCAGGTCGAGGAGGTTGACGCCCACGTCGGCGAGTTCGCCGAGCTCGGACAGGACCTGGGCGACGAACTGCCCGGTGGTGCGCATCCGTTCGATCTCTGCGGGCGACTTCAACTCGATCATGACGTCCTCACACCTCGCGCACCGGTATAACAATACCAACGTAGCAGCTGCGGTATGACGCAAGATCGTTGAGACACGGGGCGGTCATGCAGTTGCGCGGCTCCGTGCGTGCGCGGCGATCCCGGAGTCGAGCCACCCGCGGCCGGTCAGGGCATCGAGGAAGTCGGCGTAGCCGACGGCCAGCTCGGTCCGGCGGCCAGCATCCGGATGAAGGACCTCCCGGGTTCTCACCATGCGAGCGGCCGCAGCCGGCACGTCACCCTCGACGGCTCCGGCCGCCAACACAGCCATGCCGAAGGACCCCTCCGCGCTGCTCGGGATCCGCACGTCCACACCGAGCAGGTCGCAGCGCAGCTGGTTCCACCAGGAGTTGCCCGCGCCCCCACCCGTGAAGCTGACGGGCCCGCTGACGTCGGCGCCGGCGCCGTCGAGCAGGTCGAAGCACAGCCGCTCCACGTGCGCGACCCCGGTGCACACGGCGGCGAACATGCGCGCCTGGTCGTCGACCTCGTCCGGACCGGTGGGCAGCGGGCCGTCGCCGAGGAACCCACGCGCCTCGGGCTCGACGAACGGGAACCGCTCGCCGTGCTCGGCCAACGGGTAGCACAGCGGGACGTCGCGGACCTGGCGTGCGCGCTCGGTGAGCGCGTCGAGATCCTGCCCTCCGAACAGCGCCGCGACCACGCGGGCGCCCGTGCCGGACGCGCCTCCGGGCAGCCACAGGTCGCCGTACGGAGCGCGATGGGAGTACACCGCGCCGGTCGGATCGTGCAGCAGCGTGTCGGCGACACCCTTGAGGGCCAGAGTGGTCCCGAGCACCGAGTTCCACTCCCCCGCCGACAGCGCGCCCGCCGCGAGCTGGGCCGCGCAGCTGTCGGTCATGCCGGCGACGACGGGCACGCCTTCCGGCAGACCGGTCCGTTCCGCCGCGTCCGCGCCGACCTGCCCGAGCACGGTCCCGGACCGCTGCACCGACGGCAGCACCCCCGGGTCGACGTTCAGCTTCTCGAGCACCTCGGTCGGCCACCGCAGGCCGATCAGGTCGTATCCGGTCTTGAGCGCGTGGCTGGTGTCGCTGGCCACCGGATGCCCGACGAGGTTCGCCGTGATGACGTCGGCCTGGTGGGCGAGGCGGACGCCATCGCGCAGCATGCCCTCGTCACGCCACCACAACAGCTTCGGCAAGGCCCACACCGGCTGGATCCGGTAGCAGAGCCGCTCCCAGAGCGCCTCGCCCGCCTCCTGCGCCTCGGCGGCGAGCGCCCCGGCCCGGGAGTCGTCGTGCATCAGGCCGGGCGTGCGCGGAGTGCCGTCGGGATCGGTGAGGAGCACGGTGCCGGACGTGGCGTCCACCGCGATGCCGGCGATTCGCGCCGCCGCCCCGCCGGGCAGGTTGCCGGTCATCTCGGCCAGGGCGTCGGCCACCTGCACCCACCATTCACGGGGGTCCTGCTCGTGGCGATTGCCGTCGCGCCGACTGGCCAGCGGTCGAGCCGCCGCGGACTGCAGCGTCCCGGCGGCATCCACGGCGACGGCGCGGACGCTCTGGGTGCCGAGATCGACGCCGACCCATACCGCATCCGCCATCTGCGCTTCTCCCTGTCGTCGTCGGCCCCGCATCGGCAGTGTGCGCCGTGCGGGCGTGAGCCCGCACGGTCCGCACAGTCTCGAGGAGCAGCCGCCGCCCGGTCAGCCACCGACTCTGGCCACCCGACGCGGCGTTGGCCAATATGCCCGCTATGGACGTTCCAGCGCGGCGGTCGGGCTACCGGTGAGCGACCTCGCCGCGGCAGTGAAGTGGTACCGGCAGGTCCCGGGCGGCAACGTGCTGAGCCTGTACTCGGAGATCACGTAGCCGGCGCGGCCAGGTGCGGGCGCCGTGTGTCGGCGCCCTACGCGGCGCGTCGACCGGCGCGCCGCCTGATGACGTACGGCTGCGCGAACATGTACAGACCCGTGAACAGGAGAAAGGCGAGCGGGAGCAGAGGAACGTAGGACACCCAGACGAGGGGCTCGTCCTGGAGCAGCGCAACGGTCGTCACCACGATCGACACGGTGAAGACGACGGCCAGCCAGCGGTGCACCTGCCGGAACCACTTGGTCCAGTTCACGCTCGCCCGAGTGCTGATGTTCATGCCGGTCACGCTAGGTGTGGCTCGACGACCGATGCTTCTCGATTCCTGACCGGTCTGCCGCAGGTCCGGACCGACCGATGTGGAGGAGAACCCTGATCAATCTCACCGAACTCGCCCGGCTGGACGCGACCGCCCAGGCCGGGCTGGTCCGCACCGGGGACGTCACGCCCACCGAACTCGTCGAGGCCGCGATCGAGGCGGTCGAACTGCTCGACCCGCAGCTGGGAGCCGTATTCATCCGGACGCATCAGCGCGCCCTCGAGCACGCCCGGGCGGTGTCGCGGGACGCACCGTTCCCGGGCGTCCCGATTCTGGTCAAGGACATCGCGCTGGAGCTGGAGGGCTACCCGTACGGTCACGGTGGGCTGCGCCTGCTGCGCGACCGCGGGCACGTCTCGGACCGCACCACCTACCTGGCCGCCGCACTGCGGGACGCTGGCTTCGCCTTCCTGGGCCGCAGCACGTCGGCGCTGCAGGGCGTCGAGCTGGGCGTCTCCGACCTCGCACTGCACACGATGCCCCGCAACCCCTGGAACACCGACCACGCCACCGGGGGCTCGAGCAGCGGGTCCGCCGTGGCCGTCGCCGCCGGCCTCGTCCCGCTGGCACACGGCAACGACGGCGGCGGATCCCTGCGCATACCGGCCGCGCTGTGCGGGCTGGTCGCCCTCAAGCCCACCCGCGGGCGGGTCTCCCCCGGCCCGCTGATCAGTGCCGTCAACTCCGTCGCGCACGCCTGGATCGAGGAGTTCGTCCTCACCCGGACGGTGCGCGACACCGCCGCGGTGCTGCCCCTGCTCAGCGGCCGCCGCCCGGGAGACCCGTTCGCCCCCGTCGACGCACCGCGGACGGCCGCAGGCGGCGGGCGGCTCCGGATCGGGATCACCACCACCCCGTTCCTGGTGGCACCCGGGCTGGAGACCGACGCCGTGGTCGCCCGCGTCGCGACCGAGACCGCCGACCTGCTCGCCGAGCTGGGTCACACGGCGATCCCGGTCGACCCGCCCCGCTACGACCTCCTCGCCCACGACTGGCAGTACGGCCTGTCCGGGCCTGCGCCGACGATGCTCGCACGCGATCTCGACACCGTCGCGAGGATCATCGGCCGCCCCCTCACCCCGCAGGACGTCGGCCCGGTGCTCTGGACCCTGTCCGAGCAGGGCCGGTCCTTCAGCGCACTGCAGGCCCTCGAGTTCGCCGAGTTCATGCAGCAGACCTGCGTGGCCGTCGACCGGTGGTGGGACGAGCAGGACCTCGACCTGCTGCTCACCCCCACCGTCGGCAGGCGGGTGCCACCGATGACCGACTACCTGCCCCCACCTGCAGGCGACTACGCCGTCAGCCTCGACGATCCCATGACGATCGCGTACGCGCTGGCCCCGCTGCTGCCGCTCGTGTGCTTCACGCAGCTGTTCAACTGGACCGGGCAGCCCGCCGTCTCACTCCCGCTCGGCGTCGACGACGACGGCCTTCCCGTCGGTGTGCAGCTCGCCGCACGTCGCCTGCGCGAGGACCAGCTCCTTGACGTCGCCGCCGAACTGGAGACCGCCCGGCCCTGGGCCGGCCGCATCCCGGCCGTGTACGCGGGGAACGCCAGCTCTGCATCAGCCGGTCGGTCGAGCCCGTGAACGTGTTCACCGTGTCCTGCGCCCGGCGCTCGGCCAGTGGCAGGTCCTTGCCCTTCTGCACGACCGCGTCGACGTCGCCCAGCAGCGAGAGGTCGAGGTAGAACGGATCGGCTGCGCGTCCCGCCCATACCCGGCCACCGGAGGGCAGCGGGGCCGTCTCACCGGTCCGGCCACGCACGAGGACCTGCCCGTCGGCGGTGTCGTCCGTCATGTACTGGTCGGTGATGTTGAGCCGGGAGTCGCGGCGAGCGAGGGGAGAGTCCAGGTGATGGGACATGCCGACGACGTTGGGCTCGGCGGGAGGGCCGCGACTTGAGTCGAATGACCGAACTCCGCGCCCGCGACGGACCGGGCCGAGCGTCTGCTCACCCGTCGATGACGGTGTTCTGGTCCTGCGGCAGCACGAGCTCGGGAAGCTGGGCGAACAGCCAGCCGTCAGCGGTCCTGGTGAAGGTCCAGATCACGTCGAACCGGTCGCCCGGCCAGTCGGCGGGCGGCGTGGGCGTGACGCCGGGGAAGGCCGCGGCGATGTCGGGGAGCTCGCCGTGCTGCCAGCAGATCAGGACGGGTCCGGGCCGGCCGGTGGCGTTCTTGACGAGGGCCTGCTCGTCGCCCTTGCCGTAGTCGGTGTTCACCGTGATGCCGAGCCGCTGGGCGAGCGGAGCGACCGTCTCACGCGGTCGCTTCCCCTCACCGTCGTCGTCCGCTCCCGATGCGTAGATCGCGGTGGGGCGCGCGAGCCCCGGTCGGAGCGGGCCGGAGGTGGGGTCGAACAGGTCGGCCAGTGCTTCTGCCCGCTGCCAGCCGACGGCGGTCAGGGAGCTGTTGTCCTTCTTGCCCCCTGCGTCGACGCCGGGGTCCGAGCCGTCCGGCTTCTCGCCGTGCCGGATCACCAACACCACGGTGCCCTGCGCCGCGCCGTCCGACGAGGTGCCACCCGACCCCGCCGGGCTCGGGGCGGCTCCCGGCGACGGCGAGCCGGTCGCGCAGGCGGCCAGCACGGCCGACAGCACGAGGGCGATCACCCCGACGAGCACGCGCGACGTCCTGTGCATGTCCTTACTCCCGCTCACTGCGCACGATCGGACCGGTCGGCGGCGCTGGTGCGGGCGCCGACGGCAGGGCCCTAGTAACCGGGGAACACCCGGCGCAGGTCGTCCAGGGTGACGGCGCCCGTGACCTTCACGCTTTCGGGCGTGTTGGCCGGGCGCAGGCGGCCGCCGACCAGCCGGATCGCCGCCTCCAGCGGGCCCGTGAACGTCGCGGTCGGGTCGGCGGGCTCGGCGACGACCGCAGCCTTGTCGGTGACGACGAGGCCGTAGCCGGAGCCCTCGAAGTCGACCACCACCGGCGCGGCGAGCGCGTCGGCCTTGCCGATGAACCCGGCCAGGAAGCTCAAGCCTCCCGCCAGGTGCTCGGCCAGCACCGCCGCCGCGTCCGCCCGGATCGCCGCAGCCGGATCGAACGCGACCCTGACGTCCCAGCGGTGCTGCGCCGCCTCGTTCAGCCGCATGCCGGCGAACGACGCGAGGGACAGTGGCTCGGGCAGGAAGCCCAGGTCGACCTGCCCGGTCGAGCGCTGCTCGGAGGTCAGGCCCTCGAACGCCGCCACCAGCCGGGCGTCGTGGTCGAGGTAGTTCGTGGCCTGCTCGCGCGGGCTCATCGCGTTCCAGCGGTCCCATACGCTCTGGTTGAAGTCCGGACCGGCGGCAGGACCGGCGGCGAGCGCCGTCTGCAGCGTGGCGAGGCCGATCTCCGCGCCACTGCCCAGGTGCGACAGCACCTGCGCGACCGTCCACTCGGAAGCCCCGGACGGTCCGGTGAGCTGCTCGTCGGTGAGGCCGGGCACCAGGGCGGCCAGATCGTCGTGGGTTGCGCGCAGAACGGCGATCGAGCGATCAGCCAGAGTGGTCACGGACGGGCGAACACCGCGGGCCCATCGGTTTCTTCCCTATCTGCGGAGCTTGAGCAGTTTCATGGTGATCCGGGAGTCGACGCGGGCGATGGCCGGGTCGCCCATCAGTTGGGTGGTCAGCCAGCGCTCGTAGAGTGACGGCCCTGGCGGTCACTGTCGCGATCACCGTTGCCTTGCGTGCAGTGCCGTTCGCGGTGAAGAACGCCGTGGCCGGGTCGGCGCTGCTGGCCGACGTCGGCCGGTGGATGCCGCTGGGCGCGATCACCGTCCTCGCCGTCTACTGCCTGGCGCAGATCGACCTGACCACGCCCACCCGCGGCCTGCCCGAGCTGGCCGGCGTCGCCGTCACCGTGGCCGCGCACCGGTGAGGCCGCAACGTCGTGCTCAGCATCCTCACCGGGTACGGCGACC
This sequence comes from Pseudonocardia charpentierae, assembly GCF_031845345.1. Lineage (NCBI taxonomy): Bacteria > Bacillati > Actinomycetota > Actinomycetes > Pseudonocardiales > Pseudonocardiaceae > Pseudonocardia > Pseudonocardia charpentierae. The sequence goes on along the minus strand of NZ_JAVREJ010000003.1, from coordinate 68,048 downwards.
TGCATGATCCTCACCAACTGGGTCCTCCCCACCTGAGCTCGGAGCTCGGCACTCGCACCGGTGGCGCGCCTCGTGACATCGTCAGGTCGGCGGCCGCGCGACTCGTCGCGCTGACCATCGTCCACGATCGGAGCGGACCCATGACCTACCCGAACACGTCGCTCTTCATCGACGACGCCTGGGTCGACGCAGCCGACGGGCGCACGATCCCGGTCCACAACCCGGCCACCGGGGACGTGATCGGTTCGGTGGCCCACGCGTCGATCAACGATCTCGACCGTGCCCTCGACGCCGCACAGCGCGGGTTCGAGGTATGGCGTGACCGGACCCCCGCGCAGCGCAGCACGATCATGCGACGGGCGGCCCAGCTGATCCGCGAGAGGGCGGACGACATCGCCCGCCTCATGACCCTCGAGCAGGGCAAGCCGCTCGTCGAGGCCCGCGGCGAGACGGCGGCGGCCGCCGACATGCTCGACTGGTTCGCCGAGGAGGGCTTCCGGGTCTACGGCAGGTTGGTCCCGCATCGCTCGAACCTCGCGATCCGGCAGATGGTCATCAAGGACCCCGTGGGGCCGGTGGCCGCGTTCGCCCCGTGGAACTTCCCGATCAACCAGGTCGCGCGCAAGGTCGCGGCCGGGTTGGCGGCCGGCTGCTCGATGATCGTCAAGGCGCCCGAGGAGACCCCGGCCAGCCCGGCCGCGTTCATCCGCGCCTTCCAGGACGCAGGCCTCCCCGCAGGCGTGCTCGGTCTCGTCTACGGCGATCCGGCGGAGATCTCCGGTCACCTCATCCCGCACCCCGTGATCCGCAAGATCACGTTCACCGGATCGACACAGGTCGGCAAGCAGCTGGCCGCGCTCGCCGGGCAGCACATGAAGCGGGTGTCGATGGAGCTCGGCGGCCACGCCCCGGTGATCGTGTGCGAGGACGCGGACCTGGAGCCGGCGGTCAAGACGCTGGGCGGGGTCAAGTTCCGCAACGCAGGGCAGGTGTGCATCTCCCCCACCCGGTTCCTCGTCCACCGATCCATCGCCAAGGACTTCGGCGCGGCCCTGGCACGCGTCGCGGACGGCCTGACCGTCGGCGACGGACTGACCGAGGGGACCCAGATGGGCCCCCTCGCCAACCCCCGGCGGCTCGACGCCATGCAGGTCCTCGGAGAGGACGCCGTGCAGCGCGGCGCCACGGTTCTGGCCGGTGGACGCCGGCTCGGCGACACCGGCAACTTCTGGGCCCCGACCATCTACGAGAACGTCCCTCTCGACGCGCGGCTGTTCAACGAAGAGCCCTTCGGACCGGTGGCCGGGATCCGCGAGTTCGACGACCTCGACGACGCGATCACCGAGGCCAACCGGCTCTCGTACGGGCTGGCCGGCTACGCCTTCACGCGGTCGCTCGCGTCGGCGGACCAACTCACCCGGCGCGTCGAGGTCGGCATGCTCTGGGTGAACATGCCGGCGATGCCCTCGGCCGAACTGCCCTTCGGCGGCCTCAAGGACTCCGGATACGGCACCGAAGGCGGCCCCGAGGCGCTGGAGTGCTACCTGAACACGCGGGCGGTCAGCATCCTGCAGGCCTGAGGAGCCGGCGTTCGTCCTGATCGTCTGCAGGGCGCCGGACGACCTGTCGTATCGTCCACGCGATGAGCGAGCCCGCCGACGTCGCGCTTCCCGATTCCGTGACCCTTGCCGACGGCGAGGGCGGCCTGCCTCTGGTGCGGGTGCGCGCGCCGGGTGGCGCCGGGGAGATCTACCTGCACGGCGCCCAGGTGACGGCATGGGCGTCTGCCGGGCAGGCACCGGTGATCTGGATGAGCCGCAGGAGCCTGTTCGAGACCGGCCGGGCGATCCGGGGCGGAGTGCCGATCTGCTTCCCGTGGTTCGGACCCGGCCGCAACGGCGACATGTCACCGGCTCACGGGTTCGCCCGTGTCGCGGACTGGAAGCTGCACGGCGCCCGGCAGGACGGCGATGCCGTCGTCGTCACGTTGCGCCTGACCGACGGCGATGTCGTCGGGCTGCCGGGCGCCGAGCTGTGGCCGTACCGTTTCGAGGCCCTCTACACGATCACCGTCGGCGCAGAGCTCGACCTGGAGCTGTCGGTGCGCAACACCGGCGCCGAGGCGGTCACGTTCGAGGAGGCGTTGCACACCTACCTGTGCGTCTCCGACGTCCGCGAGGTGCAGGTCGACGGTCTCGACGGGGCCACCTACGCGGACAAGACGTCCGGGGGCGCGCTCGTCCGCCAGGAAGGCCCGGTCGTCTTCACGGGCGAGACGGACCGTGTCTACCGGTCCACCGCGGACGTGAGCGTGCGCGATGGTGCGCGGACCCTGCTCGTCGCCACGACCGGTTCGGAGAACACGGTCGTCTGGAACCCCTGGGTCGCCAAAGCTGCGGCGATGAAGGACTTCGGCGACGAGGAGTGGCCGACGATGGTGTGCGTCGAGACCGCCAACGTCGCCGACGACGCGGTCGTCCTCGCGCCAGGGCACAGCCACGCCATGCACGCCCGGATCGGCCTCGCGCTCCCGGCGTGATCGCTGGGGTGAACTCCCGCACGTCTCCGAGACCGGCCGGACATCTGCCGTTAACCTGCCGAGGAGAGTTCGCTGTGCCCCGGGTGGTGCCGCCAGACCCGCACCCAGCCCCGACCCGGCTGACGACACAGCACGTTCACCCGGAAGGTGAGACTTGCACCCGCGCGCTGCACGCCGCCGTCGTCGTTCCCGTACCGCGTCCACTGCGGCCGGTGTGCGGTGACCCTCGCGCTCCTCCGCACCCCCGCCGTCTATCCCGTCGCGCCTGAGCCCGTCCGTCGCACGCTGCTCGACGTGCTCGCCGAGACGATGGCGCAGCACCCCGACGAGGCCGCGGTCGACGCAGGCGGCACGATCCTGAGCTATCGCAAGCTGGCCGAGGAGGTCGACGCGGTCCGGCGGCGCCTCGCCGCCGGCGGCATCGGGGTCGGCGACCGCGTCGGCGTCCGGATCTCGTCCGGCACCGCCGAGCTCTACGTCGCCATCCTCGCCGTGCTCTCCGCGGGAGCCGCATACGTGCCCGTCGACGCCGACGACCCGGAGGAGCGGGCCGAGCTCGTCTTCGGCGAAGCCGGGGTGTGCGCCGTCCTCGGCGACGGCGGGTCAGTGACCATGCACGGCGCGCCGCTCGGTCGGCCGGGCACGCCCGGGCCCGACGACGACGCGTGGATCATCTTCACGTCCGGCTCGACGGGCACCCCGAAGGGCGTCGCGGTGAGCCACGGTGCCGCCGCGGCGTTCGTCGATGCCGAGGCGCGCCTGTTCCTCGTCGACGAGCCGATCGGGCCCGGTGACCGGGTGCTGGCGGGGCTGTCGGTGGCGTTCGACGCCTCCTGCGAGGAGATGTGGCTCGCGTGGCGGCACGGCGCCTGCCTGGTCCCGGCGCCCCGGGCGCTGGTCCGCACCGGTGTCGACCTCGGGCCGTGGCTGGAGGCCCAGCGGATCACGATCGTCTCCACCGTCCCGACGCTCGCCGCGCTGTGGCCGCCGGACGCGCTGGAGGACGTGCGGCTGCTGATCTTCGGCGGCGAGGCGTGCCCGGCCGAGCTGGCCGAGCGGGTGGCCGTCGAGGGCCGCGAGGTGTGGAACACCTACGGGCCGACGGAGGCCACCGTCGTCGCCTGCGCGGCGCAGCTGACCGGCGAGGGGCCCGTGCGGATCGGCCTGCCGCTCGACGGCTGGGCGCTCGCCGTCGTCGACGCCGCGGGCGAGCCGGTCGCGATGGGCGAGAGCGGCGAGCTGGTGATCGGCGGGGTCGGGCTCGCCCGCTACCTCGACACGGACAAGGACGCCGCGAAGTTCGCTCCCCTGCCCTCGCTGGGCTGGGCGCGCGCCTACCGCAGCGGCGACGTCGTCCGCGCCGACGAGGCCGGGCTGCTGTTCCTGGGCCGGGCCGACGAGCAGGTCAAGCTCGGCGGGCGCCGCATCGAGCTCGGCGAGGTCGACGCCGCGCTGCTCGCGCTGCCCGGCGTGCGCGGCGCGGCGGCCGCCGTCCGTCGCACCCCGGCGGGCAACCAGGTGCTGGTGGGGTACGTGGTGCCCCGGGGCGAGCTGGACACCGACGCCGCGGCGCTCGCCCTCCGCGAGCAGCTTCCGGCCGCACTCGTGCCGCTGCTCGCGATCGTCGACGACCTGCCGACGCGCACGTCGGGCAAGGTCGACCGCGACGCACTGCCCTGGCCCCTGAAGGATTCAACACTGTCGCCGGCGAACGGTCTCGACCCTGTCGCGGCGGGTCTGCTGACCCCGACCGAGGGGTGGCTGGCCGAGGGCTGGGCGGAGATCCTCGGCGTGCCCGTGACCGACCCGAAGGCCGACTTCTTCACCCACGGCGGCGGCAGCCTCACCGCCGCGCAGCTGGTGGCCCGGATACGCACCCGACACCCGCAGGTGTCGGTCAACGACCTCTATCTGCATCCGCGGCTGGGAACGATTGCGGCCCACCTGGACGCCATGAGCGCGACCCGGACCACACAGCGCGACGTCGTGCCGACGCCACGCCGCACCGCCGTCGCACAGGCCCTGCTCATGGCTCCGATGCTGACGCTGGTCGGCCTGCGCTGGACGAGCGTCGCCGCGGCGATCTCGACGATCGCCGCTGTTGTCGTCCCGTGGGCGCCGCCGTCCTGGATGGTGACAGCGCCGTGGTGGTCGCTCGCTATAGCCTGGGCGGTGTTGTTCAGCCCGGCCGGACGGATCGGGATCGCCGCGGGCGGCGCCCGCCTGCTGCTGCACGGCGTGCGGCCCGGCAACTACCCGCGCGGCGGATCGGTGCACGTGCGGCTGTGGGCGGCCACGCAGCTCGCCGAGCTGTCCGGTGCGACGGGCGTCTCGGGCGCGTCGTGGACCACCCGCTACGCCCGCGCGCTCGGCGCGAAGATCGGCGACGACGTCGACCTGCACTCCGCACCGCCCGTGACCGGCCTGCTGAAGCTCGGGCGCGGCGCGGCCGTGGCGCCGGAGGTGGACCTCGGCGGCTACTGGGTCGACGGCGACGTCGTGCGCATCGGCAAGATCCGGATCGGCGCCGGGGCCACGATCGGCTCGCGCAGCACGCTCCTGCCGGGCGCGCGGATCGGCAAGGGCTCCCGGGTCGCGGCCGGGTCCACGGTCCGCGGCGCGATCCCCGCCGGGCAGCACTGGGCGGGTTCGCCGGCGCGGCGGGCAGGCAGGTCCCGTGTGTCCTGGCCGTCGACCCGCCCCTTGCGCTCGCGGTCATGGGCCCTCGCCTACGGCATCACGTCGATGCTCCTCGGGCTGCTGCCCGCGGTGGCGGCGCTGCCTGCGCTCGCGATCGTCGCGGTCGGCGTCGCCGGTGCGGCGTCCCCCGCCGACGCGACCGGCGGGGCGCTGCTGATGGTCGCACCGGCGACCGTGGCCTACCTGGTCACGTACGCGGCGCTGGTCGTGGTCGGCGTGCGCCTGCTCGGCATCGGCATGGACGAGGGCTTCCACCCGGTGCACAGCCGCGCGGGCTGGCAGGTCTGGGCCACCGAGCGGCTGATGGGCATGGCCCGCACGGGCCTGTTCCCGCTGTACTCGAGCCGGTTGACGGCCGCATGGCTGCGGTTGCTCGGTGCCCGGATCGGCCGCGACGTCGAGGCGTCGACCGTGATCGCGCTGCCGAAGATGACCACGGTCGCCGACGGCGCGTTCCTCGCCGACGACACGATGGTCGGCACGTACGAGCTCTCCGGCGGCTGGATGCACGTGGCACCGTCGCGGGTCGGCAAGCAGGCCTTCCTCGGCAACTCCGGGATGACGGCGCCGGGTCGGTCGGTGCCCGACCGCGGGCTCGTCGGCGTGCTCTCCGCGACGCCACGGAAGGCGAAGAAGGGCTCCTCGTGGCTCGGCCTGCCGCCGATGCCGCTGCGCCGGGCCGTCGAGCGGGGCGACACGAGCCGCACCTTCCACCCGCCGCGGCACCTCAGGATCGCCCGCGGGCTGACCGAGCTGTGCCGGATGGTGCCGGTGATGTGCTCCGCCGCGCTCGCCGTCCTCGTCGTCGGAGTGCTGACGACGATCCTGGCCGGCACCGGGATCGTGGCCGCGGCCGTGCTCGCCGGTCCGCTGCTGCTCGCCGCCGGTGTCGTAGCCGCCAGTGTCACGACGGCGATGAAGTGGCTGCTCGTCGGCCGGTTCCGGCCGGTGGAGCACCCGCTGTGGAGCTCGTTCGTGTGGCGCGACGAGCTGGCCGACACGTTCGTCGAGGTGCTGGCGGTCCCGTGGCTGGTGGGGCACGCGGGCGGCACCCCCGTCCTCACCGCGTGGCTGCGCAGCATGGGCGCGAGCATCGGGCGCGGCGTGTGGCTGGAGACGTACTGGCTGCCCGAGTCCGACCTCGTGCGACTCGGCGACGGTGCGACCGTCAACCGGGGCTGTGTGGTGCAGACCCACCTGTTCCATGATCGGATCATGAGCATGGACGACGTGCGCATCGACGAGGGCGCGACGCTCGGGCCGAACGGGATCGTCCTGCCGGGCGCGCACATCGGCGCGGCCACGACCATCGGCCCGGGCTCCCTGGTCACGCGCGGCGACGCCGTCCCCGCGTCGACCTGTTGGCTGGGCAACCCGATCACGACGTGGAGCTGAGCCGCAAACCGAAGGCCGGCGCAGCTCGGTCCGGTGACCCGTACTTCCCCGCCCACGGCAACGGCGGGTATCGGGTCGAGCACTACGACCTGGACATCGACTACAAGCTCGCGGCCAACCGGCTCGGCGGGCGGGCCGTGCTCACCGCCGTCGCCGACGCACCGCTGAGCCGGTTCAGCCTCGACCTCGCCGGGTTCCGCGTGCCCCGCGTGCTCGTCGACGGCCGTCCGGCGAAGTTCACGCAGTCACGGTCGCCGCGCGACGGCGGGAAGCTCCACGTCACGCCGGACCGCCCGGTCGTGGGCCGGTTCACCGTCGACGTGCGCTACAGCGGCAACCCGACACCGGTCGCCAGCCGATGGGGCGGCGTCGGCTGGGACGAGCTGACCGACGGCGCCCTCGTCGCGAGCCAGCCCGTCGGTGCGCCGTCCTGGTTCCCGTGCAACGACCACCCCTCGGACAAGGCGACCTATCGCATCGCCGTCACCACCGCCGCGCGCTACACGGTCGCCGCCACCGGTGTGCTCACTGCGCGGCGCCGCTCCGCCGGCACGAGGACGTGGGTGTACGAGCGATCGGAGCCCACGGCGTCGTACCTGGTCAGCGTGCAGATCGGGCGCTACGAGAAGGTGGTGGTCGCCGAGGGCCCGGTGCCGCAGGTGGCGCAGATCCCCGCCCGACTCACCAAATTCGCCGCCCGCGACCTCGGTCGACATCCCGCGATCATGACGACGCTGGAGGGCTTCTTCGGTCCCTTCCCGTTCGCCGACTACCAGCTCGTCGTCACCGACGACGAGCTGGACGTCCCGATCGAGGCCCAAGGCATGTCGATCTTCGGGTCGAACCATCTCGACGGGCGGCGCACCCACGAGCGGCTCGTCGTACACGAGCTGGCGCACCAGTGGTTCGGGAACAGCCTCACGATCGCCGACTGGAGCCACATCTGGCTCAACGAGGGCTTTGCAACGTACGCGGAATGGCTGTGGTCCGAGTCGTCCGGCGGCCGCACCGCCGCTGTCCATGCCCGGGAGTGGCACGCGCACGTCGCGGCGGGGCCGGCCGACCTCGTCCTCGCCGACCCGGGGGTCGCGCGGTTGTTCGACGAGCGGGTCTACAAGCGCGGCGCGCTGGTGCTGCACGCGCTGCGCGGTCGGATCGGCGACGAGCGCTTCTTCGCGCTGCTGCGCGACTGGACGGCGCGGCACCGCCACGCGACGGTGACGACGGCGCAGTTCGTCGAACTGGCCGGGCAGCACGCCGGCACGGACCTCACCGCGTTCTTCACCGCGTGGCTGTACCGCCCCGCCCTCCCCGGCGAGCGGGGCTGACTCGGATCACGCCGAGGCGCCGCCCGTCCGGACCTTCCACGCCTTCCTGCCGCTGCTGCGCAAGGCGCCGGCCGGCGTGGTGGTGAACGTCTCGAGCGGCCTGGGCTCCCACGCGGTCACCTCCGATCCGGAGCGGATCGAGAGCTCCTTCCAGGCGCCCGCGTACACCTCGTCCAAGGCCGCGCTCAACATGCTCACCACCCAGTGGGCCGCCGCCGTTCCGGAGCTGCGCATCAACTGCGTCGACCCCGGCTACACGGCCACCGAGTTCAACAACCACAGCGGCCCCCAGACGGTGGAGGAGGGCACCGAGGCCATCGTCCGCATGGCGACCATCGGCGCCGACGGCCCCACCGGCACCTACACGGACCGCCACGGACCCCTCGGCTGGTGAGCCGAATTCATCGGGCGCTCACCGCGTGGCGTAGTGCAGGAGCGTGACCCCGCTGTCGAAACCGGCGACGTCCACGACCCGGAGCCGGTCGGCCTCGAACCCCTCGGGGAACAGTCGCCGCCCGCGCCCCTGCACGACGGGGTAGACGAACAACCGGTACTCGTCGACCAACCCCGCCTCGATCAGCGCGTGGCACACCCGGATGCTGCCGGTCACGCCGATGTCGCCGCCGGGTTGCTCCTTGAGCTCCGCGACGCGGGCGAGCCAGTCGCCGCTGAGGATGGTCGAGTTCTGCCACTGCGGGTCGGTCATCGTCGAGGACACCACGTACTTCTGCACCCGGTTGAGCTCGTCGGTGACGCCGGTGTGGTCGTCGGTCTGCTTCGGCCAGAAGCCACGGAAGTCCTCGAAGGTCCGCCGGCCGAGCAGCAACGCGTCGCCGCGCTCGGTGAACCGGTTCATGGCCTCGGTGACCTGCCGGTCCTCGGCGGTGGGGTCGAACCAGTCTCCGAGCATCTCCACCGCGCCGTCGGCGGTCACGTTCTGGGTGATGGCAAGCGTGCGCACGGCCCGTCCTCCTCGATGATCGCTCCCGGGTGACGACCGAGGCGGCGGCCGGAAGTCATCGGTGGGCCCTGGGCGGCCTCGTCGGCGCCGTCAGCGGATCTTCCGGCCACGCGTGCTTGGGGTAGCGGCCCCGCAGCTCGGCGCGCACCTGCGGGTAGCCGGTGGCCCAGAACGACGTCAGGTCCGCGGTGACCGCGGCCGGCCGACCCGCCGGGGACAGCAGGTGCAGCACGACGGGCAGCCTGCCGTCGGCGACGGTGGGGGTGCCGGTCCACCCGAAGACCTCCTGCAGCTTCACCGCGAGCACCGGCTGGTCCGCGGAGTAGTCGACGGCGATCCGGGCGCCGGAGGGCACCGCGATCCGCTCGGGGGCGAGCTGGTCCAGCCGGGCGGCGTGCCGGTGGTCGAGCAGCGCACGCAGGACGCCGGCGGCGTCGATCCGCGCGAGGTCGGCGCGGTTGCGGGCGCGGGCCAGCGCAGGGCCCCACCACCTTTCGGGTTCGGCCAGCAGGGCGGCGTCGGACACGTCGGGCCACCCGTTGCCGTCGCCGCTGTCGACGAAGACGCGGTGCAGGGTGGCGAGCCGGTCGCGCAGCCGGCGCGCGTGCTCGCTCCACCGCAGCAGCCCGAGACCCTCGGTCTTCAGCCCGTGCCGCAGAGCGTTCGCGACGGCCTCGGGGTCGGGGCGCTCGAGGCGGCGCTCCGTCAGCACGATGGCCCCGAGCCTGCGCACCCGGCGGGCGACGACGTCCCCGTCGGCCCAGCGCACCTCGTCCTCCTCGACGAGCAACGCGGGCGCGGCCAGCTCGGCGAGCTCGCGATCCGCGGCGGCGGCCAGCCGGATCCGCCCGTGCTCCGCGCCCGGCGTCCGGTCGGCGTCGGCGACCGCCAGCCATTCCTGGCCTGCCAGCGGGCTCCCGGTAGGCAGCTCCACGGCCGTCCCGCCGGACATCAGATAGACGTCGCGGTGTAGCCGTTGCGGGCCCGTGCCTGCGGAGCGGCGACGCGCCAGGCGCTCCGGGTAGGCGAGGCCGACGACCAGGGCGGCTCCGGCACCAGGTCCCGCGGGCGACGAGGAACGCGCGGAAGTGCTGGATGTGCGGGGCAGCATGCGCTGCAGTCGGGTGACCTCGGCCCGCCAGCGTCCGGCCCCGCGGGCGGTTCCGGACCGCAGCCGTCGCAGCTCGTCGTCCGCCGCCCCACCCACGCCACCGCCCTCGGCCAGGGTGTCGTCGTCGATCAGAGCCACCACCTCGGCGGCCGCTTGCGCACCCACCAGGGCCGCCCCGTCGAGCAGCGCGCGGGCGAGCCGCGGATGCAGTCCGAGCTCGGACAACCGCCGCCCGCGGTCGGTGACACCGCCGTCGTCGAGCGCCCCGAGTGCCCGCAGCACCTGCTGCCCGGCCTGCAAGGGACCGGCCGGCGGCGGGTCCCACCAGCGCAGCCCGCTGCCGTCCGGCGTTCCCCAACACGCCAGATCCAGCGCCAGCCGGGTCAGATCCGCGGTGCGGATCTCCGGCTCGGGATAGCGGGCGAGCAGCTCGCCCTCGGGCCAGCAGCGGTACACGCGACCCGGCGCCTCCCGCCCGGCGCGGCCGGCGCGCTGCTCCGCGACGGCCGCCGACACCCGCACGGTGACCAGCCCGGCCAGCCCACGCCGATGATCGGTCCGGGGCGTCCGGGCCAACCCGGCGTCCACCACCGCGCGGACCCCGGGCACGGTCAGGCTCGACTCCGCCACCGCCGTCGACAGCACCACCCGCCGCCGCGGCCCGGGTGCCAGCGCCAGGTCCTGCTCGGCGGGGCGCAGCCTGCCGTGCAACGGGAGCACGTCGACGTCGGCCAGGTCGGCGCCCCCGAGCAGCGTGGCCGTGCGGCGGATCTCCGGCACGCCGGGCAGGAAGGCGAGCACGTCGCCGTCGCCCTCCTGCAGGGCGGTCCGCACCGCGCGGGCCACGCAGGCCTCGATGCGCTCGCCGCGGGCGGGCGGGACGTGCCGGGTCGCCACCGCGAACATCCGCGCCTCGACCCGCACCACCGGTGCCTCCCCGAGCAGCTCGGCGAGCCGGTCCGTGGCGACCGTGGCCGAGGTCGCCAGCAGCCGCAGGTCCGGGCGCAGCCCGGCCCGCGCGTCGAGCAGCAGCGCGAGCAGCAGGTCCGCGTCGAGATGCCGCTCGTGACATTCGTCGAGCAGCACCGTGTGCACGTCGGCCAGCTCCGGGTCGGTCATCAGCCTGCGCAGCAACAGCCCGGAGGTCACCACCTCGATGCGGGTGCGGTCCGACCGGCGGGAGTCGCCACGCACCGCGTAGCCGACGGTCTCACCGACCGGTTCACCGAGCAGTGACGCCATCCGGGCTGCGGCCGCGCGCGTGGCCAACCGGCGCGGTTCGGCGACCAGCACCCGGCCCCGGTCCGCATCGGCCGCCGCCCCCAGGGCCAGCGGGACGAGAGTGGTCTTCCCGGTGCCCGGCGGCGCGACCAGCACCGCATTGCCGTGCGCGGCCAACGCGTCGGTGACCTCGCCGAGCACCGCGCGAACCGGCAGGTCGGGCAGCCGGGACGGATCGGGGAGCCGCATCAGCCTCGTTCCAGCGTCGGCGACCAGGTGGCGGTCATGACGTGAAGTCTTCCTCGGAAGACGTCCGCCGACGCAGGCGGCCGACGAGCGCCCGCAGGGCGCGCGACACCGCCGAACCCACCAACAGACCCATGGCGATGGCCAGGACCACGCCCACCACGTCGAAGCCGACGGTCGAACCCTCCCCCGAGAGGATCGCCACCTCGCTGACCCCGATCAGCCCCAGGCTGCCCGGGACCAGCAACCAGAACGACGGCAGGAAGACCACCAGGCGGGGCAGCTGCCGGCGGACCAGCTCCGCGGTCGACGCTCCGATACTCGCCGCGATGGCGCCCAGGAAGCTGCCCAACGCCGGCGTGCCGAGACGCTGGCCGCCGAGCTGCACCAGGAAGGTCACGGCCAACACCCCCAACACCCACGGCGCCAACCGCACCGGCACGCCCTCCATGAGCGTGATGCCGACCCCGATGACCACCAGGCCCAGCGGCGCCGCCCACCAGCCGAGCCCGCTCACCCTGACGTTGCCGAGCAGCTGCGCAGGTGTCCCCAGCAACGTGGCCGCCGCGGCGACACCCAGGGCGAACAGCAGCAGCTGCACCGTGCCGTACAACAACCGCGACGCCCCCGCGACCATCGCACCCGCAGCCAGTTCCGACAACCCGGTCACCATCAGCGCACCGGGCAGCAGTACCGCCAGCGGCGGCAGCACCGTGCGCAGCGCGCCGTCGAGCAGACCCGCGGCGGCGGCCGCGAAGACCAGGGCGGACACCGCGAAGGCGGCCATCGTCGGGAGCAGCGCGAGCAACGAAGAGTGCCACTGCGCCATGCGGGACAGACCGATCACGATGACGCCACCCAAGGCCGCCGCGGCGAGGTTCGCCAGGCCCGGCTGGAGGATCAGGCAGATCCCCACGGCCACGACCACCAAGCCTCCCTCGGCCAGCCATGCCGGGTACCGCAGCGGCTTGCCACGTAGACCCAGCAGCCGGTCGAGGGCCTCCTCGCGGGCGATCCGGCCGGTGACGAGCAGGTGCCGGATGAGACGGACGTCGACGGCCTGGTCGAGTCGCAGCCGCCCGTCGACCGACTCGAAGGTGGCCGGATCACCACTGGCCAGGCCGACGTGCACACCGGTCGGCCCCGCGGCGACCTGCACGTCGGGTGCGCCGAGACGGCGCCCCACCTCCCGCAGCTCGTCCTCGACCTCGTCGACGGGCTGGCCCGTGGCGACCATCGCCGCACCCAGGAACGCCAACAACTTGCGGCGGTCGCGGTCCGCACCACACGCGCACGAATCGGTCACGACACCCCATCTCCAGCGCCTGGTCGAGAACGTCCTCGACCACAGTCTGTGGGGCCGCCTGCGAGGACCCGCGCCCGGAGATCATCGTCCGCTTGAGGGACCAGTGCGAGGGAGAGCGGATGCGACGCGCACCGATCGTCACGACAGAGGACCGCGGCGTCGACACGCTGTCGACGCCGCGGCCATCGCTCAGACCGAGTAGCGGCAGAGGGTCTCGCCGCCGTCGACCTTGATCAGGTCGCCGTGGATGTAGCTGGACTCGTCCGAGGCCAGGAACACCGCGAGGTTGGCGATGTCGTCGACCTCGCCCCACCGCTTGAGCGGGATCGACTCGGTGAAGACCTGGTCGAAGTCCTTGTCGTCGAACAGCGCCCGGGTCAGCGAGGTCTTGGCGTAGGTCGGGCAGATGCCGTTGACGCGGATGCCGTCCTTGCCGTACTCGATCGCCAAGCAGCGGGTGAGATTGGCCTGGGCGCCCTTGGAGATGTTGTAGACCGACTGGTTGGGGTGTCCCTGCAGTCCGGCGGTGGACACGAGGTTGACGATCACGCCGCCCTCGCCCTGGTCGAGCATCTGCCGGATCGCGGCCTTCGAGCCGAAGAACGTGCCCCGGACGTTCACGTCGAAGCAGATGTCGAGATCGGCGACGTCGAACTCGTGCAGCCGCTTGCCGTTGCGGTAGATGCCGGCGTTGTTGACCATCACGTCGATCCGGCCGAACCTGCGCACGGTCTCGGCGATGAGGTTGTCTACCTGATCTTCTTTCGTGACGTCGCAGCTGACGTAGGTGGCGGTGCCGCCGGTCTTCTCGATCACTTCGACGGTGCTCAGGTCGGCGTCGTCCTCGAACCCGCCGGTGTTGGGGTGTTCGTGGATGTCGCCGACGACGACCTTCGCGCCCTCGGCGGCGCAGGCTCTCGAGATGGCGCGGCCGAAACCGGAGCTGGCGCCGGTGACGACGATGACCTTGTTCTGCAGGCGTGGCATGCGTTGTCTCCGATCAGGGGGCGGTGAAGCCGCCGTCGATGGTCAGCATCGATCCGGTGGCCCAGCGGGCGTCGTTGGTCGACAGGAAGACCGCGGCCTTGCCGACGTCCTCGGCGGTGCCGAGCTCGGGCCACGGGGACTTGGAGTGCAGGACCTTGTTCAGCTCGGGGTCGTCGAGGAACGGGCGCACCATGGCGGTGGCGAGGAAGCCGGGGCAGATGGCGTTGACGTTGATCCGCTCGGGAGCGAAGTCGACCGCGAGCTGGCGGGTCAGGTTGACCACGGCGCCCTTCGCTGCGCAGTAGGCGGGCTCGGCGGCCAGCCCGACCAGGCCGCCGATGGAGGCGATGTTGACGATCCGGCCGCGGGAGCCGTCGACCGGCTCCTGGGTGAGCATCTGGCGGATCGCGAACTTGCACCCCAGCCACACGCTCTTGGCGTTGACGGCCATCGTGCGGTCGTACTCGTCCTCGGTCTCGTCGACGATGGTGTGCAGCCCGGTGAAGATCCCGGCGTTGTTGACCATGACGTCCAGCCGGCCGAAGCTCGATACAGCGGAGTCGACCAGATTCTCCACGGCCGAATAGCTGGCAGCGTCGGCCTCGACGTACTCGGCCTTGCCTCCGTTCGCCCGGATGACGTCGTCGGTCGGGGTGAGGATGTCGCCCTCGTATCCGCCTTCGCGGGCCTCACGCCGAAGGTCGGAGCAGACGACCGCGGCTCCTTCCGCGGCGAGCGCCAGTGCGATGGCGCGGCCGTTGCCGGAGCTGGATCCGGTGACGACGGCGACCCTGTCCCGAAGCTTGCTTGCCATCACTGATCAGCCTCCGAGGTGCTGCAGGAACCAGTCGCGGGCGGCCGGGCCGGACGCGTCGAAGCCGTCGACGTAGGCGTCGAAGTGCCCGCCCGGCAGGATCTGCAGCTTCTTCGGCTCGCGCGCCTTCTGGAAGGCGGCGATCGCCAGGTCGGTCGGGGTCAGCACGTCGTTCTGCGCGGGCATCAGCAGCAGAGGGGTCGGACTGATGTAGGGGACGTAGGCGACCGGCTCGTACTCGGTGAACAGCTCGACACTGCGCAACGTGACCTCGTTGCGCCACGAGGATGCGCGCAGGTCGTGGGTCTTGGTGAACCAGGTGTAGGAGTCCGGGGTGGGCAGCGCGGACGGCGCGAGCGGGTCCTTGTCGACCACCGGCACCATCCCGGGCTCCTTGCCCTCGTAGCGGGAGAGGCGGTCGGCGTCGAACAGGGCGCGGAAGCCGTCGATGAAGTCCGCGCGGACCAGGGCGCGGAAGTTGTCGTGCCCGCTGACCAACGGCACCTGGGAGACCACGGCCTTGACCCGGCGGTCGATCGCTGCGACGACGAGCACGTGACCACCGGAGTAGCTGCTCCCCCAGACACCTATCCGGCCGCCGTCGACCTCCGCCAGGGTGGTCGCGTAGGTGATCGCGTGGCGGTAGTCCCGCACCTGCGCCCACGGGTCGATCTCCTGGCGCGGTTCGCCGTCGCTGGCGCCGAAGTTGCGGTTGTCGAACACGAGTGCGTTGAACCCGGCCGCGGCGAACGTCTCGGCGTACTTGTCGAGGTACATCTCCTTGACGGCCGAGAAGCCGTGCGCCATGACAATGGTGGGCGCCGGGCTGGAAGAATCGTCGGCGGTGTAGAACCAACCGCGCAGAGTGACGCCCTCGGCGTCGAAGTCGATATCGCGTCGAACCATGTGTGATCTCCCCGGTGAGGTCCAGAAACCCGGCCCGGGACGCGTCGACTCAGCCCCGGGCCGGTGTGACCTCAGTCTCTCCGCGACCGGGCGCCGGGCCTTGAACTGCAGCGACAGGTCGTTGCACCGCAGCGCCACCCGGCGGCCGGGCGCTCGACCGGTACTCCGTCGGCGACGTGCCGTAATGCGCTTTGAAGCTGCGGCTGAAATGGCTGGTGTCAGAGAACCCCCAGCGGTGCGCAATCACCGAGACGGGCCGGTCGGATTCACTCAGTTCCTCACGGGCGTGCGCGAGGCGCCGGATCCGGATCACCTCGCCGACCGTCTGCCCGGCCGCGTTGTAGATGCGGTTCACCGTCCGGATCGACACGCCGTGCGCCGCTGCCAGTGCGTTCGGGGTGATCGATCCGTCCAGGAGGTGACGTTCGATGTACCGGTCCATCGCCGCACGCAGGGCCGGCTGCGCCGCACTCGTCGACGGTGCGTCGCCGTCCGGCCGCAGCGCTCCCATCAGGAGTTCGAGCGTGGCGTTGCGGGCCGCCGCCACCGCCGACGACCCGAGCACCGGCAGCGATGCGCTGAGGGTGTCGAGATATGAGCTCAGCAACCGGGTCGCCGGTGAATCGCCTTTGAGGCTCACTCCGGTCTTCGTCCAGGCCCGCCCCTTGACCTCGTCGAGCGCGGCCCGGGGAATGACCAGGCTCCGCTTGCTCAACGGCTCCCACACGCTGAACCGGGCCGACTTCGTGCTGTCCCACACCACCGCATCACCGGGACGCATGGCCGTCTCGACGTCACCTTGGCTGACGGTCTCGCTCCCGGCGCGCGTCATCAGCACGACGACGAACTCCCCGTCGGTGTCGGCCAGCTGCCGCCGCTGCCGCGTGCCCGAGCACGGGCTGCATTCGCAGTCGACGAGGGCGAGATCGTCGATCCACCACCGGCGAACCCACGCTTCGAAAAGCCGCTCGTCGTCGCACGGATCGACCTGCACGGTCCATGGCAGGTGCGTCGCGGACAGCATGTCCTGCCACTGTGCGGTCCGGTCGTCCACACCGGCCTGACCGCTGGTGGTACAGTACTCGCCACCCTGCATCGCCGACGACACCTCCGGTCCGACCTCACCGTCGAACAGCGCCCGCACCGACCATAGGTGCTCGAGGCGCGCTGCGTCCCCGCCTGCTCGCCGGGCACCGCTCCTCACCGTGCCGACGTCACCGACCTCGTCCGTAGAACGACGACGACACCCGCTTGTACGAGCGCGCCACGGTCTCGCCTCGGCGGCACTCAGCGCGTGGTCAGGCGCAGGAGCACGTCGGTGTCGAGCGCCGGGAGTTCCAGTGCGCCGATCAGTCGGGGTACGGCCACCTCGTCGATGTGCCGGCGCAGGTCGACCAGCGACGCGCCGTCGTCGGCCGTGACGCGCAGGTGCAGAGCGGGGTGGGCGTGCGGGCCGGTCAGCCGCGCGGTGGCCGACCGCACGCCGGCCTGGGCGGACAGCTCCTCGGCCAGCGGAGCGGCGGCGTCCGCCGTGCCGAGCACGGTGATCCCGGCGCGCTGGTCGGGGCCGCACCCGGAGTCAGTCGGGCGCACACAGGACACCGGGCTGGCACAGAGGTCGTGACCCGTGTGTCAGCCCGGCTTCCTTGGTGCGAGCGGTCGCTTCAGCCGATCCTCGTCGCGGTCGCCGAGCATGCGCAGGGCGATCCGGAAGATGCGACGCCGGTGGCGCCGCACCAGCACCTCGTACGCGTCGACGTCTTCCCCTCGGGCGCGGCGGACCAGCCACTCGTCGGCTGCGCCGTCCCCGGCGCGGGGACGACCCGACAGCAGCTCCGAGCACATGGTGGACAGTGTCGGGCGGACGACGTGCGCGGGCATCGGTCAAATGACGACGCCCGCCCTAGCGTCGGTGGAGGCCGGACCTCTCGCGCGGCACGGCCGCCGCGTCCGTCTCCTGCGTCCGCCGCTCGCCCCGGTAGCTCAGCCGACCCCGCGTCGCCGCCACGACGATCGACGCCACCGAGACGAACCCGACCAGCACCGGCAGCAGACCGTAGGCATCGAGCAGCGGGGCGGGGAACAGCGGCACCACGATCTTGTTCGCGAACGTGTTGAAGGACGCGTGCATCAACATGGTGATCAGCAGGCTGCCCTCGGCGTTGTTGAACACCCAGGCGATGACGACGGTCAGCGCGGTGGTCATCACGACGAACATGACCATGTTCGCCAGGGTGGGCGGCGTCCACACCCCCGTCCAGAACAGGGGGAAGTGCCACAGGGCCCACAGCACGCCCAGAAGGGCGCTGCCGGCCAGCGGCCCGTACGCCACCTGCAGACGGGGCAGCGCGAAGCCGCGCCAGCCGGGCTCCTCGCCCAACGGCCCGCCGAGGACGAACGTCGCGACGAACGCCAACGGGTAGCCGAGCAGCAGCCCGAGTGTCAGCGGTTGATACGACGCGAGGACGCCGGGCAGGACGATCGCGCCGAGCAGCACGCCGGCCGGGATGACCAGCAGGACGAACAGGTACCACCGGAACTGCACGCGCCACAGCACGTACCGGCGCAGCAGGCGCTTCGGCCCCTCCCTGCCCTCGGTCGCCCGGGCCATGACGAACGCCGACAGCGTCGGGCCCGTGAAGGTCGCGGCCGCGATCAGGACGAGCACGGCGATCGGCGGCAGGGTGTAGGGCAGGAGGCCGGTGCCGGTCCGGGAGAGCACGACCGGCAACTCCAGCAGCCACGCGCCGGCGTAGGCGATGACGAAGAAGGACACCAGCGGGTGCCGGGCCAGGACACCGGGACGTGCGTCGGCGGGCTGCGACCCGAGTCGGGACGTGGTCATCGCGTGGCCCTCTTCCTGGCCGGAACGGCGGGTCGTCGACGTGCCGGGCACCTTCCGGGGGAGCGTAGGCAGCGGGCATCGGCCGGAAGCCGGAGATCATCCGATCGTGTCCGGCACGCTCCCGGCCACGCTGCCCGCGGACATCGGCCACCGGTCTTCACCGCGGCGCAGCAGCCGTTAACCTCCGTGGGCATGGCTCAAGCACCCCGGGTGACCGACACCTTCTCCTGCACCGGCGGTGAGCAGTCCTGGACGGTCCCGGCCGGCGTCGACCAGGCGACGTTCGTCGTCGAGGGCGCGGCCGGAGGTGGGCTGGGTGACGTCCCGCCCGGACTCGGTGGTCGGGCGGAGGCGACGGTCGCCGTGACGGCCGGAACGGTCTACACCATCGTCGTCGGCCGCCAGGGCCAGCAACCCGGCGGATACTGGCCTGGCGTGAAACCGGCGCAGGGCGGCTTCGGCTTCGGCCGGGGCGGCGACGGCGGACCGTCGGACTCCACCTCCTCCTTGGGCGCGGGCGCCGGCGGTGGCGGGTCCGCCGTCCTGCTCGGTACCGAGGTCATGCTCGTCGGCGGTGGTGGCGGCGGCACGGCCTTCGGCGGCGATCCCGGTGCGGGCGGAGGGACCACCGGTGGTGCCGGAGGCCCGATCACGGACATCGGTGGCGGTGGCGGTGGAGGCACGGCCACCGGGCCCGGTGCCGGCGGACAGGTCCGCGCCGGGTCGCACGGCAACGCCGGCACGGGCCACGACGGCAGCAGCGGGTCCGCGGCCGCCGGAGCCGACAACGGCGGTGGTGGCGGTGGCGGCGGAGGCTGGTTCGGGGGTGGTGGCGGCGGATCCGGAGACTTGGCGACCGGCGGCGGTGGCGGTGGGTCCGGCTACGCCGCGCCCGGCCTCTCCGCGCAGCTGACCCCCGCGTGCGTGCCGGGGACGGCCAGGTGACGGTCACCCACGACGCGACCTGATTCGTCCAGGAGCACCGTCGCGGCGTGGGCAGCGGCCGAACGGGCCTATGAGCAGGCCAACCGCCCGGCTTTGTGGTTACCGTCTTCCTGGGGATGCGGGAGGCGGGCCATGGAACCACACCACGTGCACGGCGGGATCCTGTGGGACGGCTGGGTGCTGATGTTGCCCGGCATATTCGTGGCGGCGGTGCTGGTCACCGCCCTGGCGCTCAACGGCCCCGGCGAGGCCCTCTACACGTGGGTGCGGGCACAGCTGGCGCCGAACCCGTGGCGCGGCCGCTGGGACGACGCCGTGACGCGCCATCAGGCCACGGCACAGGCCTTCGCCGAGTTCGAATGCGACCTCGACGCGGTGCTGCGGCTGCCGGCCCTGGCCGACGTCGAACAGCCGGCCACCGCGCGCTTCGTCGACGCGTTCGCCGAGGCGAACGCACTGCGCACCGACGAGTTCCCCGGCCCGGACTACGCCCGGCGGTTCGTCGAGGCCGTCGAGCACGCGGAGCAGGGCTGGGCCGCGGCGGTCGAGGCGGCGGAGCGCAAGCGCGACGCACGGTTCGACCCGGCCGAGCGGCGGCTCATCGCCCAGGTGCGCACCCTGCTCGGCGTCGCCGCCTCGTCGGACTTCGAGTCGGAGCGCCGGGCCGCGTACCAGCAGGCTCAGCGCCGTCTCGCCGAGCTGGAGCGGCGCAGCGGGTGGCGGGTGCCGCGGCCGGCGGCCATGGCCCTGGAACACCGGGCGCGCGGCATGCTGGCCGCGGCGGGGGCCGACGGCTGACGGATCCGCACGCCACCTGGCGCGGGACGCGTCACCCGGCCGGGCCGCACGCGTTCACCTCAGGGGGCGACGAGTTCGCCCGGCCGGTCGAGGAACGGAGTACCGAGGACTCATGCGCAACGACGTCACGACGGTGTCGAGTGCCCGAGCGGCGGCGATCTCCGACCTGCTCGCCTCCCTCGAGGTCGTGCTGATCTCCTGCCAGGTCGTCCCGGACGCCGACCGCGAAGCGTCCTGGAACGCCGACGCCGAACGCATCACCGGCGAGGTCGCCCGCCACCTCGCCACCGCCCGGACCCGGCTCTCCCCCAGTTTCGATCCGTCCACCACGCCGCGCCGCTGACCGGCACCCACCGGGCGTCGCGACTCCTGTCTCAGCCCATCCCGACCACGGCGCCGTCCGGCCCGGCGGTACCGACGACCACCGCGCCGGGAGCGGGCACGACGAACGCGTCGCGGAGCAGGTCGAGCGCGACGAACTGGTCACGGCGACCCAGGTCGACCGGGACCGGGGCAGCGCCGTCGGTCTGCACCGCGAACGTCGACGCCGTCCGGCACAGCCGCAGCACCCCGCCGTCGGTGACCGTCGCCGTGACTTCGGCCGGGCAGCCCTTTTGCACCGGCTGCAGCGCGCCCGATGCGGGGTCGACTGTGGCGACGACGCGCTCCGGGTCACCGCCCGCGACGGCGATCCGGCCGTCCCCGAACGGACGCGGGAAGCCCGCGGCGTACGGGATCCGGCCGACCGGCGTGCCGGTGGCCGTGTCGACGACGACACGGTCGCCCGCGCCGGCGGCGACCAGACGGGTGCCGTCGGGCGTCGTCCGGAGCGGGTCCGAGGAGTAGGGGTCGAAAGGCCTCGTTCGCAACGTCCAGGTGACCGACCCGGTGCGCCCGTCGAGCCCGTGCAGCACGAGGCCGTCCTGACATGACGTCTCCACGGGCACCACCGTCGCCGACACCGCCGGGTGGAGCAGCGTCGAGTCGCAGCCGGGCGGAGGCTCCCACGTCCACAGCACGGCTCCGGAGCCGATGTCCCGAGCGGTCGTGCGCGAGCGCGGCGGATCGTCGTAGCCGACCTCGAGCAGCTCGTCGACCGCGAGCACGCCGTCGGTGAGCAGCGCCACCGGCTTGCGGTCGGTGGCCAGCTCCCACCGCCGTTCCCCGGTCGTCGCGTCGAGCACGGTGAGGACGGCGGCCCGCGCGGCAGGGCCGGCATGGATCGTCACCACCGTCTGCCGGTCGGGGCTGACCAGCAGGTCGGTCAACCCGGCACCGACTCGCCGGAACGTCCAGCGCGCCGCGCCCGTCGTCCCGTCCAGGGCCGTGATTCCGTCGTCGCCTGCCACCACGACCCCGACCCCTGCGGCACGGACGTCACGCACCGGCCCGCCGCCGCGCCACGTCCAGCGCGCCGCGTCGGCGCTGTACTCCACCGGAGCGGGCTCGGCCTCGGGTGCCGTGGTCGCACGCACCGGCGCGTCGATCACCGCCGCGGCCGCGGCCGTTCCCCCGAGCGCGGTCACCGCCGTCGCGAGGAGCACCGGCAGCACCCGTCGCCACCCTGCCGAGGGCCTGATCCGCGTCGAGTCGGCGCTTCCGCCGACCACCCGCGCCACGACCCCGACGAGCACGACGGCCGACGCGGCCGCGAGCACACCCGTCGACGGGCCCGGAAGGCCCGTGGCCACGGCCCGCACGGCCGCCGTCGCGCTCGCCGTTCCCGCTGCCGCGGCGAGCACGACCGCGACCACCCGGGTCCGGCGCGACGAGGCCAGCGACAGCAGGCCCGCTGCCGCGAGCACCACCGCGGACCTGCGGTCAGCCGGTCCAGGTCGGCGTCGAGGTTCCAGCTGCCCAGGCCGCGCCGGTCCAGCGCCGCGGCCATCACGATGCCGACCAGTCCGACCAGCACCACGGCCCTGCGCACGACGATCAGTCTTACCGATCACCGAGAGTGGACGACCGTGAACCGCTCGTCCCCGACCACCCGGGGGATGATCGGATCTGTTCCGGGTCTCGTGGACCCGCGGGCAGATGTGGTCGGTCGGACACGAGGGAGGTCGTGGCGGTGACGACGAACGACGTCGCGGCGGCCTGGCGGGCGTTCGCCGTGGAGCTCGGCTATCCCGTCCAGGCAGGCGCCGGCCCCGCATCGGTCGCCGACCTCGTGGCACGGTCCGCGGTGCTCGGCGGAGCTCCGCCGCCGGAGTTCCTCGATCTGCTGCGCGACCAGAACGGCGGCGAGGTCAACGGCCTCCGGTTCTTCCCCGCCAGGTCCGGCCGACCGACCGGCGGGACGGAGCTGCCGGACCTGGTGGAGGTCAACCTCGACATGCGGGACGGCGGCGGCCTCGCCGAGCACATCGTGCTGGTGAGGGCTGCATCTGCCTGCGCGCGCTGCACCTGCCCAGCGGAGCGTTCCACGAACTGGACCGCGTCTCGCTGGACGTGATCGTCGTGCATCCGTCGTTCGGTGCACTCATGGCAGCCGCCATGGACGCCCACCGGTGACAGAGTGGCCACTGCACCCGACCCACGACGGAACGGCAGGCAGCAGACGTGGATGACACCGCCGAGCAGGGGCGTGCGGCCGCGTACGTCCCCCAGATCGCGCAGACGGAGCTCGGCCCCGTCGAGTACGCCGTCGTGGGCACCGGTGCCCCGGTCGTCGTCGTCCACGGCACCCCTGGCGGGATCGACGCCGCGGCGCTGATGGCGGGTTTCCTGCCGCACGACGGCATCGCGGCGATCCTGCTCTCCCGGCCCGGATACCTCGGCACCGCGCTCGGCGACCGTACGACCATCGATCAGCAGGCCGACCTGGTGGCCGCCCTGCTCGACCACCTCGGTGTCGAACGGGCCGGCGTGTTCTCGTGGTCAGGTGGCGGGCCCGCCGGGTACCGACTGGCCGTCCGGCATCCGGACCGGGTGAACGCACTCGTCGCGTTCGCCGCGGTCAGCCAGGCTTACCACCTGCCGAAGACGGACCTCGCCACCCGCTTGATGTTCACCACCGGCGCCGGGCGGTGGTTGCTCCGGCTGCTCGCCGCCCACCAGCCCAAGCAGTACATCGCCGGCTCGCTGTCCGGCGAGGGCGACCTGACGAAGGAGCAGCTGGAGCAGCGGGTCGAGGAGGTGTTCGCGGATCCGGTGAAGCGCGACTTCGTCCTGGCCCTCGGCCCGACGGCGAGCCAGGACAACGCCAGGCGTACCGGCTACGCGAACGACCTGCAGCAGTTCGCGGCCATCACCTCGCTGGAGCTGGACGCGATCACGACGCCGACCCTCGTCATCCAGGGCACCGCCGACAGCGATCTCCCACCGGCACAGAGCACCTTCGCTGCGGAGACGATCCCCGGCGCGGAGCTGCTCACGCTCGACACCGGCACCCACCTGGCACTCTTCACCCACCCGGACGCCGTGTCGGCTCAGGCACGCGTCGTCGACTTCCTGCTGCGCCCGTGATCGTCGTCGCCGAGCACGAACGCCCGGATCTGCGCCACGAACCGCTCGGGCTCCTCGACGTTGATCAGGTGACGGAGGAGCCGGTGCCGGGACCGACACCGGCTGGCCCTCAGGGTAAGTCTCCGTACCAGGTCGCGAACGCTGCGGCGCGGTTGCGGAGCGAGGTGCGCAACCACTGCGGGGCCAGGGCTTCCGGTTCCTCGGTGCGGACGGCCAGTGCCGTGATCGACCCGGTCCGGACGCTGTGCGGGTTCGGCAAGTTCCTCGGCGGCCAACACCCGCGACAGCCGGTAGGTGCGGTCCGCGCCGGACCTCGTCGCCAGCAGGTAGCCGTGACCGTGGACGGTCACCAGGCCGATCGGGTCCACCGTGCGCCACGTCGGAGCCTGGTCCACGGCCGCGTAGTGGATGCGCAGCTTGTGGCCGGCGAACACCGCGCGCCGGACCTCGGTCGCGATGCTGTCGGGGACCTCCTCGGCGACGAGCCGGCGCGAGAGGAGGTCGGTCTCCGGGTCGACGAGCAGTCGCCGGGCCGCGTCGCTCGCGGTGGCCCGATAGCTCTCGGGCAGCGCGTCGACCACCTTGAGCATGGCCGAGGCTTCCTGCAAGGCTCCTTCATGCAGGGAACCTCGACGAATCGAATGGGAGCCGGTGTGGCGATGGAACGAACCGCAGTCAACCCCGTGCCGTGGTCGCTGGAGATGGGTTTCAACCAGGGCGAGATCGTCTCCGGGCACAGCCGGACCCTCTACTGCTCCGGGCAGACCGCGATGAGCGGCGACGGCAAGCCCCAGCACGACGGTGACATGGCGGCCCAGTTGGCCTTGAGCATCGACAACCTGGAGGCGGTGCTCGGCGAGGCAGGCATGTCTCTCGCGAACCTCGTCCGGCTCAACATCTACACCACCGACGTCGACCTGCTCTTCGAGCACTACGGCGTGCTGGCGTCGCGGTTGGGTGCCGCCGGGGTGGCGCCGACCGCCACGCTGCTCGGGGTGACCCGCCTGGCGATCCCCTCCCTCATGGTCGAGATCGAGGGAACCGCCGTCGCGTGATCACCGACCCCTTGCTCGTCCGGATCGGCGAGGCGGTGCAGCTCAGCCACCAGGGCGAGCGGGAGACCGCACGTCTGCTCTTCGCCGAGATCTGGGACGAGATCGGTGGCGAGCAGGGGGATCCCCTGCACCGGTGCACGCTCGCGCACGCGATGGCCGATGTGCAGAACGACGTGCGCGAGGAACTGCTGTGGGACCAGCGAGCACTGGCGGCCGCCGATCTGCTCACCGATGCGCGAGTGGCGCAGGCCGGGGTGCCGCTTCCGGTGGCCGGCCTGTACCCCTCGCTGCACCTGAACCTGAGCGAGTGCCATCGGAAGCTGGGCGATCTCGACCGTGCCCGTGAGCACCTCCGGCACGCGCAGGCCACGATCGGCGCGCTGGGCGACGACGGTTACGGCCAGATGATCAGGAACGGCCTGGAGCGGATGGCCGAACAGCTGCGCTGACCGGTCGCATCCCCTTCAGACGCTCGGGCTGATGGCGAGGATGGCGAGGTCGTCGCCGAGGAATCCCCTGCGGTAGGCCATGGCCGAGGTGGTGACCACGTCGACGACTGCGCGAACCGGTTGGCCGCTGCTGGTGGTGAGCGTGTCGGTGAGACGTTCCAACCCGAAACACTCGCCGCCCGGGCCGGGCCGGGCGTCGGTGACACCGTCGGTGAACACCACCATGACCTCGCCCGCGCCGATGCGGACCTCGACCGCCGGTGCGGGCTGCCGAGGCACCAACCCCAGGAGCATCCCGCCGGCGCTGACCACCTCGACCGCGCCGCCGATCCGCCGGATCAGGGCCGGTTCGTGGCCTGCGGAGGCGAGTCGGCCCACCAGCCCGCCGTGCCCGTCGGGGCGCAGTACCGCCGCCACGGCGGTGACGAAGCGTCGACCGGTCCGCACCATCAGGATGTCGTGCAGCCGGTGCAGGAGCAGGGCCGGGTCCGGCGCAACGGGGCCTCCCGCCGACGCGTCGAGGGCGTCGGACGCGACCGTGTGCGCCGCGTGGCGGACCGAAGCGGCGACCGAGGCGGCGGCCATCCCTTTGCCGCACACGTCGCCCATGACCACCCACCACCACGTCGCGTCGTCCACCGCCTCGTGACCGCGTGCCGGTATCTCGATCGGGAAGACGTCGTAGAAGTCGCCAGTGGCGTCGACGCCCGGCGTTCCCGACAGTTGCGTCGCCGCAAGGTCGAGTACCTGCATGCTCTGGGTGTAGACGACGGCCGGCGGCTCCACGGCATAGCCGACCCCGCGTCCTGCGAGAGGTCGCGACACACCGCTCAGCGTCACAATGACGGCTCCCATCGTCTCGTCGTCAGCCCCGGCTGGCCCCGACACCGACCTAACGACGTCCCCACCGGAGGCGAGGCGCGGCAGCGCGACATCCGGACGCAGACCACTCTTCCGAGGGGCGCGAACGCAGCGGGTGACCGCGGCACGCCCGCTCTGGTGATGCGATAGAACAACGAGATGACGGGGACGACTGCGACCGAACTGCGTTCACGGTGGGCGGCCGGACGAACCGCTCACGGCCTGTGGAGCCTGCTTCCGGGAGCGGTGACCGCCGAGCTACTGGCGCGGACCGGTCCCGACTACGTCGTCCTCGACCTCCAGCACGGCGCGCTCAGCGAGGCGGACCTGCCCGGCGTGACGGCGACCATTGCGGCGGCCGGTGCCGTACCGCTGGTCCGCACCCGCAGCGCGCAGTTCGCCGACATCGGCAGGCCGCTCGACCTCGGCGCGCACGGCGTGTTCGTGCCGAACGTGCGCGGCGTCGACCACGTCCGCGAGGTGGTCGCAGCGTGCCGGTACGCGCCCACCGGCACCCGTTCCGCCGGACGGTTGGTGGGAGGAGCGAACGAGCCGCTCGTTATGATCGTCCTGGAGACGGCCGAGGCCCTCGACGACCTCGATGCCATCCTCACCGTCGAGGGTTTGGACGGCATCTACGTCGGACCGACGGACCTGAGCCTCTCCCTCGGGCGCTCGGACCCGACCGACCGCGACCACATGCAGGCGGTGATCTCCTCGGTGATCACCCGCGCCGTCGCCGCCGGGATCGCGGTCGGGGTGCACGCTCCCACCGGGGGTGCGCGGGCCAATCGGTACGCCGAGCAGGGCGCGACCATCGTCACCGCCGCCGTCGACACCAGCACCCTGATCGCCGCCGTGCAGGAGCAGCTGAGGCTCGCCCGCGCAACTCACGACCGCGCTGACGGGTCATGACGCCGCACCACGCCGAGCTGCGCCGTCGGCGTCCGGTGCTGCTGCTGGTCGTCGTCGTGCTCGCCCTCGCCGGGTGCAGCGCCGACACCGGTCGTCGGATCGAGCAGGGAGCAGCCGAGGTACGCACGGATCAGGCGTTCTACACGCTGCCCGATCCGGTGCCCGCCGGGCCGCCGGGCAGCATCGTGCGGACCGAGCCACTGCCTAGCACCATGGAGGGGTCGGTCGCGTGGCGGGTGCTGTACCACACCACGGACCAGCAGGGCACCGACCGAGTGGCGTCCGCGGTGGTGGTCGCACCGGCCGGACCGGCCCCCGCGGGTGGCCGGTCCGTGATCGGTTGGGGCCACCCGACCACCGGTGCCGTGGCGCGCTGCGCCCCGTCCAACGGCCTCGACCCGTTCGACCTGATCGAGGGGCTGAGCCAGCTGCTGCACGCGGGCTACGCGGTCGCCGCCGCCGACTACCCGGGTCTGGGCGTCGAGGGCCAGAGCTCCTACCTGATCGGCGTCACCGAAGCCCACAGCGTCATCGACGCCGTCCGCGCGGCGCGCAACCTGCCCGACGCGGGCGCCGGTGCCGAGGTGCTCCTGTGGGGCCACTCCCAAGGGGGCCATGCGGCCCTGTTCGCCGGTCAGGAGGTCAGCCGCTACGCACCGGAGCTCTCGCTGCGCGGCGTCGCCGTCGCGGCACCCGCCACCGAGCTCGCCACCCTGCTCGACGACCACATCGCCGACGCGTCGGGGGTCACCATCGGCTCGTACTCCTACGCCGCCTACCAGGCCGTCTACGCCGACCAGCACCCCGGCATGTCGCTGGAGTCGATCCTCACCCCGGCCGGGGTCGCCGCAACGCCCGCGATGGCCCAGCTGTGCCTGTTCGGCCAGTACCTGTCCCTCCGCAAGATCGCCGATCCGTTGATCGGCAAGTACGTGGCGCACGACCCCGCGACCACTGAGCCGTGGGCCACCCTGCTCCGGCAGAACACCCCCGGGGCGGAGCGGATCGGTGTTCCGGTGTTCGTCGCACAGGGCGAGTCGGACGCGCTGGTCAAGCCGGCGGCGACCACGCAGTACGTCAGCAGGGTGTGCACCGCGGGCGAACACGTGACCTACAAGCAGTACCCCGGTGCGAATCACGGCTCGATAGCCCGCGCAGCGATGGACGACGTGCTGCCGTTTCTCGCCGGCGCACTGCAGGGCACCCCACCGGGCTCGACCTGCTGACCGGCTCGGTCGCCGCCCGGTGAAGGCGCTGATGACGGCGGGGTTTCCAATAGCGGCGTGGATCAGCACACGCCCCGGTCGGAACCGGCCGGCCGTTCGAGATGGGGCCGCTCGGGATCGTCGGCAACCTGCTGGTCTTCGCTGCGCTGGGGTTCTTCGCTCCGATGCGGTTCGCGGCGCTGGCGTCCCTGCCGCGGATCCTGGCGCTCGCGGCGGGGTGCTCGGTCCTGATCGAGGTCGCGCAGTACGTGCTGCAACTCGACCGGGTGTCCTCCGTGGACGACGTCCTGCTCAACGCCGTCGGCGCCGTGCCGGCCGCCCTGGCGTCGCGCCCCTGGTGGCGCACCCGCCCGATCGAGGCCGTCAGATCGGCAGGAGCATCCGCAGGCCCGCGGTGACCACCACGGCGACCAGCACGCCGACGAGCACGGAGCCGCCGCGCCAGAACACGATCCCCGCACACGCCACGCCGACGGCGTCGGCGCCGATCCCGAGGTGGCCGTTCTTCCCGAACAGCTGCGTCATGACGAGCGCGGCCAGCAACGCCGGCGCGAGCAACCCCACGACCCCGGCCAGCCAAGGCGGCAACTCCCGACCACCCAACGCCACCGGGCCCGCCGCCTTCATCACCACCCCCATCAGCGCCATGCCACCGACCAGCAGCCACAACGTGGTGCTCACGCCGTCGGCCGGCGCAGCCCGGCCAGCGCGGCGAGGCTGGCCGCCAGCACCGGCACCCCCGGCGGGGCGAACGGCGCCAGCGCGAGCGCGATGGCCGCACCCACGAGCGCCACCACTCGCGACCGCCGGTGCCGGAGCTCCGCGAAGAGCAACGCCAGGAAGAACGCGGGGAACAACGCGTCGAGCCCGAACCGGTCCAGGTCACCCAGCGCGGCCCCGGCCACAGCACCGACCACGGTGCCGGTCACCCAGCCGATGTACTGCGGTGCCGTCGATCCGAACAGGAACAGCCGGTCGAAACGCCCGTCACCCCGGTTGGCCATCGCCCAGGAGGCGTCCACCACCGCCTGCCCCTCGACGGCACGGCGCAGCGGTCCGCCGGGCAGCGACGGCGCCAGCCCGATACCCATCGGCAGGTACCGGGAGTGCACCAGCGTCGCCGCGCTGAGGGCGGTCGGCAGGCCACCACCCTGGGCGATCACCGCGAGCGCCGCGAACTGTGCCGACCCGGCGAACACCAGTGCCGACATCGCGATCGCCCCGATCGCCGAGAAGCCTGCTTGGACGGCGAGCACGCCGAAGGAGAGCGAGACGACGCTGTTGGCCAACGCGTACGGCGTGCCGGCGCGTACTCCGGCCCAGAAGGACGCGCGTGGTGGCCTGTCCTGGTCATCCCCCGGCATCCGCGCCGCCCCCGATCCCGATCATGCGATTCCCGGCCCAGTGAAATCGACGCCCCGCACCGTCGCAAGGGCCCCCTGACAGCGCTCGCGGAGATGGGTGCTGCACCCGATGGTTCTTCCGCCCGGATCTCGACAGGCTTCTGGTGACGACAGCACGGACTGGGGGCTCGAGCAGGACGGCATGGATCTGTGGCTGCTGTGGCTGGTCCTCGCGGTGCTGCTGGGTACCGCCGAGATCGCCACCTTGACCGCGGCGTTCGGCCTGCTCGGCGGGGCCGCCCTGGTCTCGGCGCTCACTGCGGCGGTCGGGCTGCCGCCTGTCCTGCAGTTGCTCGTCTTCGCCCTCGCTGCCACGGCGGCGCTCGTGTTCGTCCGCCCGCTCGCCCAGCGGCACCTGCTCGCGCGGCGGCAGGACCGCTTCGGTGTGGACGCCCTCGTCGGTCGCAGCGCCGAGGCGGCGGTCACCGACACCGCGGTACCGACCGGCACACGGTCGATCGACGACGGGGCGACGCGCGCGCTCACCCACCGGTCAGCTGAGAGCCGGTGTCGTGACGCACGATGCGTGAGTGCCCCCGCTCCGGACCCCCGACGGTCGGTGGATCGTCGTCGACGGCCGGAGGTGGCGGGCTGCCGATCCCGAGCTGCCCGAGCAGGTCCGGGCCCGGTTGCTGCACCACCTGGGGGCAGCTCGCTCCGCGGTCCGCACCGCACAGCGGGCCGACGACCAGGCGGCGGTGACCGCAGCACGCGCGCGGGTCGGGGCGGCCAAGCGCGGTCTGGGTGAACGCGGAACGCCGTGGTGGGAGCAGGACTCCGACGCACGCAGCGAACGCTGGACCGCAGCCCTGGCGGAGCTCGACCCTTCCTAGGGCGGTCAGTGTTGACAGCCCGGGCACCACCAGGTCTCGCGCCCGTGCGGGGTCCGGGCGGCCTCGGCGAAGGCGATCGGGGTGGCGCAGCGCAGGCAGGGACGCCGGGCGCGGCCGTACACCCAGTGCCGGGGGGAACGCCTGCCCGTCGTGTTCTGCGACGGATCGTGATCGACGGCGTGCCGCAACCGACGCCGGGCGTCGGCCAGCAGCGGCGCCGGGTCGGTGGCCGACGCCGGTCGCCACGGATCGACGCCGTGCAGGAACAGCAGCTCCTGCGCCCACATGTTGCCCAGCCCGGCGACCCGGCGCTGGTCCAGCAGCGCGGCGACGGCCGGTTGGGCCCCGGCCGCGACCACCCTCGCGGCCGCGCGGGCCAGTCCCTCGTCCGTCGCTGTCGACGCGTCGAGCAGGTCCGGACCGAGGTGGCCGACGACCCGGTGCTCGTCACCGGTGCGGACGAGGGTGAGGACGGGCAGGTCGATCCCGGCGAGCGTGCGATCGTCGTGGAGGCGCATCGCGATCCGCAGCCGGGCGGCGACGGTGCGCGGCAGCCGCTTGCCCGCGCCCAGCACGGTCCATCGCCCGCTCATCCGCAGGTGGGAGTGCACGGTGATGCCGGCGTCGGTACGCATGAGCAGGTGCTTGCCGCGCGGCGCCCAGCCGAGGATGCGCTGGCCGGCCAGGTCCGCGGTGGCGAACCGCGGGTGTCGGACGTCGCAGACGGTGATCACGCAACCGGCCGTGCCCGAGTCCAGGCGGGCAGCGAGGCGGGCGATGCTGTCGCCTTCGGCCACCCGACCAGATTACGACGACGTCAGACGGCGCGGCGGGTCCTCGTGCCGTCCTCGGTGACGACGACGGTGGACACGGTTCTCCTTAGATCGGGTCGTTCAGGACGGTGGCCGGGATGCGATAGAAGCGTTTCGCGGTCCCGGCGAACAGGTCGTCGCGCTCGTGTCGGTGGAGGCCGGCGGTGATGGTGTCGAATGCCGCGTACAGCGCACCGAAGGTGGAGTAGAGGCCGTCGACAGGGAAGTTGCTGCCGAACATGCAGCGCGAGGGACCGAAGACGTCGATCGTGTCGAGGACGATCCGGCGGATGCTGTCGGTGGTCCAGTGGTGGTCGTTGGTGCCGAGCGCGGAGATCTTGACGGTGGTGTTCGGCTCGGCCGCGACGACTGCCAGGTTCCGCTTCCAGCGGTCGAGCGCCTGCGGGTCGCGCTCGATGGGCATCCCGGCGTGGTCGAGCACGACGGGGATGTCGCCGTGGTCGGCCGCCAGTGCCGCCGCCTCCCGGAGCTGGTCGGGGAAGACCTGCAGGTCGAACGACAGGCCGAACTCCCGGAGCGTGGCGAAGCCGGCCAGCCAGGCTGGGTCGGTCATGAGGTCACCCCGATCCCGGTGGGTGAACACGGGATCGGGGTGCCAGTTCAGGATGTCGCGCACGCCACGCACGGACGGCAGCGTGGCGTGCTCCGCGAGCTGGTCGTGCGCCGTGGGCGAGGTGAGGTCGACCTTCACCACCTGGACGGTGGGGAGCCCGTTCTCGGTGATGACCGTGTCGATCCACCGGCTCTCCCGGAGCGGGTCGGCGGCTCCGTTCTCGACGTGCACCGACCCGGCGAGCCGGGCTCCGAGCGGACGGAGCTCGGCGGTGTCGGTCCGATAGTCGTCGATCAGGTAGTCACGCCGCAGGGGCAGGTCGTCGCCGTGATAGCGCAGGATGGGCGGCCCCTCCAGCCAGGGGTACGAGGCGGCGCTGAGTTGGCACAGGTGGTGGTGGGCGTCGACCACGTCGATGTCGAGCATCCGTGGTCACCGCCGATCCTGTGCGTGGCGGGCCAGGGACAGCTCGACTGCGGAATGATCGAGCGCGCCGTCCCCGTCCGCGATGGCTTGTTCGAACACCGTATGCAGGGTGGCGGCGACGGGCAGTCGCAGATCCCGGGCTGCGGCCGTCTCCGCGATGAATCGCAGGTCCTTGAGCTGGTTCGCGGCACTGCCGCCTCCGTCGAAGTCGCCGGTGATCCACCGGTCCCGCTTCTGCCGGAGCACCTCCGAGCCTGCGAGCCCGCCGCCGAGCAACTCGAGGAGCTGCGCGCGATCGATGCCGGCGGCGTCGGCCAGGACGAGGGCCTCGGCCAGGGCGGTGACGGTGGCGGCGACCACGACCTGGTTGCACGCCTTGGCGACCTGCCCGGCTCCGCTCGGTCCGAGGTGCCGCACCGTCGAGCCGACGACCGACAGCACCGGCCACGCGCGGGCGACCGCGGCGTCGGCCCCGCCAACCATGACGCTGAGGGCGCCCGACTCCGCGCCGGCCACACCGCCGCTGAGCGGCGCGTCGACGACGTCGATCCCCTGAGCGACCAGACGCTGCGCAAGGGCGGCGACCGCAACGGGCGAGACGGTGCCGTGCACGACGAGGACCGGTCGCCCGACACCTGCCGAGACCCAGCCGGCGATGAGCCCTTCCGGGCCCCGCAGCAGGTCCTCGACGTCACCGAGGTCGGTCAGCACCGTGAGCGTGACCGCAGCGGCCGCCTCTGCGGGCGTGGTGGCCACCTGCGCGCCGGCATCGACGAGGCCGGCTGCCCTGGCCGGAGTCCTGTTCCAGATCGTCAGGTCGCCGAGCTTCGCGAGCAGACGCCGGGCGATGGGCTCGCCCATGCGCCCGAGCCCGAGCAGCGACACCTGCGGGGCGCTCATCGGTCGAGGTCCCCGAGGTCGTCGAGGTCGGCGAGGAGCGCCGGGTCGATGTCCTCGAGCAGGGTGGTAGCCGTGAACCCGAGCTGGGCCGCGGCTCGGTCCAGCGACACCGGGACGTCCCGGCCCGCAGTCGGCGTGCGGGGCACGCCGGGAACGGTCTGCCGGAGTGCCTGGTCGGTCTCCTGGCGGAGGTAGGTCCGCGGTGCGGCGACG
Source organism: Pseudonocardia charpentierae (assembly GCF_031845345.1). NCBI lineage: Bacteria > Bacillati > Actinomycetota > Actinomycetes > Pseudonocardiales > Pseudonocardiaceae > Pseudonocardia > Pseudonocardia charpentierae. Next base: position 34,811 of record NZ_JAVREJ010000003.1, on the reverse strand, counting down.
AGGATTCCCGGGGCGGCGGGCGTGTCGTGGGTCAGGGCGGCGACGGTGGCCGTCGCCGCGTCACGGACGTCGAGGTAGGTCCACCCCTCACAGGCCTGCCGGCGCGGGTCCTCGCGCAGCACCCGGCGGATGTGGCGGGCGAAAACGGTGCCGCCCGCGGCGGTGATGTCGCGGACCAGCGGGTAGCGCAGCCCGGTCATCGCCAGTCCGTGCCGACGGGACAAGGCGACGGCGGCCGCCTCGTTCGCCTGCTTCGACAGCGAGTAGGCATCGGCGATGACCGCCGGCTCGTCCTCGTCCCACGGGTACCGCGAGGGCAGCACCGCGTGCGGGTTCAGGGGCAGGCCGGAGGCGTTGATGCTGGAGGCGTAGACGACCTTGGCGACGCCGGCCTGCGCGGCCGCCTCCATCACCAGGAACGTGCCCAGCGTGTTCGCGGTGTAGATCTGTTCGGCGGTGCCGCCGTCGAGGCCGGCGATTCCCGCGAGGTGGACGACGGCGTCGTGCCCGTCGACCGCCTTCGCCACGCTCGTCATGTCGGTCACGGAACCCGAGGTGTGGTTCTCGGCCCCGGCCTGCCCGGCGCGGGCGGCCGCGTCCGGCCCGCCCAGGTCGTAGACGTCGACGCGGGCCCCCAGCTCGGCGAGGAGCCGGACCACTGCGCTGCCGATCAAGCCGTCACCACCGGTCACGAGGATCCGGCGCGTGGCGACGCCGTCGAGGGATCGGCCCGCGTGTCCGATGCTCATTCGCCGGTCCGGGACGCGACGGTCGGCTCGCTGGCCTCCGCCGGGTCGGTCGTCGACGGCGACGGGGTGACGGGCGTGGGCTCGCTGCGGTTGCGGCGGCCGCGGCCCAGACCCCACCAGGCGTGCTTGCTGCCCTGGTCGATGGCGACCGCGATGACCACGACGAGTCCGGTGACGATCTGCTCGTAGAAGCTGGGCACGTTGAGCAGGACGAGGCCGTTGGTGAGGGCGCCGAGGATGAGTGCGCCGACCAGGGTACCGGCGATGCGGCCCTCGCCGCCCATCAGGTTCGCTCCACCGATCACGGCCGCGGCGATCGCGGTGAGCAGGTACGGGGCGCCGGCTTCGGACTGGGCTGCGCTGATCCGGGCGACGACGACCAGGCCGGCCAGCGCCGCAAGGGAGCCGGAGAGCCCGTAGACGAGGATCTTGACGCGGGCCACCCGCACACCGGAGAGCCATGCGGTCTCCTCGCTGCCACCGGTGGCGATCACGTTCTGTCCGAACACGGTGCGGCGCAGCAGCAGCCAGGCGAGCAGGGCGACCACGATGACGATGACCACGATGATCGGGACGCCGGCGATGTAGCTGTTGAGCATCAGCACGAAGGACTGCGGCACGTTGTAGACCGGTTGGCCCTCGGTGACGACATAGGCCAAGCCCTGGTAGACGCTCATCGTGCCGAGCGTGGCGATGAACGGGGGCAGTTTGACCAGGGTGATCAGAATGCCGTTGAGCCCGCCCGCCACGAACCCGAGCACGAGGCCGACCAGCAGCGCCGGGGCTGCACCGACACCGGAGTTGACCATCAGGTTGGCCGAGACGATGCCGACGAAGCTGGCGATCGATCCCACGGACAGGTCGATGCCGCCGGTGATGATGACGAAGGTCAGGCCGATACCGATCAGGGCGTTGACACAGGCCGACACGGCGATGTCACGCAGGTTGCCGACGGTGAGGAAGTTCGAGTTCAGGAATCCGAAGATCACGAAGATGGCGGCCGCGGCGAGGAAGATGCTCAGGGCCTGCATGTTGAGGTGGAAGTGCCGCTGTGGACGACCGGCGGCGGTGTCGGTGGTCATGGCGTTCCCTTCGCGCTTTCACTGGCAGCGATACCCATGGCGCTCGCCACGAGGCTGTGTTCGTTGATGTCCTCGACGTGTTCGGAGATGAACCGGTCGTTGCGCATCACCAGGACGCGGTCGCTGAGCGAGATGATCTCGGGCAGGTCGGAGGAGACGACCACGATGGCGTTGCCCGCTGCGGCCAGTTGGTCGATCAGCCCGTAGATCTCGGCCTTCCCGCCGACGTCGACGCCCTTCGTGGGCTCGTCGAACAGGAAGACGCGGGAGCCACGGCGCAGCCACTTGGCGATGACGAGCTTCTGCTGGTTGCCGCCGGAGTACTGGCGGGCACGCAGCCGGACGTTGGCCGGCCTCAGCGAGAGGGAGGTGCCGAGCTCGCTCGCCACCTTGATCTGATGCCGTGGGCTGATGAACGGCCCGGTACCGACGAGATCGGGAGCGGCGGTCAGGGCGATGTTGGCGTAGGCCGGCATCTGCAGGGCCAGCCCCTGGCGCTTGCGGTCCTCCGGGATGAACGCGATACCCGCGTCACGGCTCCCGTTCGGGCTGTGGATGTTCACGGGCTTCCCGTCGATCACGAGCGTCCCGCTGCACCCGGGGTCGGCCCGCACGAGAGCCCGGAGGAACTCCGTCCGCCCGGAGCCGACCAGCCCCGCGATCCCGACCACCTCACCCGCCCGAACCGTGAGGTCGTTGCTGGCCGGGCTGTCGGGCCGGGTCACTCCGGTGGCGGTGAACAGCACCGGAGCGTCGGGCCCGACCGGGTGGGCGCGCCGGAAGCCCAGCAGCTCCCGCCCGACCATGTTGCGCACGATCTCTTCGGTGGTCGTGTCGGCGATCGGCGACTCGTACCCGACGCGGCCGTCGCGGAGCACGACGACGCGGTCGGACACCGCCATGACCTCGGGCATCTTGTGCGAGACGAAGATGACGCCGATGTCGCGCTCGGTCGCGAGATGGCGCACGCGGTCGAGCACGGCGTCGACGTTGTGTTCGAGCATCGAGGTGGTCGGCTCGTCGAGAGCGACGATCTTGGCCCCGAAGGCGAACGCCTTGGCGATCGTGAGCGCGTGCCGCTGGGCCGGGCTCAGTCGGGAGAGCCGGGTCCGGCGGTCGAGCGGGAAGCCCATGGCGGCGACGTCGGCGAGCGCCCCGTCGACCGCGGACGCTGCGGCGCGGCGTTCGGCGGCGGTCTTGCCGAGCAGCAGGTTCTGCTCGACGGTGAGCTGCGGGACGATGGCCGGCTCCTGGTGCGCGATCATCACGCCCTCGGCCAGCGCCTGGCGCGGCGAGTACTCGCCGCGCCGGACGCCGTCGACGCTCACCGACCCGTTGTCCGGCGCGAGCGACCCGCCGAGGATGCCGAGCAGGGTGCTCTTACCCGCGCCGTTCTCCCCGGCCAGGGTGAGGACCTCGCCGTGGCGGAGCGTGAAGCTCACGTTGTCGAGTGCGCGGACGCCGGGGAAGGACTTGGCGACGTTGCTGATCTCGAGGAGGACAGGTTTCATGGTTCGGGTCCCGTAATCTGCTCGGCCGGATCGGTCAGGGCATGCCGGCCGCGTAGTCCGCGACGTTGCTCTTGTCGACGATGAACGCGGGCACGTCGACCCAGCCGGGCACGGTCTTGCCGTCGAGCAGCCAGAGCGCGGTCTGCACGCCCGCGGCGCCTTCCGTGGAGGGCCGCTCACTGACCGTCGCGGTGATGGCGCCGTCGGCGATCTGCTTCTTCGCCTGCGGAATCCCGTCGGTGCCGACGATGATGACCTGACCGGTCAGGCCCTTCGCGTCGATCGCCGCCTGGACGCCGAACGCCATCGTGTCGTTCTGCGAGTAGAACGCCTTGATGTCGGGGTTGGCGGTCAGCATGGCCGTCGCGATGGTCTGTGCCTGGTTGGTGTCCCACTTCGCGGACTGCGAGGCGACCAGGTTGAGATTCGGGTGCTTGGTGAGCCCCTCCTTGAAGCCCTTGCCGCGGTTGAGTGCGTTCGACGACCCGGGGTCGCCCTCGATCATCGCGACCTTGCCGCCATCGGGCAGCTGCTCGGCGATGTAGTCGGCGGCGGTCTGGCCGATCGCTTCGGCGTCCGGGCCGACGTAGACGACGCCGGGCAGGGTGCCCTTCGCGTCGTTCAGCACGATCGCCGGGACGCCCTTGGCCAGGGCCGTGGTGAAGACGCTGTCCAGTGCGGTGGCGGAGATCGGCGACGCGAGCAGGGCCGTGCACCCCTGGTTCAGTGCGCTCTGCGCCTTGTCCAGCTGCTCGGTGATTGACGCCTCGTCGTTCACGGCGAAGGTCTGGAACTGCACGCCCAGTTTCTGGGCCTCCGCCTCGAAGCCGGTGCGCTCGAAGCCCCAGAACTCGTTGGCCAGGGTCCGGGTGACGTAGCAGAGCTTGGTGTCGGGCTTGACCGTCGGATCACCCAGCGACTTCTGGACATCCTCGATGGTGGTCTTCTGGTCGGCCTGGACGAGCGAGGCGATGTTGGCCGTGCTCGCGCCCCCTCCCCCGCTGGGAGTTCCGCCGGGGGTCGCCGTGCAGGCGGCCAGCGGGAGGAGCGCGGCGGCGGCCGTCGCAAGGACCGCCAGGGGGCGCAGTCGTCGCTGCATGGGAAGTTCCTTTCGTCGTTGGAAGGCACTGCAGGGGAAGCGCGCCCGCGGGCCGTGCCGGTTCTGCTCTCCGCCACGGGCGCCGGAGAGCACCGTGGGTACTCAGGGGTGGACGAGTGCCTCGGTCTCGCGGCGCAGCTCGAGAGCGGTCGCGAGGGACTCGTCGATCACGACGTCGTCCCAGCTGACGCTCTGTCCCTTCGGCACGTCGTTCTTCAGCGGAACGTGGTGTGCGAGAGCGACGGGCAGCAGGCGGTTGCGCACCGAGGTCTCGGCCGAGACGAGCTTGCCCCACACGGTGTAGCCGCCCTCGCCGTCGAGGAGCTCGCCTGCCGCGAGGTCCTTCTTCGCGGTGGCGACGACGTCGCCGTAGAAACCCTTGGGCGAGCCGGTCGCGACACCGCGCAGCACCGCGTTGGCGATCGAGATGTTCAGCTCGAGACCGACGTAGTGGTAGGGCCGGTAGAGCGCGGCGTACTGGCCGGTGGGGTCCGGGTGCCACGGGTACTCGGTGAAGCAGCCCGACACGTACTGGTTCGTGGCCTTGACGACGACGAACACGCCCTCCTGGGTGTTGAACGGGATCCACTCCCCCGCCCGCGTCACGCTCGACATGACCTCCACCGACGCGTCGTTCGCGAGGACTCCGCCCACCGAGGCGGGGCGGCAGATCGTGGCGATCTCCTCGACGTTGCCCGGGGTGAAGGTCAGCCCGCTGTCGGACGGCACGAGACCGGCCGCGTTGGCGACCGCGGCCATCTCGATCGACGCCTTGGTGCCGTCCCGGAACGACGTGTGCATGTAGGGGTTGAGCTGGCCCGAGTCCGTGAGCTCCTTCGAGAACTCCCAGTTCTCCCAGACGTTGTCCGGGTTCATCTCGTGATAGTGCTCGAGGTACTTCGCACCCTTGCCGGCACAGACGACGTCGAACCCTGACGTCCGCGCCCAGTCGACCAGCTCCATGATCAGCGCGGGCTGGTCGCCGTAGGCCATCGAGTAGACGACACCGGCCTTCTGCGCCCGCTGGGCCAGCGCCGGACCGGCCAGCGCGTCGGCCTCGACCGTGACCATCATGATGTGCTTGCCGGTGGCGATCGCCCGCAGTGCGTGCTCGACGCCGATGATCGGGTTGCCGGTGGCCTCGACGATCACGTCGATGTCGGCGTCGAACAGCGGTGCCGCATCCGGCAGAACCACCGTCGTGCGGTCCGCGATCGCCGCGTCGATGTCGGCCGCGACCGCATCGGCCGGCCAGTCCACGAGCGCGAGCGCACCCTTGGCCCGGTCCACGTTGATGTCGGCGATGCCGACGACGTGCACGCCGGGGATGTTGCGCGCCTGCGCCAGGTACATGGTCCCGAACCGGCCGGCCCCGATCAGACCCACGCGGATGGGCCGACCGTCGCGTTCGCGCTGTTCGAGCAGGGAGTGGAGGTTCACCGGTGATCCTTCGTCCGTGGGCCGGGCGGCGAGGTCCGCGAGCGGCCGGTCGAACGGCCTGGAACCCTCGTTGCCAGGTGGGGTGGTAACGGTTACAGTTTTGTACCAGCGGCGTGTGACCAAGTCAATAGCCGCGGCAGCCGTCAGTAGGCTGGGAGCGAGTAGGAGGTGCCGGTGCGAAAGCGATCGACGATCCGCGACGTCGCGCGGGAGGCGGGGGTGTCGGTAGCCGTCGTCTCCCGGGTACTGAACGACGGCACGGGACCGGTGGCACCCCAGACGCGGGCTCGCGTGGTCGAGACCATCGAACGGCTGGGCTTTCAGCCGCGCGCCGCGGCTCGCGAACTTCAGCAGCAGTCGACCACCACGATCGGACTGGTGTTGGCCGATCTCGCCAACCCGTTCTTCGCACGACTGGCCGACCGGGTCGTCTGGGACGCACGGGCTCGTGGGATCCACGTCGTTCTGCTCACCAACCAGGAAGACCCGCACCTCGAGGCGGAGTCCCTGGAAACCCTTGTCGGGCGTTCGGTCGGCTCGATCATCGCCACGCCGACCGGCGAGAACGTCGACAAGTGGCGCCGACTGATCACCCTCGGCGTCAACATCGTGTTCGTCGACCGGGAGATCGACGAGCTGCCCGGGGTCGATGTCGTCGCCATCAACAACGACCTATCCGCCGAGGCGGCGACCCAGCACATGTTGGGGTTGGGCCACGAACGCATTGCGTTCATCTCCGGCCCGCTGTCGACCTCCACCGGCCGCGACCGCGTCGCCGGCTTCCGCAAGGCCATGGTCGCAGCGGGAGTGGAGGTCGACGAGCAGTTCATCCACGCCATTCCGTTCCGCGGCGACTCCGGAGGCGACGCCGTCAGCGCCCTCCTCGCACTACCGAATCCGCCGACCGGAATCATCGTCGGAAACACCGCTCAGGTACGTAGCGCACTTCGACGCGTCAAACAGTCCGCGATCGCGGTACCCGACGACCTCAGCCTGATCGTGTTCGACGACAATCCGTGGACAGAGCTCGTGTCACCGCCCCTCACCGTCGTGCGTCAACCGATCGACATGCTCGCCCTGCATTCGGTCGAACTCGCCGTCGGGCGGCTCAAAGGTGCGCTCACAGAACCGGCGCGGCACATCAGGGTGAATGCCGATTTCGTCCAACGCTCGAGCACCGCCCCGCTGTCACCCGTCACGGCCGATTAGAGCCTGTCCGAGATCGAGTAAGGCGGCCGACAAGGCCGGAGAATCCCCGCGCGATCAGCCTGGTTGATCGTGCGGGCGCAATGACGGCGGTTCGGAGCCGATGAGGTGCCGCACGATCAGCCTCGTTGATCGTGCGGGCGACGGCCGCGTGCTCAGGCGACCCCGAGAACCTTCAGCGCGTTGTCCTTCAGGATCAGCGGCCGGACCTCGTCCTTGATCTCCAGCTTCGCGAAGTCGGCGAGCCAGCGGTCCGGGGTGATGACCGGGAAGTCGGACCCGAACAGAACCTTGCGCTTGAGCAGGCCGTTCGCCGCGCGGACGAGCTGGGGCGGAAAGTACTTCGGCGACCAGCCGGACAGGTCGATGTAGACGTTCGACTTGTGGGTGGCGATGGAGATGGCCTCGTCCTGCCACGGCACCGACGGGTGGGCCATGACGATCGTGAGGTGGGGGAAGTCGGCGGCAACGTCGTCGAGCAGCATCGGCGCCGAGTAGCGCAGCTTGATCCCGCGGCCGCCGGGCAGGCCGGCGCCGATGCCGGTCTGCCCGGTGTGGAACAGCGCGGGGACCTGGAGCTCCTGCAGCGCCTCGTACAGCGGGTAGTACCGGACGTCGTTCGGTTCGAACGCCTGCAGGCTGGGGTGGAACTTGAACCCGCGCACCCCGTGCTCGGTCACGAGCCGGCGCGCCCTCGTGACCGCAGCCTTGCCGGCGTGCGGGTCAACCGAGCCGAACGGGATCAGGACGTCGGCGTGCTCGGCGGCCTGATCGGCGATCTCCTCGCTGGAAATGGGCGGGTGCCCGGTGCCGGCGGGGGCGTCGACGGTGAACACCACGGCGGCGATGCGGCGGGCGCGGTAGTGCTCGGCGATCGAGGTGATCGTCGGCGTCCGGTCCTGGTCGGCGTGGAAGTACTTCGCCGAGGCGTCGAGCAGTTCCTGGTCCAGCGCGAGACAGCCGTGGCCGTCCTGCTCGACGTGGACGTGCACGTCGATCGCCTCGATGCCCACGAGATCCATGTGCACTCTCCTACAGTCCGGCGCCGGTCTTCGCGGCGAGCAGGGCGTTCAGAACGGCGTCGCGGCGGGTGACCAGCTCGGCGGAGTCGACACCGTCGAGCTCGTCGTCCACTCCGGCCACGAGGGTGGCCACCAGCTCCGGCGTCAACGTCACCGACCGCAGGTCGCGCCACCACTTCTCCGTCGGCGGACCGAGGTGCTCCAGGATGTGGGCGATGCCGCCCGGCCCTCCGGAGAGGTGCTGGTTGAGGAACGGGCCGAGCACCGCCCAGCGCAGGCCGGGGCCCTGGGAGATCGCGGTGTCGATGTCGGCGACGGTGGCGACGCCGCGCTCGACCAGCGAATAGGCCTCCTGCCACAGGGCGGCCTGCAGACGGTTGGCGATGTGCCCCGGCACTTCCCGACGGACCCGGATCGGCCGTTTGCCGACGGCGGCGTAGAAGGCCATCGCCGTCTCGACGGACTCCTCAGCGGTCTTCTCCCCCGGCACCACCTCGACCAGCGGGATCAGATGCGGCGGATTGAACGGATGCCCGACGAGCACCCGCTCGGGGTGCTCGAGGGCGCCGCGGGCGATCGTCGACGGCAGCAGCCCCGATGAGCTGGACGCGAGCACGACCTCCGGGCGCGCCGCGGCGTCGATCACGGCGAACAGGGCGTGCTTGACGTCCTCGCGCTCGGGACCGTTCTCCTGCACGAAATCGGCGTCCGCGACGGCCTCGGCAGGATCGGCCGTGAACGACAGCCGCTGCGGTGAGGCGCCGTCCGCCAGACCGCCGCGCTCCAGCACCGGCCAGTGCGTGGCCACCTCGGCGCGCAGCCGCTCCTCCGCGTCCGGGGCGGGATCGGTGGCGACGACGTCGAGGCCGTGGGCGAGGAAGTGCGCGGCCCAGCTGGCCCCGATCACGCCGGTGGACACCACCGCCACCCGGCGCACGCCGGTCACGAGGCACCCCGCAGCCCGACGAAGGCGTCCAGGGCCGTCGGGTCGGCCAGCACGTCGCGGCTGGCGACCTCGTCCGGTGCCGCGCCGAGCAGGATCTTCTTCACCGGCAGCTCCAGCTTCTTGCCCGTGCGGTTGTGCGGGATCACCGGCACCGCCGCGATCCGGTCGGGGATGTGCCGCGGCGAGAGCTCGGTGCGCAGCGTGGTCGAGATCCGCCGACGCAGCGCGTCGTCCAGCTCGACCCCGTCGGCGGGCCGGACGAAGAGCAGGAGCTGCCCGTTGCCGCCTGCCGCGTCCTCCAGGTGCACCACCAGGCTGTCGGCGACCTCCGGCAGCTCCTCGACCACCCGGTAGAACTCCGCGGTGCCCAGCCGGACCCCGCCGCGATTCAGGGTGGCGTCGGACCGGCCGGCGATGATGGCGCTGCCGACCTCGGAGAAACGCACCCAGTCGCCGTGGCGCCACACGCCCGGGTAGACGTCGAAGTAGGTGTCGCGGTACCGCGTCCCGTCGGGGTCGCCCCAGAACCCGACCGGCATCGACGGCAGCGGCGCGGTGATCACGAGCTCGCCCAGCTCGCCGACGACCTGCTCGCCCTTGTCGTCGAACGCCTTCGCGTCGATGCCCAGGCACGGGCCGGAGATCTCCCCCGCCCACACCGGCTGCAGCGGGCTGCCCTGCACGATGCCCGAGCAGATGTCGGTGCCGCCCGAGCCCACGTTCAGCAGCACGTCGGGTCCGAACTGCTCGGCCACCCACCGGTAGCCCTCCGGCGGCAGCGGGGAACCGGCCGCCCCGATCTGCCGCAGCCGCGACAGGTCGAACTCCTTCGCCGGCTCGACACCCTCCTTGCGGCACGCCATGAGAAAACCCGGGCTGGCGCCCATCAGCGTCGCGCCGGTCTCCTCGGCGAGACGCCACTGCCAGCGGATGTCCGGATGCAACGGGTTGCCGTCGATCATCACGATGGACGCGCGCACCAGCAGTGCCGACACCAGCGCGTTCCACATCATCCAGGCGGTGGTGGAGAACCACAGGATGCGGTCGCCCGGCCCGAGGTCCCAGCTCAGCGCGTGGTTCTTGAGGTGCTCGAGCAGGATCCCCCCGTGGCCGTGGATGATTGCCTTCGGCTTGCCGGTGGTGCCGGAGGAGAACAGCACCGCCAGCGGGTGCGCGAACGGCACCGGCTCGAACGCGAGCTCTGAATCCTCCCCCTCACCGCTTCGCTGCCCGCGGGGATTCGCGGGCTGCGCCAGCAGCTCGTTCCAGCCGGCAGCGTCGGGCAGCGTGTGCGCGCCGTAGGGCACGTGCACCACGTGCTCGACGGTGGGCAGCCCCTCCCGGATCTCGGCGACCTGCTCACGTCGGTCGACGTCCTTGCTGCCGTAGCCGTACCCGGCGACGGCGAGCAGGATCTTCGGCTCGACCTGGCCGAACCGGTCGACGACGCTACGCGCACCGAACTCGGGCGCGCAGCTCGCCCAGATCGCCCCCAGGCTCGCGGTGGCCAGGAACGCCACGAGCGTCTCGGGGATGTTCGGCAGGTAGGCCACCACCCGGTCGCCCCGGCCGACGCCGAGTCGCTGCAGACCGGCGCGGGCCCGGGCGACCTGGTCGCGGAGCTGACCCCACGTCAGCTCCACCCGGTCCCGGGTCTGCGAGTAGCCCAGCACCGCGGTCTCGTCGGCGTCCTGATCAGGGTTGTCGAGCAGCCCGAGCGCGTGCTCGGCGTAGTTCAGCGTCGCTCCCGGGAACCACTCCGCTCCCGGCATCTCCCGCCGGCCCAGCACCGCGTCGTACGGGCTGTGTCCCCGCACCTCGAAGTGCTCCCACACCGCCGACCAGAACCCGTCGAGGTCGTCGACCGACCAGCGGTGCAGCTCCTCGTAGCCCGCGAAGGTCAACCCCCGTTCGCGCTCCAACCACGTCATGAACCGACCGATCTCGGTCGTCGCCCGGACGTCGGGGGCGACCGGACGCAGCAGCTCGGGCTCGCTCATCGCTGCACCTTCCCCCCGCGGCCCTGCAGGAACGCCTGCATCCGCTGCTGGGCCTGCTCGCTGCTGCCCGCGAGCGCCGCCATCAGCGACTCCAGCAGGTAGCCCTCGGCCGGGTTGGCCTCGGCGATCCGCGGCAGGGCCTGCAGGACGGCGAAGTTCGTGACCGGGGAGTTGGTGGCGATCTTCTTCGCGAGCTCCAGCGCCTTGTCCAGGCCCTCCCCCGGGCCGACGAGGTAGTGCGACAACCCGAGTGTCTGTCCTTCTTCGGCGTCGACGACACGACCGGTGAGCATCATGTCGGCCATCCGGTGCGCCCCGATCAGTCGCGGTACCCGCACCGAGCCGCCGCCCCCGACGAACAGGCCGTGCTGTCCCTCGGGCAGGGCGTAGAAGGTGCTCGGCTCGGCCACCCGCAGGTGCGTCGCCGACGCCAGCTCGAGGCCGCCCCCGATCACGGCGCCCTTGAGCACCGAGACCACCGGCAGCCGCCCGCTCTCCATCCGCTCGAACGCGCGATGCCACATCCGCGAGTGCTGGAGGCTCTCGAACGCGTCGCGCTCGGTGAGCTCGGACAGGTCCAGTCCGGCGCAGAAGTGCTCGCCCTGGGCGTCGAGCACGACGGCCTTCACCCCCTCGGACGGCGCGCTGAAGAACGCCTCGATACCGAGCACGGTCGGGTCGTTGAGTGCGTTGCGCTTCGCCGCGCGGGTGAGGCGCAGCACGGCCACCTCGCCGTCCGCGCCGTGCCGCTCGACCTCCAGCGACGGCGGCAGCAGGGGCTCGAACCGGTTGGTGACGGAGCCGTTGGCGTGTCCGTCGGCGGCGCTGGTCATGATCGTCCCTCCGGCCGCACCGAGAACACGGCCTTGTCGTCGTGAGTGCTGGAATGCTCGTCCGCCGCGCGCTGCCGCAGCTCGACCCGGCGGATCTTCCCCGTGGCGTTGCGCGGCAGTTCCGGCACGAGCTCGATGTAGCGGGGCACCTTGTAGCGGGCCAGGTTCGCCTGCAGGTGGGCGCGCAGCTCGGCTTCGGTCAGGCTGGCGCCCTCGCGAACCTGCACGTACGCGGCGCCGACCTCGCCCCACCGCAGGTCCGCGACGCCGACCACGGCGCAGTTGGCGACCGCGTCCAGCTGCACGGCGACGGCCTCCACCTCCGCGGGGTACACGTTCTCCCCGCCGGAGATGTACATGTCCTTCACCCGGTCGACGACGTGCGCCCAGCCGTCGTCGTCCGCCCGCAGGACGTCGCCGGTGCGGAACCACTGCCCGTCCACGAAGCTCGCCTCGGTCTCCTCCGGGCGGTTCCAGTAGCCGGAGGCGACGTGCGGGCCGCGCACCAGCAGCTCGGCCGGCTCACCCTCGACGGGCCCGGGTCGGCCGTCGCGCAGCAGGGCGACGTCGGTGAAGAAGTGCGGCACACCCACCGCGGTCGGATGGGCGAGCGCGCCCTCGTACGTGGCCATGTAGACCCCGGGCGACGCCTCGGTCATCCCGTAGCCCTGGATCAGCCGCACCCCGCGGTCCAGCCACGCCCGCGCGACCCGCTCCTGCACGGGCGACCCGCCGTACTGCACGAGCGTGAGCGAGCTCAGGTCCGCGGTGTCCCAATTCGGGTGCTCGCACATCATCTGCAGCATCGTCGGCACCGCCGAGAAGCTCGTGATCCGCGCCGTCGACACCCGGTCCAGCACCAGCCCCGGCTCGACCTTCGGCATCAGCTCCACGCTGCCGCCCTTGAACAGCGTCGGCAGCGTGACCTGACTGATGCCCACGCAGTGGAACAGCGGCGCGATGCCCAGCGCCCGGTCCGTGCTCAGCACGTCCATGTGCGCGAGGAAGTTGACCGTGTTCCACGTCAGGCTGCCGTGCGTCAGCACCGCACCCTTGGGGCGACCGGTCGTCCCGGACGTGTAGAGGATCAGCGCGGGGTCGTCGAGCGCGACCGGCGGCTCCGCCTCCAGCGCCGGGCCCTCCGCGATCTCCCCCTCGTAGTCCAGCCCGTTGGCCGGGCAACTCGCCGGCTGCACCGCCAGCACCCGCAGCCCGTCGGGCAGCGGTGCGGCCGCCCCGACCAGCGCGTCGGTGTCGGCGCTGTGCACCAGCACCGATGCCCCCGAGTCGTCGAGCATGTAGCGGATCTCCGGCCCGGACAGCCGGTAGTTCAGCGGCACCGCGATCGCGCCGAGCAGCCACGCGGCGAAGAACGTCTCGAACACCTCGACGGCGTTCACGCCCAGGTACGCCACCCGGTCGCCCGGGCCGACGCCGAGCCGGCGCAAGGCGCCCGCGTAGCGCGCGGTGCGGTCGGCGAGCTCCGCGTAGGTCAGCGACCGGGACGGATCCAGCAGCGCCGTGCGGTCCGGCGAGATCCGGGCCCGCCGTGCGGGCCACGTGCCGAGCCCCGGGTTCGGGCCCGCGGTCAGGTCGAGGGTCGTCATGGCTCCACCACCGTCAGAGTGATCAGGCTGGGTCGGTCGGGATCGTGGAAGATCCGCTGCCGCGCGACGGCCGTGTCGGCCGAGTCGTACGCGCTGTGGCCGGTGTTGAGATTGCGGTCCCAGCGCGGGTGCGAGCTGGAGGTGACGTCGACGCGGATGCGGTGCCCGGGCAGGAAGGTCTGGCCGGTGGCCCACAGGTCGATCCGGTACTCGTACACGGTGTCCGGCTCGATCGGGGTAGGCGGCACCGGGCGCACCACGCCCGGCTCCGGGTAGCTCTCCCGGGCCGACGCCCGGATGATCCCGTCCGCGACGCCCATGGCCCGGCCGTCCGGGTGCACGTCGACCAGGCGTGCGACGAAGTCGGTGTCGGGCGCCGACGACGCCGCGTGCAGGGTCACCGACACCGCGCCGAGCACCGTGTACGGCTGCTGCAGCACCGCGCTGGTGTAGGTCAGCACGTCCGGCCGGGCTTCGATCGCACGCTGGTCGTACGGACCCGGTGGGAGGCTCGGGGTGAGCAGCGTCGACCCGCCGACCGTCGGCACGGGGTCCCTGGGGTCGTAGTCGTAGATGTCCGGGGCGCTCGCCGAGGCGACCCGACGGTCCAGTCCGCCGTCGGGCTGGAGGTACCACTCCTCGGCACGGGCGCCCGGCACCGGGTAGCGGTCGTAGCCGCGCCAGCGGTTCTCCCCCATGACGAACAGCCGCACCGGGTCACCGGTCAGCTGCTCCTCCTGCCCCTTGAGCGTGGCGTCGTACCACCGCAGGTGCAGGTCGGTGAGGTCGACGAACGCGCCGGAGGCCGTCGGCCCGAAGTCGAGCTCCCCGCAGACACCCGCCACGCCGACGTGCGGCCAGGGACCGATCACCAGGCGGGGCGGCCGCGTGCCGCGCTCGGCGGCGAGGTCGGCCGTCGCCCGGTACTGGCCGAGCGTCCCGGCGAGGAAGACGTCGAACCAGCCGCCGATGTGCAGCGCGGGCGCCTGCACCCGGTCGTAGCGGCCGTCGAGCCGCGTGCGGTCCCACTCCGTGTCGGTCACGTCCCGGGCGAGCGACGCCATGAGCCCGGCGGTGGCCGGGTCGGGCTCGGGGAGCGCGGACAGCGGCAGGGTGGCGAGGAGGTCGCCGGTGGACGCCGAGTCCAGCCCGGCCAGGAGCCCTGTCATCGCCTGCTGCCGGGCGGCCGGGTCGCCGGCGTGCTGCCGCGCGAGGAGGTCCGGGCCGATCGGGCCGTGCACCCACACCCAGCGCGACCCGAGCTCACGGGCGCCGCCGCGCATCTGGAAGCCGTCGACGGGCTCGTGTGCGGCCGAGACGCCGGGGACGATCGCCCGCAGTGCCGACGGCCGCGTCATCGCCGCACGCCACTGCGTCTCGGCGAAGTACGACCGTCCCCACATGCCCACCGTCCCGTCGCAGTACGGCAGGTCCGCCGCCCACTGCACCGTGTCGTGGCCGTCGTCGGCTTCCTGGTGGCTGGGGTCGAACACCCCGTCCGAGCCGTACCGCCCGCGCACGTCCTGGCGCACTACGACGTACCCGTTCCGCGCCGCGCGCAGCGGGTCGAAGTACAGCGGGTCCGTCCCCGCGTCACGCCCGTACGGAGTGCGGGAGAGCAGCACCGGGTATCGGCCGCCCGCCGCCGGCCGGTACACCGTGGACCGCAGGATGGTGCCGTCACGCATGGGCGTCTCGACGTCGTACTCGATCTGGACCTCGCGGACCGGGGCGGTGGTGGCCATCTCAGCGGACCTCGACAGCCGGCTCGACGTCGGCAACGGCGGAAACCTGTCGCTGACGCAGCCCGCCGAGGTCGTCGGTGGCGACGTCCTTGGTCTCGCGGGCCGTCAGCACCGTGATGATGCTGACGGCGGCGCATCCGGCCACGAAGAGCGCGACGGTGATGCCCGTGCCGCCGCCCGCCAGGAGCCCGGCCGCGATCGCGGGGGCGAACCCGGGGAAGATCTGACCGAGCTGCCCGGCGACCGCGACGCCGGAGTAGCGCACCCGGGTGTCGAACATCTCCGCGTAGAGCGCGGGGATGATCGCGTTGCACATCGAGTAGCCGATCGGCATCATCACGACCGATCCGACGAGCGCGGCGCCGGCGGAGCCGGTGCCCAGCGCGCCGAAGAACAGGAACGTCCCGGCCGCGGCGATCACCGCGCCGGTGAGGAACACCGGCTTGCGGCCGATCCGGTCGGCGATGATCGCGAAGACCGGCTGGGTGAGGATCGCCAGCGCCGAGCTGGCCAGGCCGATCATCAGCATCGTCGGGCGCGAGATCCCGGACTGGACGCCGTAGGTCAGGCCGAGGACCTGGTTGATCGGCACGACGACGGTGAGCACGGCGATGAACACGACCCGGACGACGGCCGATGTCTGCTTGGTCAGGACGGTGACCAGCGGGAACTTCGCGACGGCGTGGTGGTCCTCGACCTTCTCGAACTCGGGCGACTCGGGCAGCTTGGCCCGGATGACCAGCCCGACGATCACCACGACCGCGCTGAGCAGGAACGGCACCCGCCAGCCCCAGCTCTCGAACTGCTCGGCCGGCAGCGAGGAGAACCCGAGGAACGCCAGCGTCGCCAGCATCGAGCCGGCCGCCGCTCCCTGGTTGACCCAGCTGGCGTAGAACGCCCGGCGGTGCTCGGGTGCGTGCTCCATGGAGAGGGTGATGGCTCCACCCGACTCACCGGAGACCGCGATGCCCTGCAGCAGACGCAGGATCAGCAACAGGATCGGGGCGGCGATCCCGATCGAGGCGTACGTGGGCAGGCAGCCGATCAGGATCGTGCACACGCCCATGCCGATCAGCGTGAGGATCAGCATCTGCTTGCGGCCGATCCTGTCGCCGTAGTGGCCGATGACCGCCGCGCCGATCGGCCGGCCGATGTTGCCGATGGCGAAGGTCGCCAGGGCCGCGATCGTGCCGAGCGCCGGGTTCGCCGTGGGGAAGAACAGCTTGCCGAACACCAAGGCGGAGGCGGTGCCGTAGATGAAGAAGTCGTAGTACTCCAAGGCGCTGCCCACGAAGCTGGCGGACGCGGCCAGCCGGGGGCGCTTGGCGTGGGTGGGGGCCATCACAGCTCCTCGTCGAGATGGTCGGCAGGAGCAGCACGACAGCGTGTATCAAGCTCCTTGATACACAATTAGTAGCAAGATGCTTGATATGAAGTCAAGGGTGCGGTCAGGTGACGCGGTACGCGTCGTAGACGACGGCGTCGGCGGTGCGCAGCGCGGACCCGATCGCCAGCGTCCGGTTCAGCCAGCCGTACGTCACCGACGCGGTCTCGAACAGCATCTGCACGCGGAAGTAGTAGAGCGTCGGATCGACGACCTCACCCTGCCCGATACGGGTGAGCACCTCGGCAGGGCCGTGCCGGAAACCCTGCGTGCGCAGGTACGCGAGCGCCCCGTCGTCGAGCCGGAGCAGGTAGCGGGTGTCGACGACGGTCGCGCCGTCGTCGCCGACGATCTGCCAGTCGGCTCCGTTGTCGAGGATCTCGCCGTTGAGGTCGGGCCCCACGATGCGGCCGCCGGTGATCGGCACGATGCGGCGCGACCCGAGCCCGCTCGTCCGCCCGAGATCCCACAGCGGGCGCGCGAGCTCCACGGTGAACCGGGCCAGCAACGCCAGTCCGGGCACCGGCGGCGTCGGGAACCCCGTCACGCTGCACCTTCGTCGTCTGCCGGCTCCCCACCCACCGACACGGTGAGAGCGTCCAGGCACCGTTCCAACGCCCGCCCGAAGGCCCCGGCTTCAGCAGGGGTGAGACCCGAGAGCATCCGCTCCTCCACCTCGTCCACCGCCCGGTGGCACGCCCGCAGGACTCGCGAGCCGTGCTCGGTCAGCCAGGCGCGCAGGATCCTGCGGTTCGCCTCGTCCGGACGCCGCTCGATCAGCCGGTCGCGCTCCATGGTGGCGATCAGCTGATGCATGGCCTGCGGGGTCACGACGTGCCGGCGGGCCAGTTGCGCCGACGACAGACCCTCGCGGCGCTCGAGGATGCTGAGCGCCGTGTACTGGTGCAGCGTCACCCCCAGAGGGCGCAGCACCTCCTCCATCCGGGCGCGTTCGGCCATCTCCAGACGCTTCACCAGGTAGGTCAGACGTTGCCCGCGTTGACCGGCGGGGCGGGTCGTCAACTCCGTCATGGCCACAGCTTATCTAGAACCTTGATACTTGACGAGAGTTATCAAGCTCCTTAACATATTCCCCACGCAACCGGATCCGGACTCGTCGTCCGCCTCGGGCCGCCAACCAGCAGACAGGGTTTTGCGATGACGCACCCCCACTTCTCGCGCACACAGTTGCGCCGCGCCGTGCTGTCGAGCTACCTCGGCAGCGTGATCGAGTACTACGACTTCCTGCTGTACGCCACGGCCTCCGCGGTGGTGTTCAACAAGGTCTTCTTCTCCAACCTCGATCCGCTGGTCGGCACGGTCGCCAGTTTCGGCACGCTCGCCACCGGCTACTTCGCCCGGCCGCTCGGCGGGATCGTGTTCGGCCACTTCGGCGACCGGATCGGTCGCAAGAAGATGCTGGTGCTGAGCATGACCCTGATGGGGGTAGGCAGCACCCTGATCGGCGTGCTGCCGACCTACGCCCAGGTCGGCGTGTGGGCGCCGATCCTGCTCGTGCTCCTGCGCGTCGTGCAGGGCATCGCCGTCGGTGGCGAGTGGGGCGGTGCGGTGCTGATGTCCGCCGAGCACGCGACCTCACGCCGCGGTCTGTGGGCCAGCTTCACCAACGCCGGCGCCCCGAGCGGCGTCGTGCTCTCGACCCTCGTGCTGGCCGCTTCCGCGTCCCTGACCGGTGAGCAGGCCTTCCTGGCCTGGGGCTGGCGGATCCCGTTCCTGCTGAGCGTCGTGCTGCTCGCCGTCGGCCTGTTCGTCCGGGCCCGCGTCGAAGAGACGCCCGTGTTCGCGGAGGCAGCCGCCGCCGGGAAGCCCGCCAAGCCGCCGCTGCTCGAGGTGCTCCGGCACCACCCGCGCAACCTCCTGCTGTCGATCGGGGTCGGCTTCGGCGCCTTCGTCGCGCAGGGCGCCATCACCACCTTCCTGATCTCCTACGCCGTGCAGGCCGGCTTCGCGCGGTCGACGGTGCTCAACGCGCTGACCCTGTCCTCGTTCGTGGCGATCTTCGGGATCATCGGTTACGCCGCGCTGTCCGACCGCGTGGGGCGCAAGCCGGTCGTCATCGCCGGCGCGATCGCCATGGCCGTCTACTCCTTCGTTCTGTTCCCGATGGTCGACAGCGGCTCGGTTGCCCTGCTTACCCTCGCGATCGTCCTCGGCCAGGGCGTCGTGCACCCTGCCTGGTACGGGCCCCTCGCCGCGCTCTACACCGAGCTGTTCTCCACGGGGTCCCGCTACACCGGTGCGTCGCTGGGCTACCAGTTCGCCGGCCTCGGCGGCGGCATCGCACCCCTCGTCTTCGCCTCGGTCCTCGCAGGCGGCGGCAGCACGACCACGATCTCGATCATCATCGCCGCCGGTTGCCTGCTCTGCATCGGCTGCATCCTCGCCCTGCGCGAGACCTCGACCACCGACCTCACCGTCGATCCGGAGACCGCGGCAGCTCCCGCCGGCCGCTGACACCGCCCGACCTGCGCTGCTCGAGAGGACGACGACGATGACGGAGGAGCCGGCCGACGCGTGGAGCGGCAGTTCGCCGGTCCCGCCGAACCGGGGCGACTTCTACAACCTGCTCGCCCTGCTCCCGGACGACCAGAGGGCGCTCCTCGCCGACGTCCGCCACTACCTCGAGACGGACATCGCGCCGGTCATCACCGAGCACTGGGAGCGGGCCGAGTTCCCGGCACAGATCGTGCCGGCGCTGGCGAAGATGAACCTCGCAGGCAGCAAGTTTACCGGCTACGGCTGCCCGGGCCAGGGCGAACTGTTCCACGGCCTGCTGAACGTCGAGCTCGCCCGGATCGACCCGTCGCTGGCGGTCTTCTTCGGTGGCCACGACGGCCTGGGCATGGGCACGATCGCGCTCTGCGGGTCGGAGGAGCAGAAGCAGCGCTGGCTGCCACCGATGGCCCGGATGGAGAAGATCGGCGCGTTCGCCCTGACCGAACCCGACGTCGGCTCCGACGCCGCCCGCGGCCTCGCGACGACCGCGCGGCGGGACGGCGACACGTGGGTGCTCAACGGCGTCAAGAAGTGGATCGGCAACGCCACCTGGTGCGACCTCGTCGTCGTCTGGGCCCGCGACGAGGCCGACGGGCAGGTCAAGGGCTTCGTCGTCGAACGCGGCACCCCCGGCTTCACCACGGAGAAGATGCACGGCAAGACCGCCTTGCGGATCATGCAGAACGCCCTGATCACCCTGGACGACTGCCGCGTCCCCGAGGCGAACCGGCTAGAGCACGCCAACTCGTTCGCCGACACCGCCCGCGTCCTGCGCACGACGCGGCTCATGGTCGCCTGGCAGGCCGCCGGCACCGGCCGCGGCGCCTTCGAGCACGCCCTGGCCTACGCCACCCGTCGCACCCAGTTCGGCCGGCCCATCGCCCGCTTCCAGCTCGTCCAGGACCTCCTCGCCCGCATGCTCGCCAACACCACCGCCTCGCTCACGATGTGCGCCCGGCTCGCCGAACTCGCCCAAGCCGGCGACATGCAGGAGGAGCAGGTCTCGCTGGCGAAGATGTACGTCACCACCGCCACCCGCGAGACGGTCGGCTGGGCCCGCGAGGTCTTCGGCGGCAACGGCGTCCTCCTCGACCACCACGTCACCCGCTACACCAACGACGCCGAGGCCATCTACAGCTTCGAGGGCACCCGCGAGATCAACTCGCTCATCGTCGGCCGCGCCCTCACCGGCATCTCCGCCTTCGTCTGAGCGAGCCGTCGTCAGCCGCCCAGTACCGCGGGCCGCCGGGCGTTCCACGCGAGCGCGTCCCGGACGCCGTCCTCGAGCGATCGCTCCGCGCGCCAGCCGAGGAGACGCTTCGCGCTGCCGGAGTGGGCGTAGGCGCCCACGACGTCCCCCGGGCGGCGCGGCCCCTCCTCCACCTTCAGGTCGCCCGCGACGCTGCAGAACGCCTCCACCAGTTCCCACACGGTCGTACCGCTGCCCGTGCCCAGGTTGAGGGCTCGCTGGCTGGCCCCTTCCAGCGCGGCGTCGAACCGCAGGAGCGCGGCGACGTGCGCGCGAGCGAGATCCCAGACGTGGACGAAGTCGCGGATCGCCGAGCCGTCTCGGGTCGGCCAGTCCGTGCCGGCCACCGTGAACGGCGTTCCGGACTCGTGGGCGGTGATGAGCCGGCCCAGCGCGTGGGTCGGCAGGCGGTGCTGCAGGCCGGTGCGGAGCAACGGGTCGGCGCCGATGGGGTTGAAGTAGCGCAGGGAGAGCACGCGCAGGTCACCGGCGGCGGCGACGTCGGCCAGGATCTGCTCCGCCATCGCCTTCGACCGGGCGTAGGGGCTCGAGGGGGCGAGCGGGGCCGTCTCGTCGACGGCGGAGCCGCCCTCGGGTGACGCGTAGATCGACGCGGACGAGCTGAACAACAGGCGGGTGCACCCCCGCGCCGCGAGGTGCTGCGCCAGTCGCAGCGTGCCGACGACGTTGTTGTCGTAGTAGCCGGCGGGGTGGGCCACCGACTCGGGCACGACGATCCGGGCGGCGCAGTGCACGACCGCCGCCACGTCGGGATGCTCGTCGAAGATCCGGTCGAGGAGGGCGGCGTCGGTGATCGTCCCCTCGTAGCTGTGGCGGCCGGCGGTGAACTCCCGGCGGCCCGTGCTGAGGTCGTCGAGCACGACGGGAACCAGGCCGGCGTCGAGGCAGGCGCTGGCGACGGTGCTGCCGATGAAGCCGGCGCCCCCGGTGATGAGGACCTTCACAGCCGGATTCCCGACCTTGCCCGGAACACTTCGCACGGCTCCGGTGCATCCATCCGTCCTGCCTCCTGGCGGGCCAACGCCTCCAGGTCCGCCGCCACCTGGTCGGGCCCGCCGAACTGGAAGCCCAGCTGCGTCACGTAGCGCCGGGCGGCGGCGGCCTTGGTCCCGAGGTGCGCCGCGATCCCCACGGGCTGCTCGACGCCTCGCGGCACGCCCTGCCACGCCGACGCGTCCGGCCGCCGCAGGACATACGGGGTGTCGCGCCAGAACAGCGCGTCCGGTCGCAGCGCGGCGACGACGTCGGCGACCACGCGGTGGTCGACGTGGTCGCCGATCGCCTGAGGGGCGAGGACGAGGTCGGCGCCGCGCACGTGAGAGGCCAGCGCGTCCGCGAGCGGACCGGCCACGTCGTCGTCGGTGTGCCGTCCGGCGAACAGGTCGGGCGCGCTGGTGTAGCCGCGGTGCGGCGCCTCGGCCAGCGGCAGGTGCAGTGGCTCGGCTCCGAGCAGAGCCACGGCGGCGGCGTCCTCGGCCCGGCGCAGCGCCATGTAGTCGACGTCCGCGGCGAGCCCCTTGTCGAGCTGGGTCGACAAGGCGAACGGCGACGGGTCGGCGACGCTCGCGGTGAAGCACGTGACGACCTGCACCCGCCACCCCCCGGCGGCGAGCACCGCGAGCGTCCCTCCGGCCGAGAAGACCGCGTCGTCGAGGTGCGGCGACACCGCGACGGCGGCCCGCACCGCAGGTGCGGGCCTCACAGCAGGTGTGGGGCTGCCCGGAACCGGCACGAGGGGTCGCGGGGCGGGTCCGGGATCTCGGGGACCTTGACGTCGCGGGCCAGGAGGTCCGCGTAGACGTCGGTGATCCGCCCCGCCACGACCGGCCACGACCAGTACCGGTGCACGTCGTCGTACGCCTGGTCGGCGATCCGCCTGCGGAGCGCGGGGTCGTCGAGCACACGGCGGATCCCGGCGGCCAGCGCGGGCGGGTCGGCGGGCGGCACGAGCACGCCGTTCTCGTCCGGCCGCACGCAGTCGCGCACGCCGACGACGTCGGTCGACACCACCGGTAGCCCCGTCGCCATCGCCTCGAGGATCGTGTTGGAGAACCCCTCGGCGTAGGTGGGGCTGACGAAGACCTCGCCGCGGCGGTAGACCTCGTGAGCGCGTTCGTACGGCACCGCGCCCAGGACCTCGACGTGGCCGTCGAGCCCGAGCTGCGTGATCCCCTCCCCCACGGCGTCGACGTCCGGGCCGATGCCGGACACGAGCAGCCGCACCGCCACCCCGTCGGCGAGCAGGAGCCGCACGGCCTCCAGCAGGTCGAGCACGCCCTTCCGGCGGTCGACCCGTCCGTGGTAGAGCAGCACGGCGGGGTCGGAGACGTGCGCGTCGGTGTTCGACCGGGTGAACCGCTCCGCGTCGGTCGCCCCCGGCACGAGGGTGAACCGCTCCGGGTCGACGCCGTGCCGCTCGCAGACCTCGCCCGCGAACGACCGCGACCCGATCAGCAGCGCGGGGGCGTGGGCGAACACGGCGCGGACGAGGTCGCGGTGCGTGCTGCAGCAGGTGCCGACCCAGTGCCCGTCGCCGCCCTGCACGGACACCACCGCGGGCAGGCCGGCCGCCCGCGCCGCGCGGAGCACCGCGAGCCCGTTGGGGTAGGCGTACTGGGCGTGCAGGATGTCGAACGGGTGTTGCTCGTGCAGGTCCAGCACCGTCCGGGTCATGGTGTCGACGTCGGCCTCGAAGTCGGCGGGCTCGCCCGCACCGACCCGCTGCTCGCCGAGCGCCTCCAGGGCGACGACCTCGACGCCGTCGGGCACGCGGTCGGCAGGCGGCGGGCCGCCGCCGTAGACGGCGCGACCGGCCGGGTCGCCGCGGTACTGCGACACCATGGTCACCTCGTGACCCTGCCGGACGAGGTGGCGCATCAGGTTCTCGGCGTAGGCGCTCATCCCCGACACCGCGGGCCAGTAGCGGCGGGAGACGAAACCCACTCTCAGTTGTTGCGGCCTCATGCGGCGACCCGCTCCGATTCGGCGGCCCGCACGGCGGCGAGCGCGTCGGGAACGAGCGTGTCGGCCCGGTGGGCGTCCCGCGACAGCTCCAGCGACACCAGCCCCTGGTAGCCGACGTCGGTCAGGGCGCCGAGCACGGCGGGGAAGTCCATGTCGCCCTCGCCGGGGGCGCGGTGCTCGTGGATCCCGCGCGGCATGTCGGCGATCGACACCGCCCCCAGCGACGCCGCGAACTCCCGGACGGCGGCGTCGGGCTCCCAGCGCCCGTCGACGAGGCAGTGGCCGGTGTCCAACGCCAGCGTCAGGCCCGGCACGGCCGCGGCGAGGCGGGCCCAGTCGTCGCAGTCGCCGACGAGCATCCCGGGCTCGGGCTCGACCGCGCAGGTCACGCCCCGTTCCTGCCCGTAGGCGACGACGGCACCCACCCCGTCGACGAGCCGGTCCCAGCACGCGCCGTCGTCCTGGCCGGGCTCGGGCACGCCGGCCCAGAACGACACGGCCTCGCTACCCAGCTCGGCGGCGACGTCGATGCACGTGCTGAGGAACGCCAGTCGGCGCGCCCGGTCCTCACCGTCGGCGTCGATCAGGGTGGGACGGTGCTTGCGACGCGGGTCGAGCACGAACCGCGCTCCGGTCTCGACGACGCTGCCGAGGCCGAGTCCGTCGAGGCGGCGGCGCAGCGCGGTGACTCGGGCGGCCAGGTCCGGCGCGAACGGGTCGAGGTGGCCGACGTCGAGGGTCAGCGCGACGCCGTCGTAGCCGCAGTCGGCGAGCAGGGCCACCGCGTCGTCGAGGCGGTGGCTGGTCAGCCCGTTGGTGTTGTAGGCGTAGCGGAGCATCATCGAACCTCTCTCTTGTCGAGCACCTGGGCCACGACGTGGCGTCCGGGCTCGCGGTACAGCGGGTACAGCGCGCCGACGCGGCGGCGCGCTCCGTCGTTGTCGAACCACGCCGGGCCCCCGAGCCGCTCCTCCGCGGCGGCGGTGAGGTGCACGCGCCCCCAACCGCCCGGGTCGGCGCCGACCGCGACCAGCGGGTCGTCGCGGTCCCGGAGCCTGCGGACGCCGCGCTCGCCGATCCGCCCGTACGACATCGTCTCGACCTCGCAGCCGGGCACCAGCACCTTGGCGGCGACGGCGTCGCCGTCCGAGGGCCGCAGGTGCACGAGCACGTCGAACCCGCGGTCGTGGAGGCCGCCGACGACGTGGCCGTGCAGATCGCTCCCGGTCCAGGTCGGCAGGTCGGTCAGCCGCACCGTCGACCGGTGGGCCAGCACGGTGCCGCGCAGCAGGTCCACGAGCGCGGGCGTGCCCAGCGCCGTCCAGTCGAGCATCGCCGACAGTGCCCGGTCCTCGGCGACCAGCCGCTCCGGCGGGTGCCCGGCGAGCCAGTCGTCCAGGTAGCCCGGCGGGGTCGCGCGTGCCACGACGTCCAGCGGTCCGTGCATGAAGGCCTTGCGCCCCCGGGCGGCGGCGAACTCGTGCAGCGCCTTGCGGACCGCCGCGTCCCGGTCGGGGTGCGCGGCCTCGCCGCTCGCCGTCGCCATGATCGGGACCGGCTCGGACGCGTCGCGGGAGCACCCGACGACGTACACGTCGACGACGCCGAGGTCCGTGCTCGCGAGCTTGACCGTCACGTCGATGCCGGCGGCGTCGAGCCGGGCGAGCAGGGCGAGCGCGTCGGGGTCGCGCAGACCGTCGAGGTCGACGACGACGCCGCGGTCCATCGCGCGGTACGTGGTCGCGTTGCCGTCGCGCTGCAGCACCTCGAGCACGGCGTGGACCACGGCCCGCTCGGCGTCGAACCCCGCGCCCTGGCCGTTGCTGATCACGGTCGTGAGCCATCCGCCCGGCGGCGGAGGGCCCGGCAGGTCGCCGGCGGACGACGCCACCAGCTCCGCGGGCACCAGCACCGACTCGCCGTCGCGCAGCCGGGTCATCGGCAGCCACTGCAGCACGCGGTCGTCGTCGTAGGGGCTGCCCGCCTCCAGCGCCAGGGTGCGCGGGTCCTGCACCCGTCCGGCACCCTCCTTGCGCACCAGGTCGGCGAATGACGCCTCGACGCGCGGCGCACCCGCCAGCGCGCGGGCGGACAGCGCCATCTCGGCCATCTCGCCCAGCGCGCCCGTGCGCGCCTCCTCGCGCGTCGCGCCGTACCCGAGCCCGCTGCCGCCCGGGTGCCGGGAGGTCGTCGGCAGGGCGGCGTTGTGCAGCTCGACGTCGAGGACATCCAGCCCCGCCACCGGGAACTCGACGACCTCGCCGGGCGGGAACGACGCGAGGTAGCGATTCGCCGGAGTTGTATCGGACACAGCGCTCATCCCAGCTCCGCGAGCGGGATCGGGCCGGCGATCGGCTGCCCCGCGAGCTGGCGGTCGAACAGCGCCAGCACCTGCTTGGTCGACACCGGCGCGGCGAACTCGAACGGCGTGGCGACGGCGTCGAACTCCAGCCGCTCGACCAGCGCCCGGGCCTGCCGGATCTCGGCGTGCGACAGCGGGATCTGGGCGTGGTACGCCTTGTGGCACGACAGGCCGACGGGCGTCTCGCCCTCGAGGTCGACCTTGAGCAGGTCGCCGACGAACAGGATCCCGCGGCGCTCGTCGTGCAGCACGGTGTGGCCGGGGAAGTGGCCGCCGGAGCGGTGCATGACCAGGCCGGGGGCAAGCTCGTGGCGGTCGTCAGTGGGCCAGGTGACGCGGAACGCCTTGGTCCACTGCAGGTCGTCGACGCCGATCGCCACCACCGGCGGCGCCAGCTCGTCCTGCAGCTGCCACAGCGCGCCGTAGCCGTGCACGTGGCTCGCGCCCAGCGCGACCAGCCCGCCGCGGCGGCGCAGCTCGCCGAGCGCCGCGGGCGGGTAGAAGCCGGCGCCCTCCCACCCGATGAGCCCGCCGTCGGTCTCGATCACCCAGCCGGTGGTGCCCAGCCCGACCTGGGGCTCGACCCAGTACCCGCAGACACCCGGCGCGACCTGCGTCCACCGGGCCTGCCGGTCGGCGAGGTCGTCCGGAGTGATCCACTCCCAGCCGTTGTCGGGCAGGGCGTTGCGGACATCCGTGCAGACCGGGCAGAAGGGCGGCTCGGCGAACCAGCGCTGCCAGTGCCCGCAGTTGGCGCAGGAGTAGGGACGCAGCGGCATGTCAGCTCCTCTCGGTGGCGGTGTGGGTGATCGCGCTGTGGGCGATGGCGGCGTGCAGGAGGCGGTGTAGGCGCAGGTCGCGCTCGAGCGGCCAGGGCCAGTCGGCGGTGCCGGCGACGGCGGCGGAGAACGCCGCGAGCTGCGCGGCGAAGGGGCTCGTCGCGGTGTCGAACGGGACGTCCAGGGCGGTGCCGTCGGCGTCGTACCGGGTGAGCCGGCCGCCCGCGGTCTGGCCCATCGTGTCCTGCGCGACGAGCTGCGCCCGGGTGCCGACCACTTCGAGGCGGCGGCGCGGCAGCGCGTCCGGGGTGTTGAAGGCGACGTGGGCCGAGAACAGGGCCTCGCCGGCGGTACGTCCGGCGATGACGGCACCGTCGTCGACGGGATAAGCGTGCACGCGCCGCTGGAGCAGGACGTGTAGCTCGGTCAGGTCGTCACCGCCGAGCAGCGCGCCCACCAGGTCGATGCCGTGCGGGGCGAGGTCGACCAGCGCGCCGCCGCCTGCGCGGGCCGGGTCCACGCGCCAGTTGTCGTTCGACGAACCGTCCGGGCTCCAGTCGGGCGGCAACCAGCAGGCGTAGACGATCCGCACGGCCGTGACGGTGCCGAGCTCACCGGCGGCGACGATCTCGGCGATCCGCCGGTGGGCGGGATGGAACCGCTGGTCGAACGCGGTGCCGGCCAGGGTCCCGGCACAGGCGGCCACGATCTCGGCGGCGTCGTCGACGTCCGCGGCCAGGGGCTTCTCGCACAGCACGGGTATCCCGCGGGCGGCGACCCTCGCGACCACGGGCAGGTGCGCGGAGTTGGGGGTGGCGACGTACACGGCGTCAAGCCCGGGCCGGGACAGAAGAGCGTCGAGGTCGGCGGTGGCCAACACGTCGTCGTGCCCGGCGGCGAGCCGGGCGGCAGCCACGACGTCGCGGTCGCAGGCGCCGACGAGCCGCGCCGTCGGCGTCGCCCGGAGCCCGGGCAGCAGGTGGTCGCGGGCGACCCACCCGCACCCGACGATCCCCCACCGCACCGGTGATCCGGGATGTAGCGAAAGCGGCTTTGAGTGCGTTGACTGCACCGAAAGCCGCTTTCGCTGCATGGGGACGCCGCCCGCCGAGCTGCTCACCACGCCTCCGGGAGGTCGAGGACGAGGCGCCGGTGGACGGCGTCGCCCGGGGGCAGGTCGGTCCACCGCTCCGGCAGGTACGTCTCCGCCCGCAGGCCGTACTCGGCGGCCCAACGGTCCCCCGGCCAGCGGCGCGCGCCGTCGGCGTAGAGCGGGTTGCGCGACAGTGCGGCGCCGGGTCCCGGCGCGAGGAGCGCGGGCTCGGGTGGGCCGCCGGCCTCGTCGAGGGCCAGGTTGACGGCCTCGGTCGCCGCCAGCGCCGCGTCGTCGGCCGGGTCGGGCAGGCGTCCGGTCGCGGCGGCCGCCGTCAGCTCCTCCTCGGCGTACGCCGCGGCCCCCGGAAGCAGGGCCAGCCAGCCGTCCGGGTCGAGCGGGCGGCCCGCCCGGCCCGCCGGATGGAGTGCGTTGTGACAGTGCCCGAGCAGCACCGCTCCCCCGTCGCCTGCGTGCCGGCGCGCCGCGGCGACGAAGGCCTCCTTGCCGTCGAGGAAGTACAGCGCGTCGTGGCAGGCGACGTGCCGCGGTCCCGTCGGGGGCGGCAGCGGCCACGGCGCGGTGAGGTCGGCGCACACCAGTGCCACCGGCACCGCGGTCGGCAGCACGAACCGCCGGGCCAGCCACAGCTTCGCGAACACCACGTCCACCCCGGTCAGATCCCCAGGGTTCGCACCGTGGCCGTGCAGCGCCAGGTGGCGCAGCAGGTGTCCCGCGCCGCAAGCAAGGTCGACGACCGGACGCCCCGCGGGCGGGTGCGCCGCGGTCAGCGCCAGCGCGGCCAGCCAGCTCGGGTCGCTCCACCGGTGCACGAAATAGGTGCCGACCCGCCCGAACCCGAGCAGGTCGACGGCGTCGCGCAGGGTCGCTGCCGCCAGCGCGCCGCGCAGCTGCGCATCCGGCGGTGGCGGGGTGTCCCACCAGTCGTCGGCGTCGGCCAGCAGCACCACCGCCGCACCGTCGGCGTCGCCGGCGTCGAGCGCGGCGACGGCCCGTTCCCGCACGTCGTCGCGCCCTTCCCGCAGCCACGGGATGCCCGCGACCACCGGCCAGCGACGCTCGCCGTCGTGCAGCGTGGACCGGGTGTCGGCATGGAGCGGAACGCCGGCCGGGCCGCACCACACCGATGCCGCCGTCACAGGCCCGCCGCGGCCAGCACCGCGTGATGGTAGTCGGCGACCGGACCGGCGTGCACCAGCTCCAGGTCCCCGAGCGCCTGCTCGGCGGTGAAACCCGCCGCCCGGGCGTGGTGGTGGCACTGCAGCACGCGGTCGAGCACGTCCGCGGCATGGAACGCGCGACCGACGGGCGTGGTGGCGTCGGCGCGGTACCCCAGGAGCTCGCGGACCCGCTGCGCGAGCGCGCCCGGCAGGGTCACGAGCTCGCGCTCGGTCAGCCGCTCCAGCACCGGCTCGAGGTACGGGCCGAGCAGCATCTCCCCCGCGAACCCGGCGTCGGGCAGCACCGCGTTGTGCAGGTGGTGGGCCAGGCCGAGGAGGAACGCATCGGCCGGGTCGGCGTCGACGTCGTCGGCGAGCAGGGCGCCGTAGACGGCGACGGCCCAGCAGTGCTCGGCGTGGTTCTCGGGCGGCTCGACGATCAGCCGCGGGCGGCCCGGTGCCGTCGCGCCCGCGCGCGGCTGGCGGCAGAGCGCCTCCACGAAGCCCGGCACCGCGCAGTCCTGGTTCCTGGCCCCTGCGGTCGTGGACGACAGCACGGGCAGCGCCGCCCGCGCCCGGTCGACCGTCGCCGGGTGCAGGCCTCCGGCCACCTCGTCCACGGCACGTGCCAACACGTCGGCCGCCTGGTCCGGCGTCAGGCCCGCTTCGCGCAGCACGGCCGCGTCCACCCCCGCCAGACGGGCCCCCGCCAGCGCCGCCGCGCACTCCGCCGCGGCGACCCGTGCCGGGTCGGCACCGCCGACCAGCGCCGCCCAGCTCCGGACGAACGCCCGCTCCGCCACCGAGCCCCGGGCGTGCGCCACCCGGACCCGCTTGAGGTCCCCGACCTCGCGGAACGGGCCGGGGACCGAGGCGAGCCGGCCCTCGGGGACGCCGGAAGCCACTGCCGTCAACGGCGGTCCAGCCAGTCGAGCAGGATCCGCTCCTGGACGTGCAGCGCGTGCTCCGGCGACTTGCCGACCTGCGTGACCGGGGCCTTGAAGAAGAACCCGAGCTGCTCCTGCGGGCCGCCCTCGCCGCGCCGGTGCGCCTCGGCGATCAACCGCACGAGCTCGAGCACGAGCGGCGCCGCGAGGATCGAGTCGCGGCACAGGAAGTCGACCTTGAGCTGCATCCGCTGGCCGAGGAAACCGACCAGGTCGATGTTGTCCCACGCCTCCTTGGCGTCGCCGCGGGGCCGGTAGTAGTCGATGCGCACGATGTGGTCCTCGACGTCGTAGCCGAGGATCGAGTCGAGCACCGAGCCCTTGGTGTCGAGCTTGCTGGCGAGCGACGACGGGTCGTCGAGGATCATCCCGTCCCGGTTGCCGAGGATGTTCGTCGAGTACCAGCCCTCGACCTGGAGCGCGCGCGATCGGAACGCCGGCGCGAGCACGGTCTTGATGAACGTCTGCCCCGTCTTGCCGTCCTTGCCCGCGACCGGGACGCCTTCACGATCCGCCAGCTCGAGCAGCGCGGGCACGTCGGTGAAGCTGGGCGTGAAGTTGACGTACGGGCAGCCCTCGGTGATCGCCGCGTAGCAGTAGATCATCCCCGGCGTGATCACGGACTCGTCGGCGTCGAGCCCCTTCTCGAACGTGTCGAGGTCGGCGAGCACCGCCGAGGTCAGATCCGGCCACGCCTCGGTCGAAGCGAGGTTGACCACGACGACGCGGTCCAGCCCCTCGCTCTCCCGGAAGCGGCGCAGGTCGGCCCGCACGTGCGCCACCCGCTCCCGCAGCGGGCCGATCCCGACCACGTTCGTCCCCGTCGCATTGCGGCACCAGGCAGGGTCGGCGACCGCAGGCCACGGCCTGATCCGCTCCATCTGCTCGGCGACCGCCTCGATCTGGGCCGGCTCGAGCACGCGGTGCACGTGGGCGGCCTTGGCCAGGTCGTCGGCGTCGAGGTCCCACCCGCCGAACACGAGCGCCTCGTACGGGACGAGGTCCTCACGGTGCGCGAACGGCAGCCCGGCCGTCGTCGACGAGCCCAGGCGCATCTGCTCGACGCCCGCGACCGCAGTCGTGGCCACGGCTCCACCGAGGCCGATCACGGCCACACCGGTGCGGCCCTGCTGTGCCGCCGTCACGCGCGCGATCCAGCCACGCGGGCCGCTCGTGGCCTGGTCGTGTGGTGGTGTCGCATCGCCGGTTCCTTCCGCCTGACCGCCGCGAGATCGGCGGAGACACGAGGAGAACCCGGCGTCCGAACGCCCGCGAGTCGACCTTCCCCACGCATCGACGCGCGAGTGGCGACAGGGGCACCTACGCTTTCCACTGAGGACGTGTATGGCCGACGCCCGCTTACCGTCCGATCCTTGGCGTCCCCGCGAACGGCCTCGTCCGGCGGTCGCCGGTCTGTGCGGGTGACCAGCCCGGTGTGGGATTCGCCACGGCGAGCGTCCCAGGCCGCCTCGGTCACTCTGCCGACGACCATCGCCCCGAACGCGGCGACGTTCCGTGCCTCGGCGCGCCACGATCGGGTGCCACAGCGATGACGGGACGTGACGACGCGTGTCGGACCGCCTGCATTATGGTGACGCTTCCGCCGTTCGGCGGACACGCGTCGTAGCCGACGGGAGGCATCGTGAGCGACGACGCCACCCCGTCGAAGCCGCAGATCGCCGGGGTGTCCGCGGTGTCGTTCGTCGGCGCCGTCCTGGTCGAGCTGTCCGACGGGCGGCCGGAGGCGCTTCCGCCTGGGCCCTCCTCCTGGTCGGGGCCGCGTTTCTGGGACTGGTCGCGGGCGGGGCCGTCTTTCCCGTCCTCGCGTGGCTTCTCCAGCACCTCGGCAAGGTCAAGCAGCTACATCCGTGGAAGCCGAAGAAGGACCACGTCCGCATCGCGGTACCCATCGTGCTCACCATCGGGCTCGCCTACTTCGCCGGGCCGCCCGCACTGCGCGCCCTCGACCGGAGGGTGTTCGGCTGCCCCCAGACCACCGCGCTGACCGTCCTCACCTCACCAAGCGGGCTGGCCCCCACCATCGAGCTCGTGGAGGGCTACGAGCGGTGGACGGCGTCGCGCGACGGCGGGTGCGCCGCCGTCGACGCCTACGTCTACGCGACGCCCGACATCGCGGCCACGGCCGCCGTGTCCCGCAGCTGGGCCACCGAGGAGAACAACATCGTCAACCCCGCCCGTGACGTCGGCCCCCGCCCGGACGTCTGGTTTCCCGACTCCGACGTCGAAGTCCAGCGACTCGAGGAGCGGATCCGGACCCGGGAGATCGTCGAGGACACGACGATCGCCGTCTCCCCCGTGATCCTGGCCGTCCGCTCCGACGCCCGCAAGCAGCTTCCGGAACAGGTGCCACCCTGGCCGCAGATCGTCGAGCAGGCGGACGCCGCAGGGCTCGGAGTCGTGCGCGCCGACCCGAACATCTCGGTGCTCGCGAACGTCGCGACGGCGGCCCTCTACGGCCCCGCCGGTACCGGCGGCCGCGCCGTCGAGCGGGTGATCGGCCGTTCGCTCGACCGTGACCAGTATCCGCTGCCCGCCGACAGCCCGGACGTGCTGTGCCGCTACCGACAGCTCGAGGCACCCGAGGCGGCCGTGGTCATGTCCGAGCGCGACATGGTGCGGTTCAACCGCGGCCTGGCCCTCGGTGGATCGTGCGGGGCCGCCGACCGTCCCCACGTCGGCGCCGATCAACTGGTCGCGCTCTACCCGCAGGACCTCGCCCTCGCACAGCAGCTCGTCCGTTTCGGGTGGACCCCCGAGGGCTCCCGGCGGGCGGTGGCCGTACGCGACCTGCAGCGGTGGCTCGGCGACGAACCCGGCCGGCGGGCCCTCGAGGACGCCGGGCTGCGCCCCGTCGGTGCTGCCGTCGCCCCCGCGTCGTTCGCCGCAGCGGGAGCGCAGCAGGACCCCGCTCGCACCCCGGTCCAGCTCGCGCCCGCCGCGGTCGACGCGACGAGGAACGCGTTCGTCCAGGCCCGTCGGACCAGCCGGGTGCTCGTCGCCCTCGACGTCTCCGGTTCGATGAAGGAACCGGTGCCACCCACGTCGGCAACCCGGCTGCAGGCCGTCGCGGAGGGCGTCGGCCGCGCGGTCGTCCGGGCCCGTGGCGACAACGAGGTCGGCCTGTGGCTGTTCCCGGCTGACGTTTCCGGGCGCGGCACCCGCCGGGTGGTGCCCGTGGGCCCGCTCGACGACGGGCGCCGCGGCGCGATCGTCGCGGAGCTGGGCCGGGCGACCCCGGGCGGGGACACGCCGCTGTTCGACGCCACAGCGGAGGGTGTGCTCGAGCTGGGCCCGAGCAACGACAGCACGGTCACCAAGCTGATCGTGGTCACCGACGGGGAGGACACCACGAGTACGCGAGCACCCGACGACCTGCTCACCGTCGCCCGCGAGGGCAAGGTGCGGGTCTTCGTCATCGCGATCGGGGGCACGAGCTGCGCGGCGCGGCCCTTGGAGTCGCTCACCGCCGACACCGGCGGCGCGTGCTACGCCGAGATCCCTTCCGGTGTCGGGCCGCGCGTCACCCAGATCATCGACGACTAGGGCGGGCCCCGGGTGCTGAACTGGATCGGCCGGCTGAACTAGATGTATGTCGCCGTGGTGGGCGTGGCCCTGTGCCTGTGCCTGGTCGCGTGGCTCCTGGCGGCGACGCGACCTACGCCCGTTGCATCGTGGACCGGCGAGCTGGTGATCCTGAGCGGCCGCGACGACAGCACGGGCAAGCAGCGGCAAGCCCGCGTCGACCTGTGGAACGAGGTCCACCCGGAGATACCGGCCAGCATCGTCGAGCTCAGCGGGAACGCCGACCAGCAGCGCAACGAGATGGTCCGACGCGCGCAGGACCCGGCGGGTCGCGTCGACATCTACAACCTGGACGTCACGTGGACCGCCGAGTTCGCCGAGAACGACTACATCGTCCCGCTGTCGGGCGTGCCCACCGACGACTTCCTGTCCCGTCCGCTCGACACCTGCCTCTACGAGCCCCGGTTCGACGGCATCCCGTTCAGCGGCGAGCAGCTGTGGGCGTTGCCGTTCAACACCGACGCCGGGCTGCTCTACTACCGCGCCGACCTGGTCGCACCGCCCGCGAGCTGGGACATGATGGTGACCGAGACGCGCAGGGTGCTCGAGTCGCCGGACCACGACCCGCTCCTCGAGGCCGGCTACACCACCCAGCTCGACAACTACGAGGGCCTCACGGTGAACGTGCTGGAGGCCCTGCGCGACGTCACCACCACGATCAAGGTGGACGAGTCCGGCCGTCTCCCGTTCGACGGACGGGATCTCAAGGAGGTCGTCGACCGCTTCCGGGTCAGGAACGAGAACGACGACGGGAACCAGCGCGAGAACGCGAAGGTCATGCTTCCGACGTCGATCGGCTACGAGGAGCAGCGGTCCACCGAGGCCATGCGCGAGGGCAAGACGCTGTTCCTGCGGAACTGGCCGGTCACCTACCGCACGCTCACCGCCCGGTCCGGCGAATCGTCTGCGGCCGAGCGGGAGTTCAAGGTCGCCCAGTTGCCCGGTGGGAGCGTGCTCGGTGGTCAGAACCTTGCCGTCGCCCGGCACAGCGCGCACCCCGAGGCGGCCACGGAACTGG
The DNA here is from genome assembly GCF_031845345.1 of Pseudonocardia charpentierae. NCBI lineage: Bacteria > Bacillati > Actinomycetota > Actinomycetes > Pseudonocardiales > Pseudonocardiaceae > Pseudonocardia > Pseudonocardia charpentierae. Next base: position 453 of record NZ_JAVREJ010000003.1, on the reverse strand, counting down.
TCCGCTTCCTCACCAATGCGCCCAGCCAGCGGGCGCTCTTCGTGAACGGCGGGTTCGCCGCCACCCGCCGCACCGTCTACGACAACAAGGACGTCAAAGCGGCGATCGACTACGCGGGCGAGCTGCGCTCGGCCGTCGAGAACGCGGAGCCCCGGCCGGAGGGCCCGTGCTACGCGCGGTTCAGCAAGATCCTGCGCGACGCCGTCACCGCGGCACTGCGCGGCGACGGCTCCCTGCCGGACGACCTCGTCGAGCAGCTCGACGCGGCCCTGAACTGCAGGCCGGCCCCCTGATCGGCCACCTCGGCACGTCCGTCGACGTCACGCCCTAGACGAGTAAGTCCGAACTCGATCAGTGGTCGTAGGCGATCAGGGATCGGGTGACGGGTTGGCCGGTGGCGCGGTTGTGCCAGATCGCGGCGGTGAGTGCGAGCAGGCGTTGAGCGACACGCAC